>CAZRGL010000235.1:0-15461 GCA_964599485.1 uncultured Polyangiaceae bacterium
CCCACCGTTCCCGCATTCTTGATCTCGCTGAAAGCTGGCGGTACCGGCTTGAACCTGACGGCAGCAGACACCGTGGTCCACTTCGACCCGTGGTGGAATCCGGCCGTTGAGCAACAAGCCACCGACCGCGCCCACCGCATCGGGCAAACCAAGGTGGTGACGGTCTATCGTTTGGTTGCCGCGGGCACCATCGAAGAGAAGATCCTCGAGCTCAAGGCCAAGAAGCAAGCCTTGGTCACTAGTGTGCTGACCGAGGATGCTGGCGGCGCCAAGAAGCTCAGCAAGTCCGATCTGATGGACCTGTTCTCGGTCGAATAGCCGAGTCGTCACGCCGAGAAAAAACGGGCGCGCATTGGGCCAGCTACCAACTGGCTAGCGCTCGATGTCGATTGGACCCACTTTTCCGTCGGCGCCGATCCGCAGCACGTGAATTCCCTTTGCTGTGCTGAGCAGAAGCACGGCGAAGTTGCCTGCTGGCAATAGCCGCATGTCGAGCACGGTGCCCTTTTGTGTGACGGCACCACCGCTGATCAGGTCATCAAACAGGATGACGTCTTCGGCTTTGGCAATCCGCGCCGCCTCGGCCAGGCGCATGCGAATGCCGCCCCGCTGGGCAGCCTGCCAGACCATCAGCAGCTTGCCGTCGAGGCCTGCGATGTGGACCAGCGCTTCGGGCGCCAGGCTCTGCTCGCCTTCCAGAATGTCGCGCAGCGGCTGGGACTTGCTCTTGCACTCCGTTGGTGTGCAGCGATGATGGGTGACGCTCGAGCTCAGGACGCTGTCACCCGCGCCGACATCACGTCGGGTGACGGTGGCGACACTGCCGTTGCAGCTCAAGCTACCACCCGCCGAGCTCAACTTGACAGGCTTGCTCCAGCGGTTGCCCAGCCAGAAGCTCAAAAAGGCGCTGTTGCCGACACGAGCTCGCAGCACGGTCGTCGTGCCAGTTTGGCAGCCGCTGAGCCGCGACTTGGTGGCCCCAGCACGGTTGTCTGGCAGCTTGACCCCGGGCAATTCTCCGATTGCCACGGCGCGGCCAACGCCCCGCCCGCCCGCCTCGACACGGGCGCTTGCGAGCGTCAGCACATCGGACTTGGTCCCCAAGAACACCAAGTGGTTCCAGAGCAATTGTGCATCCCGCAGCGGCTCTGCCAGATCGAGGCCGCCGCCTGGGGAAGCGGACCCCTTGCTCGTCTTCTTGCCGCTGCTCTTGAGTAGCTCGAGTCGGTCGCCCTTGCCGCTGAGCACCGCGGCAAAGCCGTCGGCGGCCACGAATCCACCGAGCGCCCGTCCAGCGCCGAGCTTGTCTCCCGTTGAGCGGAAGAAACCGTCTACGCCGGTGCCACCAGCAAATACTAGCGGGCTCGCGCCATCGGCAGCGGTGCCGAGCAGCCGGAAGCCAGCCTTCGAGGCCCGGACGATGGCAGCGGCCAACGAGTTGCACTTGCCGCTCGAGTCGTCGAAGGAGCACAGCATCGGCGCGCCCTCGATCTTGCTGTCATCGATGATGAAGTGAATGCTGCCACTGCTGTGCGGCTGGACGTGGATACGACCAAGCTCGAGGGGCTTGTCCGTCACGCGCGACTCACGCTTGAGCCCATCGATGGTGAGTGTTTTGGCGAGGGCAGGGGGGGCAGCGAGATCCGGCTTTGGATTCAGGATGATGCCAGCGGTTTTGGCTTGAGCGAAGACCTTGTCGACCACCTCTGAGATGTCCTGGTGGTAGCCGTCCTTCTTGCTGAGCTGGTCGCCGAGCTCCTTGGCCGAGGCTGCGAGCTTCTTGCCTTTTTCCTCGGAAAGCGACCGTTTGACTCCCTCGGAAAGCATGTGTGCGTAGCGTGCGCAGCGGTCGGGCCAAGGCTCCCCTTTGCCCGGGGTGCGTTTGACCTCGACTTGGGTCAGCGCGCTCAGCTGCATGGCGCGAAACCGCATGCTGGGTGTCGCCTCGCCCTTGGGAAGCTCACCAAGCAAACATCGTGTCAGTGCGCTATAGCCATCGACCACCCGAGCGGCCGCGTCTGCCTTGATGTAGCGCATGACGCCAAAACCAACGATTGCTGCCACGACCACGATCACTACGGAAGCGATTGCAATGACGCGCTTTCGCCGCTTGGCTGACTCCACGAAGCTGAGAATCGTGCTCGAGCCACCTGTGTAGACCAAGGTCTTGGCGCCATCGTCGTCGCCGCGACTGAAGAACCCCATGGTGGAATCTAGCCAGATGCGTGCCGCGAAGGCCAGCAAGGCGTTGAAAAATCAGAACTCGATGTCGCTCGCAGCGGGGGCGGGGCTGCTGCTGGGCAATGGGGTAGGTCCGGGCTCGATCGTTTCGTCGAGTGGTGGTGGGCTCTTGGCCGAGACCGATGGGCGCGGCCGGGCGGTCGGAGCAGCCCCTGCGGTTCGGGTCGGGGCGCCGGCCGCCCCTTTGTGTGCTGTCCCCTTGTCTGAAACAGCGGCCGGTGGATCATCCAAGTCGATGGGCTCTGAAGGTTTGGTCGTTTCAACGCTCGGCTGCGTTGCTCTGGGCTGCTTGGCCGGCTCTGCTGCGTCTTCTGCGGGGAGCACGGCGCGGTGCGTGGTTGGATCGGTGGGCAGCGACATGACCCAGCCAACCCCCACACCCATCGGGAATGTGGCGGCAGCCAAGCCAGCGCTCCAGATGGTGCGCATCTTGGAGCCTCCCTGATCGCCCTGCAGGTAGATGGTGGTGTCGCCGCCGGCTAACTGGGACGAAGGAGCGGGCTCCTCGTTGACCAGATGAACCTGGTCTTGGGGCTCGCTCGGCTCCACCAACTCGCAAATCGACTCCACCGCGAAACGCCCATGCTCGGGCCCGAAGTCGGCCAAACGCGTGGCAAGATCGGCGATGTTGGGGTAGCGCCGGTCGGGATGACGTTGCAAGCAGCGCCTGATGATGTCTTCGAGTCCTTTGGGATAGAGCGGCCGCAGCTTGCGCAGTGGCGTGGGCTCATCGTGCATGATTCGGCGGCACACCTGCATTGGTGTTTCGGCGGCGAATGGCAGAGCCTTGGTGAGCAGCTCGTAGAGGGTCACGCCGAGCGCCCAGATATCAGTACGGGCATCCACATCACGGGAGGACAACATCTGCTCGGGCGACATATAGAAGGGCGAGCCCATGATCGTCGTCGTCTTGGTCAGCGAAGGCTCGTCAGTGACGCGCTCGTAGGTGACCTTGGAGATACCGAAATCGAGCACCTTGATGCACGGTGAGCCGTCGTGGCGGCGGACCAAGAAGAGATTACCGGGCTTGAGGTCGCGGTGGGTGATCCCGAGCGCGTGTGCCTCGGCGATGGCGTGACAAGCTTGCAGGATGTACTCGACCGCACGCTCCACGGGCAGCGGGCCTTCTTTCTTGATCAGCTCGGCGAGATCGTCGCCCTCGAGGTAGTCCACCAGCATGAAGGGAAGCGAGCCGTGGGTGCCAGCACCGTAGATGCGCAGCGTGTGCTCGCTGTGGAGCTGCATCAACGTGTCCTGCTCCCGCTCGAAGCGCTTGACCACCTCATCGTGGCTAGCGTGCTGGGGAAGCAGCATTTTGATGGCAACCCGATGTAGTGCGGTGGTGTGCGAGGCCACGGCTACCACCGCCATGCCGCCAACGCCTACGACCCGCTCTACGAGGTAGCAATCTGCGACGAGGTCGCCTTCGTTGAGCGGAAGGTCCATTTTGTCACAAAAGATGTCACGAGCCGGCTCGCTACCCAAGTGATTTGCGGCAGAAGCGGTGTTGAACACCAATCAGGCGCCGCGCTCATCCAACGAAGAGCGTCCAACAAAGCGTGTGCCGAACGCCTCGGAAAACGTGTTGGACTCCCGCGCCTCAGCTCTTCTGCTTCATCACCATCAAGTGATAGCGGCCAAACTCGCTTTGCCCCAAGGTGTACAGCACCTCGATCAGCAGCCGGTAAGGCGTATCAGCGTCGGCAATGATGATGGCATCCGAAGTGTTGGTCGGCTGCCCCTTGGCGGCGCGGATCTTCTTGTCTAGCTCGCGGGCGTTCTGCAGCCGATTGGCTAGCGGAACGATAAACAAGTCGTTCGGACCGCTGCGCTTGTGCCGAGCATCGAGTCCTTGCTGTGCGAGTTGCTCGCGGCTGGGAAGGCGAAGGATGGGATCGCTCTCCTCACCAAGCAAGATAGCGCTCTTCGAGATCACCAAGATCACGCCTTGGTCAGAAGGCTCGCCGGTCATGATAGAGCGCGACAGCGTGAGGTCATCACCTTCCTGAATCGCGGCCGACGACGACGCCATGCTCTGCAACATGAAGACCAAAATGATGGTCATCAAGTCGAGCATGGCCGTGATGTTGAGAAAGTCGATCTCCGGCTCTTTTGCGCGCTTGCGCGTCTCACGCCGAAGCGCCGCCTTGTACTTGACGATGGACGCTTTGGGATAAGCCGGCTTGGGCTCCGTTTTCTTGTCAGTCATCGAGCGACCCCGAAGTGGACGTTTGGAAAGAGGTCGCCTTCCTTGTCCTTGCGCATGGCGTCAAGGACCGAGATGACGATCTGGTAGCTCACATCCGGGTTGGCGGTGATGGTCACCTGCGTCTCCGAGGCGAAGCGCGCATTCTGCTTTTTCAGCTCGCGTGCGCATCGGGTCAGCTCGCTATAATCGTGGTTGTTGTTGACTTTGGGGACGGTGATGCCGGACCCAATCGAGTTGCAACCTGTAGCGATGTTTCCGCTCGAGCTCTTGAGCGCCACGCCCTCTGAAGTGATGAGCGCTGTGAGATTGAGCGCCTTGCTCTTGACGCTGCGCGTCTTGCCACCGCCTCCAATCGACGGTGGGGTCGTATCGATCGTGCTCATGAACACCACCGACAAGGAGGCGATGATGAACACGATGATGTTCATGATGATGTCGAGGTAGGGAATGACGTTCAGCTCGCCCGCCTCTTCGCCTGCAGATGGCTCGTGAGGTGCCGACAGTCGACGAACCTTCGACCGTTGAGCTGGACTTAGCGGTATGTCGTGTGGATCCAAGGCGCTAGCTCCCGAGCAAGATCATACGTGTCAGCACGGAATCAGGTCTACCTGTTGCTAGCCTGAGCCCTTGGCCGCGATCGTCAGCAGGTTGAAGAGCCGCTCGCTGGTCGACTCCAGGTCGTGGACGATGTTCTTCGACTTGCTGTGCAAGATGACGTGGAAGATCATGCACACAACTGCGATCGCTAGACCGAAGAAGGTGTTGTACATGGCCTCTGCGATACCGCCGGTCAGCAGCGCTTGCTTCTCGGCCGCCGAGAGGCTGGAGCCCGAGATAGCCGCGAAGGCAGCGATCAGCCCGTACACCGTGCCGACCAGCCCGATGAGCGTCGCGATGTTCGCGAGCGACCACAGTGCTGGAATGCGTGCCTCGACATGCGGTTTCAGCTCCGACATCTTCTCGCTGAGCGCAGCGTCGATCTCGTCGGGGCCTTTGTTGGCGTGCGTGAGGCCCGCCTTGACCAGCTGAAGAATCGGGTAGTCGCTCGCGTCACAGAGCTTGATCGCACGGTCGATATTGCCGTTGACGACCAGCTTCTTGATCTGCGCAAAGAACTCCTTGGAGTTCACCCGGTATTTGGCCATCTGGAACGCGAACCGCTCGATGACGATCGTGATCACGATCACCGAGACGACGGTGTTGCATAGAAGGAATGTGGGGTTGTGCTTGATCGCGGCAAGCATGCCGCTCTCGCCACCCTCAGCTGCAAACATCAAAAAGTGATGCATTTTGTCAGAGCCTCTTTTGCGCCTCGATTGTTGGGTTGTGCGTGAACAAGCTCAGGAACGGACTGCCCAGGAGCTTGCGCGCCGGCCGACTATAGCCGTGTGGAGTTTCGGTAGGCAAGCCACGCGAGCACATGGTGTCAATGCAGTTCTGCTGCCGCCACCAGCTGGCGCGCCCCGGCGCCCCCCGTCACCGCCGAAAAGCTCACTCATGCCGGCTAGTTCTGTCAGCTCCCGTAACAATGCCCAACGGACACCCTACCGCGAAACGCCCCGAGATTGTTCACGAATAACGGAAATTTGTAACCGTATTGTCAATTCTGACCGCTCCCCAAAAAAAAGCCGCAAACTACCTTGACTACGCGGTGTCCAACTCGCGAAGATGCGACATTGTTCTGGCCGAGGGGAGTCATGTGGTTCAAAGCTCTCCCGGCAAATCTCGATGTGACTTAGCGCACACACGTTGAAGGTAATCTCGCGGCGGCGCAGCGAATTTTTCTCGGTGCCCCTGTCAGTGAGTTGGAGGAAGCGAAGCGATGCACAAACTTTGGGAAGCATTCCAAGAGGGTGGCTGGGGCATGTGGCCCATCCTGTTCTGGTCGATCGTCGAGATCGGCATCATCGTGGAACGCGCCCTGTACCTCTTCGGCTCGTCGATCAACAAGGACATGTTCCTGGCGACGATGCAGAAGTGTATTTTGGCCGGTGACATCGCCAAAGCGGTGAAGGTTTGCTCAGCGCAGAACGCCCCGCTCGCACGGATCATTCAGGCTGGCCTGGTCAAGGTCAATCGGCCTGATGAGGAGGTGCAGGCGGCGATGGATGAGGCAGCGCTGCGCGAGATGCCGAAGATCACGCAGCGAACGCCTTACCTGGCACTGCTTGCCAACTTGGCGATGTTGTCGGGTCTGTTGGGGACGGTGTCCGGTCTCATTACGGCGTTCGGCGCCGTGTCGGCCAAGTCCGTCGATCCCAGCCAGAAAGCGACCATCCTCGCGGCAGGCATCTCCGAGGCCATGAACTGCACGGCGTTCGGTCTGGGTGTGGCCATCATCGGTTTGATCGGCTTCGCCATTCTAAATGGCAAGACCCAGTCGCTCGAGGACGACATCAACGCCGCCTCCGTGCAGGTCTTGAACTTGGTCGTGGCCAATCGTGAGAAGGTCAACGTCCAAGGCGCGGCCCAACCCTGAGCTGCGTGTTGACGTTTGCTCGACGGCGTCTTTTCGACGCCGGCTTATTTAACTTTGAGCATTGGCGGGTCGCGGCCCTTGGTCGCGACCAGAGTCTAGTTAGTTTTTTCTAGTGTCTGGAGAGGTCACATGGCTGGCGTAGATACGGGCGGTGGTGGTGGTGGCGGAAGACGTTCGGTCGACAGCAACGTCAACATGATCCCGTTCATCGATCTGTTGTTGGTGACCATCGCGTTTCTGCTCATCACAGCGGTTTGGGTGACGTTCTCGCGTATGAACGCGAACGCGCAGATCCCAGGGCCGCCCAACCCCGAGATAGAGGTCACGCCCAAGACGCCGGAGAAGGTGCTGCATCTGCACATCCTAGAAACCGAGTTCAAGCTCGTTTGGAAGCAGGGCTCGACGGTCGTCAGTGAATCTACGGCGCCGAAGCCTGATCAGAAGGGCAAGAAGATCGTCAAGTACGCCGATCTGTCCAAGAAGATCGGCGAAGAGTGGAAGTCGCACGGTGGCCACCAGGACAAGAGCGACAAGAACATCGACCAGGCCGTATTGCACGCCGACAACCGTTTGCCCTTCAAGCAGGTCATCGCGGTGCTCGACGCGCTGTACGACACCAAACGCGAGATGATCTTCAAGGGCAAGCCCAAGAAGGTTCCCGTGTTCAACATGTCATTCTCGGTGCGCTGACGGAGGTTAATCATGTCAGGAATTGGTGCAGCTCGCAGACATGTCCACAGGGACCACCACGCGCACGTCATCGTTCAGCCCGGCCGGCGGTTGATGCACAACGTCCCGCTGCATTTCGTGTGGAAGAAAGTTGCAGGCCACGGGGCTCGCAGCGTCAACTCAGACCTCAATCTGACGGCGTTCATCGACTTTTTGATGGTGACGGTCATCTTCTTGCTGATGAGCTTCTCGGCCGGTGGTGAAATCGGGGTCGACAAGAACATCACCCTGCCCAACGCCGAGAACGTCGAGGCGGTGGTCGATGCGCCCATGGTCGCGGTCAACGGCAACCAGGTGCTCGTAGATGGTTCTCTGGCTGGCTCGACACGGGCGATCGAGGACCTCGGCCGGATGCAGAAGGTGGACGAGCTTTTCGACATGCTCAAGCGCAAGCGCGAGCTGTGGAAGAGCTTCCACCCCAACAAGCCCTTCCCCGGTGTCTGCATTCTGCAGGTCGACGAGGAGGTGCCAGCGTTGGTGGTCAAGAGCGTTTTCCAAACCGCTGCATACGCCGGTTATCCAAACATCAGCTTCATGGTGCGCAAGCGAGCCAAGCCCGGCGGCAAGGGCGGCTGGTGAGCTCGAGCAGCGTCCTCGTCGATGGTTGAGCTCTCGATTGCCCGTCGCCAGGTTTAACTGACCGCGGAGGTATAACGTGGCTGAGACTTCCGACCCGCCGAAACGAAGTGGGCCAGAACGCCAGCCGCTCGCCCGAGGCTTGCCCTCAGTCGAAGAGGCACGCCAGCAGCGCGGCAAGCGCAGGATGATGCCGCCCAAGTTCTGGGCCTGGGCGGCGCTCTTCATTGGTGCCGGCATCATCATTTGGTGGAAGGTCGAGGAAGGGCAAATCCAGAGGATGCGCAACGAGTTGCTCGGTCGGCAGCGCGCGGTGAAGGCCAAGCTCGGTCCCCGCTGGACACCGCTTCGCGACAAGATGGAACGCTGGACGCAAGAATGTGCGGCTGAGAAATTCAAAGAGGTAAGGGGCGAAGGCCTGGTCAAGTCCTGGGACTTTCGCAAGATGAACGGGATCTATCTGCGTTTGGCCCAAGATGCGGCGCGCAGCACAGAGTCGATCAGGGAGGCGGCGGTCAAGTCTTTGCATGACGGATTCACCGCTTGCCTCATGCACGTGCCCAACCCAAGCCCGCTGAGAGGGCCGCGCTGCGCAACCACACAGGACTGTGCCGAGGGCCACTGGTGTAACGAGTTCAACCACTGCGCGAAGTACTCGCAGCCCTACAACCTACGGCTTGCGTACAAGACCATGTACGTGATGACAGACGATTGGGTGAAGGAGATCCAAGCGATCACCAAGAAGCTCACCCTCCGTGGCGCTGTCGCCACTTTTGACGTAGCGAACAAGTACGACTTGCCAGTTGCCGCGCAGCTGCTCGTGAAAGCCAAGTACTTCATGGTCATCGTCGACGAGCCGGCGGACAAAGCGGACGCAGATGCCAACGAGCTGCCGCCCGCTGGCGACGGCGGAGTAGACGCGGGGGCTTCTGACGATCGCAACATCCCCACGGCTCCGCACAAAGCACGAGTCTGCATTTGGCGGCTCAAGGACGACAAGAACAAGGAAGACAAGAAGATGTTGGCCATCCTCCGCGATGCAGCTGGCACTTTTGTCGGCCCCAGTGGGAGCTCCATGAGTCCGTCGACCCGAATCGCGCGACAACGCCAGGCAAACAGCTGCGCGCTAGCGCTTGCGGTCCGCGAAGAAATCAGCCAGTAGCGGCTCCTGGCCTCATCTCGTCGAGCAAACCGGCGGTGGGCAGCGAGTTGCCATGGTCGAGCGCCATGGTCGAGCGGGAGCGCGGGTGGTCGATCTCAACAACAAGGCGGCGGCTGATCTCGAGTGGGCGCCGTTGCTGCGACTGCTGTCCAACCATTGTGTCAGCGAGCAAGCGGTTGAGCGTGTCCTTCGGTTGGAGCCGGCCACAGAGCTGGCCGAAGCCCGCGTGCGGAATCAGCGTTGCCAGCAAGCTATTGATGCGCTCGGTCGGGCTGAGCCAATCCCAGCGCAAGCGGTGCCAGACCTGGCGGGGCTGCTCGAGCGCACGGCTCGAAGCGGTGTGGCGGCGGCCGAAGAGCTTGCTGAGCTCGTCAAGCTGCTCACGCAGGCGCGTGTCCTGCGCAGCTATGCAAGTCGCTGTCGCACCACGTTGCCGCTCGTAGCGGAGGCCAACCACAGCCCTGCCAGTCTCGAAGGCCTACGCAGCGAGCTCGAGCGTTGCATCGAGCCAAGTGGCAGGATCGCTGATTCGGCTTCGGCTGAGCTGCGCGGCGCTCGGCAGCGGGTGGCCAGTTGCCAGCGTAGACTGCTCGACAAGCTCAAGAAGCTGCAAACCCGTCATGCGGACGTATTGCGTGAGGGAAGCTATGTCGTTCGTGATGGGCGCTACGGGTTGCCGGTGCGCACCGCAGGGTCGAAGGCATCGTGCTCGGGAGCAGTGCTACTGGCGCGACCCTGTACGTCGAGCCTCCTGCTGTCACCACACAGGCCAACCAGCTCAGAATTGCCGAGGG
The DNA here is from genome assembly GCA_964599485.1 of uncultured Polyangiaceae bacterium. Taxonomy (GTDB): domain Bacteria; phylum Myxococcota_A; class Polyangia; order Polyangiales; family Polyangiaceae; genus JAPYTK01. Next base: position 10,191 of record CAZRGL010000235.1, read on the forward strand.
ACAGGTCGAGCGTGAACAAGCGCGCATCTTGGCTGCTCTGAGCGCGCGCGTTTGCGAGCAGCAGGAAGCGATTGCTCGCGGGCAAGAGGCATGCATCGAGGCGGATGTGCTTGCGGCGATGGCCCGTTGGGCTCAGCAAAGCCGGTCCGTTTCCGTGATCCCGGATGAGACAGCCTGCTTGCACCTGCGACAGATGCGCCACCCGTTGTTGGTCAGCACCGATGGGCCAATCGTGCCCAACGATATCGTCCTCGAGGCCGGGCAAGCGCTCGTCATTTCTGGCCCCAACGCGGGGGGCAAGACCGTAGCGCTCAAGTGTCTGGGACTGGCAGCGTGGATGACACGAGCGGGTGTTCCCATTCCGGCCGATCCGGAGACCCAGGTGGGGTGGTTCGACGAAGTGCTCACGGACATCGGAGACGAGCAGTCAATCGCCCGCTCGCTGTCGTCTTTCAGCGCTGAAGTCACGTTGCTCGGCGCCATGCTCGAGCAGGCTGGCCCGCGCAGCATGATCCTGCTCGACGAGCTCGCCGGAGGAACCGATCCCGAGGAGGGCTCTGCGCTCGCCGAGGCTGTCCTGGACGCGCTTTTGGCACGAGGAGCCGCAGTGGCCGTGACGACCCACTACGAGCGGCTCAAAGAGTTGGCGAGCGGCGGAGCTGAGATCCCCACGGGCGCGCCGCGGTACGAGAATGCCTCGGTCGGTTTTGATTTCGACGAAATGAGACCCACGTTCATGTTGAAGATGGGTCTGCCCGGACCCTCGAGCGCCTTGGCGGTTGCGCTTCGGCACGGTTTGCCAAAGGGGGTTGTGCAGCGCGCACGATCCCTCTTGTCGAGCGCCACCCGAGATCGCGAGCAACTGCTCACCGAGCTTGCCCGTGAGCATCAGGCGCTCGTAGATGCGCGCGCTGCCGCGCAGGAGGATGCTCTACAGGCCGCGGCTGAGCGCGAGGCCAGTGAGGCAGAGCGCCTCGTAGCCCGAAAGAAAGAGCGCAAGCGCTTGCAGGACGAGGCGGCAGAGCTCACCGCCCGCATCCGACAAGCGCGGGAGACGTTGCGTGCGCTCAGTGGCGAGCTCAAACAACAGCAAGCCACCTCGGTCGACTTGCGAAACGCCGAGCGCGTGGTCGACGAGGCGGCCAAAGTCGTGAGCATTGGCGGACAGTTGGACAAGTCCGTGCGCGAGCCCGACAAGCGCCGCAGCGTCGAGCCGCGGGATCTCGTTGTGGGCGCGCGGGTCTACGTGCCCCGCATCGGCGCGGTCGCCCAAGTCATCGAGGCGCCGGATCGCGGCTTTGTCCGAGTGCAAGCAGGTGCGATGTCCCTGCGGGTGGCCGTCAAAGATCTGCGCTTCGAGGGCGCTGCCCCGCACCGCAAAGCGGACAAGAAGACTCAGCCGAAAGCGGTCACCCGGCGTGTCGAGGAGCGCGAAATTCGCACGAGCGCCAACACCTGCGATTTGCGGGGCCAGCGGGTCGATGAAGCACTCGAGAAAGTCGACCGCTTCATCGATCGCTGCATCTCGGATTGCGACTCACCGGCCTTCGTCCTGCATGGACACGGCACTGGAGCCCTCCGTCGCGCAGTGCGGGACCATCTCGCCCAGAGCAGCCATGTCGCGCGCTCACGCCCAGCCAAATCGGACGAAGGAGGCGACGCCTTCACGGTGTTCTGGCTCGCCGATTGAGGCAGCTCGATACCGCTTGTCGGGGTTGTGGTGTAACGTCGGCGCGGTGAGAGGCGAGCGTATACGGCGCTGGCTGAAGAAGCTGCGCGCCCGGCCGTGGCGAGCGGCTGCGGCTCGTGTGTCGCTGACCATGCTCGTGGTCATGGTGGCCATCGTCGTGGCGCCGTGGTTTTCCGACACGTCGACCTACGGATTCCCCGATTGGGATGTCGAGACGTCCTTTCGCTATCTCGTCAAAGTATCGCTGCTCGAGCACCTGCAGTTTCCTGGCTGGAATCCATACGCATGCGGCGGTTATCCTTCCTGGGGCTATGTCGAGGGGGCGACCAACTTGGTTTCGCCCTGGCTGCCGGCCTACTTGCTGTTGCCTCTTCCGATCGCGCTGCGTGTCGAGGTGATCGGCATGGCGCTGGTCGGCGCATTTGGCGCCTATGCCTTGGGCAGCTGCTTCACCAAGAGCCACGGCGCCCGTTTGCTGGTCGCGGCCCTGTGGGCCGTCAATGGTCGCTGGGGCTTGCAGACTGCTTCGGGCCACACCTGGCACTTGGCCTACGCCTATCTGCCCTGGTGCATGTTCTTCTTCGAGCGTGCTTGTCGTGAAGAGCTACGCGCCGGCGAGCGGGTGCGTGAGGTGGCCGCGCTGGCGGTTGCGATAGCCTTGTTGGTGTACAGCGGAGGGATATATCCCTTGCCACACACGGTGCTGATCCTCGGCTGTTACGCCGTGCTGCGTAGCTTTGCGGACGGCTCGCTCAGGCCGCTGTGGCTGCTCGCTGCCGGGGGCCTGGCGGCCATAGGATTGGCGGCGCCCAAGTTGCTACCGCTGCTCGATACCTTCTCGCAGGATCCGCGGCTCATCGCTTCCAAGGAACGACTCGATCTGGGTGCGCTGGTAACCATGTTGACGCACCCCGAGCAGCATTTTCACAGCCGTCCGGCACGGGTGCGGCCCTATGGCTGGCACGAGTGGGGGATCTACATTTCTAGCGCCGGGGTGGCGATTCTGTCGCTCGGGTTGGTTCTGGTTCGGGGCAAGCGGGAGCAGCTACTCAAGCTCGTCGGCGTGCTGTTGTTGCTCTTGGGATTTGGTGCTTTTCATCCATCGGCGCCATGGCCGTGGCTGCATGCGCATGTGCCGCTGTTCAAGTCGCAGCATGTACCTTCGCGATTCTTGTATCCAGCCGTCTTGGTGCTCGGTTTGGTGGCAGCCAGTGGGCTCGGCAGGCTCATTGACAAGCGCGCCCGCCGTTTGCCGTGGCTCGACTTCGTGCTGGCCTTGGCCGTTTGTCTGATCGCCGTGGATGTTGCGCGCGTGGCTCAGCAGCCCATGGCCCAAGCCATGTGGATGCAGCCGCCCGACATTCCCGCCGGGCGAAGCTTCCACTTCGAATACAACCCGCCGTTTCATTACAAGAAGCGCGATTGGGCCGGCCCCATGCTCTTGAGCATGATGGCCAATACCGGGGTGCTGAACTGCTATGGCGTGCCGCGGGGCAAAGGCTTCAAGCCAGCGGCCATGACCAAGCGCGATCCGCGCTATCGCGGGGAAGCCTATCTGAGCGACCCGCGTGGCCGCCGCGCTCCGGGCGCTGCGGCGATCGAGCGTTGGTCACCCAACGAGGTGCGCATCCGGGTCAAGGACGCTCGGGCTGGCAGCGTGCTCGTCTACAACATGAATTATCGCCGCGGCTGGAGCAGTGACGTTGGCCCCGTACGGCCGCTTCGCGGCGCCGTTGCGGTGCGGCTGCCGCCAAATACCTCTACCGTAGTGCTGTCCTATCGTCCCCCTGGGCTTTGGTGGGGGCTTTGGGCTTGCCTCTTGACCGCAGGCGTGTTGGTCGCTTGTTGGCGTCGCTTCAACGAGGAGGACGTGGCGTGAGGGGCAAGGCGTGACGAAGGAGCGATTGCAGCGCTTGGGTTGGTGGTTGGCGCGCTACGGCGCGCTGCTCTTGGCGCTGGTGGGACTCGCCGAGCTGCTGGCCCATTTCTACTTCTCCAACCGCGCTCCTCGCCAATCGGAATACAGCGGACTGGCTGCTGCCGTCGACGGTATGCGCAGCGCGGGAGAGTTGGTGGTGGTCGCGCCGGCCTGGGCGGAGCCCATGGTGCGCAAAGCCCTCGGCGACGAGCGCATGCCGCTGTCTGATGTGGCCCGCCCGGACGAGGAGGGCTACGCAGCCGCGGTCGAGGTCTCGATTCTCGGGCAAGAAGCAGGCGAGCTGAGCGGTTGGCAAGAGCAACAGCGCACACGAGTCGGTCGTTTCCGATTGCGACGAGTGACCAACCCGAGTCCACATCCGGTCAAGCTCGACTTCGTCTCGGCGCTGTCGCCGCAGACGCAGGTCTTCATGAGTTACGCGCCAGGCCGGCGCTGCCGCTGGTGGCCCAAGGCTGCAGTGCGTGCGGGCGGGCTCGGCGGCCATCCGACCTTTCCGCCGCAGCGCTTCGTGTGCCCTGGTTCTGCTTTTCTCAATGTCGGCGTGACGGTCATCGCTGACCAGGATTTTCGGCCCCGTCGTTGCCTGTGGGCGCATCCTCCCGCCCGCGGTTCGTTGGTGATCCGCTACCCCAAAGTTGATCTTGGCCGCAGCATCGTCGGCCACGGCGGCATGTATTGGATTGTCGAGCGCACGCGCAAGGGCGCGCCGGTAGAGTTGGTGATCGACGTCGATGGACAGCGCGTCGGTCGCGCCATCCACGCTGATGGCGATGGCTGGTCGAAGTTCTCGTTCCCACTGGGCGAGCACGCCGGCAAGCAGGGGGCTACGGTGAGCTTCTCGATAAGCTCACCTGATTATCGCCATCGTCATTTCTGCTTCGAAGCGAGGACCCGATGAGCAGCCCTCGTACCAGACAGCTGCGCCGCTGGATGGACAGCTGGTTGAGCCCGCAGCCCGAAGGCTGGCGAGATCCAATGCTCGGCCTCTTGTTGGCTGCCTTCTATGTCGTGTTGCTCTTGGGGACGGTTGCTGACCTCGGCTATGCGCGCGACGAAGGTTTCTACTTCGACGCAGCCCGGAGCTATCAACGTTGGTTCGAGCTGCTCTGGTCCGACTCTGGCCAAGCGCTGAAAAACGTCGACAAGTATTGGCGCGTCAATCACGAGCATCCCGCCCTCATCAAGTCTCTATTTGCGCTGTCGCACTTGTTTCTGTTCAAGAAGTACAAGCTGTTTGCCATGGAGGGGACCAGCTTCCGTTTCGCGGCAATGGTACTGAGCGGACTGGGCGTAGGCTTGATCTATGTGTGGGGAGCGCAGGCGCGCGGCCGCCTGGTGGGTTTGGTTGCAGCCCTCTCGCTGGCCGCCATGCCGCGCTTTTTCTTTCATGCCCATTTGGCCTGTTTCGACGCGCCAGTGGTGACCATGTGGACGCTGTGTGCTTACTGCTATTGGCGGGCCATGCAGCAGGGGGGGACGATGTGGCCCCTGCTGGTGGGGCTGAGCTTTGGTCTCGCGCTGAACACGAAGCACAACTCCTGGTTCTTGCCCATCGTCTGCACCGCCCATGCCCTGAGCTTGCTTTTCTTTGGGGTGGCCAAGGGACTGAGCCGAAAGCTGGTGTTCAAGCGCGCGTTTGCGG
>CAZRGL010000236.1:0-15410 GCA_964599485.1 uncultured Polyangiaceae bacterium
GCGCCACCCTGGTCACCGGCAACACGCGTCGCCCTTCGAGAACTTACTCCCGGGCCGGGTGCGGGGGCCTACTCCCGAGAACTTACTCCCGGGCCGGGTGCGGGGGCCGGGCGGGCCGGGTGCGGGGGCCGGGCGGGCCGGGTGCGGGGGCCGGGCGGGGGCTGGTGTGGTGCGCGGCGGTGGGGATGGCGTTGCGTCAGAGGCAGACTTTGATCTCGATGTTGCCGGCCATCCCGGCAGATTGGCAGGTGCCGACCAAGCAGTCCGCGTTGGCACAGCAGTAGGCCGCGCAGCTGTTGCTCACGCAGGTTCCGCCGTGGGAGCAGAATGGGCCAGCTTGGGCATCACAGGTGGCACCGATTCCGGCTACGTTGGGCGGCGGGAAGCAGTGGAAGAGCCAGTCGTTGTTGGCGATGTCGCACGCTTCTCCGGCGGCGCACGAGTTGGTCATCGGGTTGCATTCACCCTTGCCTGCGTAGCAAGCACCTCCACTCGGAGGTCCACCTGTGCTGCTGCTGGTGCTGCTCGTCGACGAGCTGCTGCTGGTGCTGCTGGAGCTGCTGCTCGTGCTGCTGCTGCTCGAGCTCGTCGTGGCGCCTCCGCTGCCGCTGCTGCTGGTCGACGAGCTGCTGCTCGTGCTGCTTGAGCTGCTGCTGGCGTTCGAGGCGCCGGCACCCTCGTCATCGCCTTCGCGGCTGGCACTTCCGCCTCCGAGCGCGCAGGCGGTGCAGGTGGCCAAAAGGAGCAAAGCGAGGGTCGTTTTCATGGCGAAGTCCGAGATTCATACGCTCCGGCTCGGCTGGAGCTTCCCGCTGCGCTCAAGGACTGATGGAAATCGCCGTTGTATCGCATGGGAGAAGATTAGTGATGCGACCGCCGCGTTATGTTCGCGAGTATATGGAACTGGTCCATGAGATCGGCCTGGCAGCCTTCGTCAGGCAAGAACGAAAAGGTTCTCTGTTGATTGGCTTGGGCATGGTTGGGCGCCTGTCTGAGCGCCCACCGTCGAACCGCCGCCGCACTCTAAATACCATTGAGGCGGCCGAGCTGCGAGCTGTCCAGAGCATCCTCGATCGAGTTTGGCGTGTCCGCAAGGATCCACGCGCCAAGCGAAGCATCTACGTTTCACTAGGCCAATCGGTGGACAACGACATCGTCATTCCTGAGTACAGCGTCTCGACCGAGCACTGTGCATTCGGCTTCGATGGCTTGCGCGTGACGATCATCGACCGCGGCTCGCTCAACGGAGTCAAGCTCGACGAGCAGCGGATCCGCCCCAACACTCCGGTGCCGTTGCGTGACGGGATGACTGTGACGCTGGGGCGTGTGAAGGCGCAGTTTCTCTACGGAACGAGCTTCGTGCAGATGGTCACCAAGCTTGCAGCCTCTGTAGCGGCTTGAGCTCACGGCACCGCCGAAATGCGCGCCCACTTCGTGGGATGAGCACCTACAGTGGCAACCAAGCTGAGTGACACCTTCGTCAGTCCATAGCCCGATGGCGACGCCGCAGGTATGATGGTTGACCCTATGTCCGTGGGCCCAGGAACTGCGATCACGCCGAACCTCACTTTGGTTCGCCCGCTCCGTGATGGAGCCATGGGAAGCGTCTGGATTGCTGAGCGAGGCCCGAAGAAGCGAAAGGTCGCGGTCAAGTTCATCTCGTCGAAGCAAGCGCGCGACAAGGCGACGCTGGTGCGCTTCAACCGGGAGGCCGACGCAGCTTCACGCATCAACAGCCCCAACGTGGTGAAAATGCTCGAGCACGGCACGACCGAAGACGGCATGCCGTTCATCGCGATGGAACTGCTTCGTGGCGAGACGCTGGGCGAGCGACTCGAGCGGGTGGGACGGCTGAGCCTCGACGACACCGCAGCGATCGTGAGTCAGGTCGGCAACGCCCTGGACGCCGCCCACGAGCAAGCCATCATTCATCGTGACATCAAGCCGGACAACATCTTCTTGGTCGGCGAGGACGACTTCCCACTGGTCAAAGTGCTCGACTTCGGGATGGCCAAGCAGACCGGACCGGTCAAGGCCACCGAAGACAGCATGATCACCGCGACGGGCGTAGCGGTAGGTACTCCGGAATACATGAGCCCGGAACAGGTGCTCGGTTCCAAAGATGTCGACCATCGGTCAGATTTGTGGGCCCTCGGCGTGGTCACCTATCGTTGCGTTGCGGGCGTGGTTCCGTTTGCCGGAGAAACCCCCCACGCGCTCTTCTTCGGGATCTGCAAAGGTGAGTACACCCCGCTGCAAGATGTTGGTGTGCCTGATGAGCTCGACAGCTGGTTCCGTCGCTCCCTTCGTCCGCCCAAAGACCAGCGTTTCAACAGCGCGCGGGAAATGGTGGTGGAGTACGAACGGGCCATAGCGCTGGCGCTGGCCAATCCCTTTGACGGAGAGGACGACGAAGACGACGACGACGATGATGATGAGTCGACCCAGCTGATGGACATCAGCAAGCTGCGCGCTGCGTCGGCGCCGCCTCCACTCCCAGAGTCCCAGCGCCCGCCGCCGTCGTTGGCCCCCGAGGAGGAAGCACCTCCTCCTCCGCCCTTCATCGCGAGCGACCCGATGGAGATGACGGATCCAATAGAGGATCCAGAGACATTCGACATCTTCAACCAAACCAACGACTTGTCCGACGAGGAGGAGGCTCCCTGCTCGCTCGATGACAACGAGAAGACCACCGACTTGGCGCCACAGGATGCAGCCGCATTCATCAGCGAAGCGCTCGAGCAAGCCACGCGCCGAGCTGAGGCTGCCAAGAAAGCAGACAGCGACCAGTCTTCGGATGCCGACGAGACGACCGAGGTCTTAGCCACTGACTTCGATGGTCCGCCATCTGCTGACGGGGGACCGACGCCCAAACCCACCGCTGCCCCAGCCCGCGCTGCGTCGTCTGATGGCGGACGAAAGTGGGCCGTGTATGTGGCCGCGGCTGTGGCCGCAGGGGTTTTGGCTGTTGCCATAGCACACCGCGTCAAGTCATCGTTGGCGCCCACGACTGCTGCGGATGTCGGGTCGGCACAGACTGCCCAAGCGCCAACATCGAGTCGGACCGCGGCGCCATTGACTACGGCCGCCCAGCCAGCGACGAGCGATGAGGCGCCCGAGACGGCGTCGCAGACCGCTTCGGCAAGCGATTCGCTCGATCCCGAAATGGATGCTGGCGCGGCCGACGAGGAGACCGATAGCCCAGATGCTTCTGCCGATGAGACCGGAGAAGTGACGATTATCTGCAGCCCGCCTTGCAGCCAAGTGCGCTGGAATGGCAAGGCACTGGGCTCGACGCCGTCGAAACACACGATGCCTGCGGGTAGACAGCAGATCACCGTTTCGCGTGTCGGCGGTGTATCCAAAGTCATCTATGTGGAGGTCATCGCGGGTAAGCATCTCACGCGGCGCATTCCCATGGACGACACCCCTGGCGTGAGGACCAGTGCGCCGGTGACAACTGCGCCACCTCGCGTTCCCACTGCAGCGCCAAAGACCACTGCTGCTGCGACCAAGGAATGGACGCCGGACGGTTTGTAGGCGCGACAGGGTCACGTGAGGCGTCCCAAACGTTGCTGGCTCCCCGAGCAACCTGCGAAGGATCCGTATGACGAAATCGAGCAAGCTCAGCGGCTTCTATCGTCTCAACATGCGCGCCCGACGTGCCCGCATCGCGGAGCTCACCGGTCTCAGCGAGCATGACTTGGGCGCGCTGTCCGCTGACCAAGGGCTGAGCGACGAGCAGGCCAACCGCATGGCTGAAAACGTCCTCGGCGTCATGGGCATTCCACTTGGTCTGTGCTTGAACCTTCGCGTTGATGGTCGCGACTGTTTGGTTCCGATGGCTACCGAGGAACCCAGCGTGGTCGCCGCCGCGAGTTATGCCGCCAAGTTGCTGCGCGCTGGCGGTGGAGTGACAACTCAGGTTTCAGCCCCCCACATGATCGGGCAGATCCAGCTGCTCGAGCTGGCCGACGTTCCTGCGGCCGAGAAGGCTATTTCGGCTGCTTGCGAGGAGCTGTTGGCATCGGCCAACAGCGGTCACCCACACCTCATCGCTGCAGGGGGCGGCGCCATCGCGATCGAGGTGCACCACCTGCCGCCGCTCGACGAAGAAGATCCATGTGGCCCCATGGTCGTGCTGCATCTGGTCGTCGATGTCCGTGACGCCATGGGCGCCAACGCGATCAACTCCATGTGTGAGCGCATTGCCCCGCGTGTCGAGGAGCTCAGCGGTGGTCGAGTGGGTTTGCGTATCTTGTCCAACCTCGCCGATCGGCGAACCGTCGTGGCCCGCGGCCGTGTGCCTCTGGCAGCCCTGAAGGAGCACTGCAAGGGTGATACGATTCACTTGGCGCGCGGCATCGTCGAGGCCTCCGTGTTCGCAGAGAGAGACCCCTATCGGGCAGCGACCCACAACAAGGGGATCATGAATGGCATCGACTCCGTGTTGCTCGCTTTTGGCCAAGACTGGCGCGCCGTAGAAGCGGGCGCCCACGCTTTCGCAGCGCGACATGGACGCTACACGGCATTGGCGCGCTGGCGCATCGAGGCTGACGCGTTGGTCGGCGAGCTCGAAATGCCGATGGCGGTCGGAACGGTTGGCGGCGTCGGTGGCGTCCATCCCACCGTCAAAGCAGCCCGCAAGCTCACCAAGCTCAGCGCTGCTGCGGATCTGGCGTCCATCACTGCCGCCGTCGGCCTTGCCCAGAACCTGAGCGCGCTGCGTGCGTTGGCTGCCGAAGGCATCCAGCGTGGCCACATGAAGCTGCACGCACGAAACGTGGCGGCTGAGGCTGGTGCGGTTGGTGAGACCATCGACGAAGTGGCAGAGCTCATTGCAGAGCGCGGTACCATCAGCTTGAGCGCGGCCAAACGTGCCTTGGCCGAGTGCGATGCTCGACGCCAACAAGCTAGCGAGATCCCGGCCATCTATCGGATGAGCGGTAGCGAAGGCAACCTGGCTTTGCTCGAGCATTTCGCCGAGCTGCGCGACCGCTACTGGCCACTCATGCAGGAGCTGATCGAGCAAGTGGTTCGAGACACGACCGACGAGAACTCGAGCTTGGCGCTGATGTGCGGCTACCACATGGAAACGGGCGGCAAACGCCTGCGTGCGCTTCTGCCTCTGCTGGTGGCCGAGGCCCTAGGAGGTGATCCCGAGCGATTGCTGCCCTTCGGAGCAGCTTGCGAGATGCTCCACAATGCCACGCTGGTCCACGACGATCTGCAGGATGGGGACATCGTCCGGCGTGGTCGGATGACCGTGTGGAACCACTTTGGCATCCCTCAAGCCATCAACTTGGGCGATTCGATGTTCTACTTCGCCGTGTTGCTCACGCAGCTGCTCGACGCATCAGCTTCGCGTCGCGAAGAAGTGACCCAGCGTCTGGTGATGCAAACCCTTCGCGTGCTCGATGGGCAAGAGCAAGAATTCGCGCTTCAAGCAGCGGACGAGGTCAGCATCGCCGACTATTTCAACATGGTGGAGGGCAAGACGTCGGGGCTGTTTGCGTTGCCCATGGCGGGCGCGGCGCGGATTTGCGACGCGACCCCCTTGTTGGTGCAAGGGCTCGAAGAGGTGGCCTTGCACATGGGGGTGCTCTTTCAGATCCAAGACGACACCCTCGACCTCTTTGGTGACAAAGGGCGCGAAGCGCCGGGTAGCGACATCGGTGAAGGCAAGCGTAGCGCTCTGGTCGTTCATGCCTTGGAGCACGCTGAGCCCGCGCGGGCCTTATGGCTGCGCGAGGTGCTCGACAAGGAGCGTCACCTCACCTCCAAACAGGAGGTTGAAGAGGCGATTGGGCTGCTCGAGCAAACCGGCTCGCTCGCGTTTGCCATCGAAGAAATGAAGCGGCGCAAGAGGATGGCGCTGTCCGTTGCGGTCGTTGCCGAGCACAAGAGGCTCAGCGCTTTGGTTCGAAGCATGTGTGCGTTGTTCCTCCACCCCATCGATTCGTTGATGCCGGCATCAACACGTCGGTGATAGGGATCCTTCGACCGCGACGGTGCGTATGAATGGGACGATGATTGCGACGATGAATGCGGCGAAGCGAGGCGGTGCGTGCGTTGGAGCAGCCTTGCTCCTGGCGATTACGATGATGTTGTCGTCAGCGTGCGCTCCCCCGGCGGCAGTCTCGAAAGCGCCGCCGCCTCCTTTAGCCCCGACGACGAGACCGTCAGCACCGTCGCCAGTCGCGCCCCTGCCGAGCGCCGCGCCAGCGAGCGAGCTGTGCAGCGGCTTGTCAGCCTTCGAACGGATACAAGTCGCCAGCGGCAAATCCGTCACCTCGCGCAACGGGCTGACTATCAGCAATCGAGGGGTGCAACACGATAGCTTCGAAGACGGCCGCACCGAACTTTGGGTGGAGCTGCATTTCAAGCGGGGTGACGAGCAGACGAGCCGCGGCCCCACGTTGTTGGCCCCTTCAAAGCTCGATCATGTGTTGGGCCATTGTTGGCGCCTCACCGACACGAGCCATGAGCGTGTCGTCATCGAGCTCGCCGCGACAGCGCCGTAGCAATTTGCACGGCTCACGACATCACACAGCTTCACGTGAGGATCACAGCAACTGCTGCTGCTGCCGGAAGGCCGGAGCGCGTACGTTGAACAGCGGTCGGTTGGCGAATTGCGCGGCCAGCTCGATGGCAGCCGCTCCACGCTGACGCTGCCGGCCCTCGATGAGCACCTGTTGGAGCCATTGAGCCGACCGTGGGCGGCCAAGCAACAGGCGCTGCTTGTCGAGAGAAGGGCCGTGCTCGGACCACCACGTTGCGATGGCATCCGCGTTGGGCCAGGGCAGGTTCTCGTCTGGATCGAGGGCCACGTCGTCATCGTCGGGATCGTCGTTGGGAGCGCTCGAGAAGTCGGCTGGCTGCGTCGCGGCGAGCTCCTCTGAAACGTCGGCGCCGGTGATCATCGTGAAGGCCTCTGCGGCGAGGCGCGCCAGTGCTGGCTCGTGCATGCGCTCGAGTAGCCAGCTGATGCGTTGCTTGGCGCCCAGCAAGCCAGTTGTCCGGATGGCGTTGCGGCGGGCGTCGGGGAGCTCGGCCATACGCTGCGTGAAACGGAGCGCTTCGTCTGGCTCCAGCCGGCACACGGCCATTGCGCTCGCTTCTTCAGCGTGGCCATTTCCGCTGAGTGCGATACTGGCGAGGTCGTTTGCGGCCCGGGCATCACCGAGGCGCGCCAGCGCCCAGCTGGACCAGAACTGGCTCGTTGCGTTTTGCGGCCGGTCGAGCCCTGCGCTGATATCCGGACCGAGCTCGACGAGACCGAGCCGGCCGACCGCCCGTGCCGCGGTTGCGCGCATGTCGGGGTCCTCGCTCGTCAGGGCATAGCTGAGCGGCTGTGCGGGGTGGCGTCGATGGGCCGCCGCCGCCTCGATGCCGAGTCGCTGCAAGGCAACTGGACCGGCGGTGCTGAGTAAGCCCGGCAGCACTGCGGCGGTCGTTTCGAAGGGCAACCATTCGAGTGCTGCGCCCATCGCTACGGCCAGCCCCGGAACCTCGGCGGCCACCTCGAGCACGGCAGCGATGGCGTCGATGTCGGTCCGCTCGACTGCGGTAGCGGTGGCGGCGAAAACGGCGCCCGCGTCGGCATCCTCTTCGAGCGCGGCAACGCAAGCCTGCCAACCAGCCTCGCCAGCCAAGCGCAAGCCGTCGAGGTGGGCTTCAACTCTGCCGTCGAGCTGAGCCAGATCCGCCAAATTGTAGTGGGGGTCGCCCGCCGCTGCTTCGCGCAGCCGCCACAGGAACGCCGCCTCCTCGGCGTGTTCTTCGACGAGCTCGACGATCATGGTTGCTTGCGCTTTATCGAGACCAAGGTGCGGTGCCCCAGCGGACAGCGGTCGAGCTTGCGCATGATCTTGGCGATGGCGGCTGAGGCCAGACCATCACCGCTGAGTCGCTCGCGCACGACCTTCAACGTTTCGGCGTCTTTGGAGAAGCGACTGGTGGCGCCGATGGGAGTCTCTTTGGCGCTTCTGCCTCGCGAGTCGCGGTGCTGCGCGATGACCAACAGACAACCATCCGCCTTGCGAACCACGAGATCCCATCCAGCGCGAGGGCCGTCGCGCATGGGGCGCTTGTGAATGTTGCGGATGTAATAGTAGTCGTCGCGGTTGACCTGCTTTTGCGGCTGCGGGGCGCTGGCCGCAGGTGCGGCCGTTGTTACGGTTGAAGCGGAGCTGGCTGCCGAGCTGGTTGCCGCGACTGCGCTTGACGACGCGACGGATGTCGCGACTGAGGTCGATTCCGTCACGACAGCGCTCGCCATGCCCGCAGCCGTGGTTTGCTCGATGGTGGGCCCAGCGGCAGGGGCGGGCGCGCAGCTCATGGCAAGGAGCAAGATGACGAGTGAGCCACAGCGCAACTTCACGCAGCGCAACTTCACGAGCTCGCTCCGGCCTGCAGGTATTTGACGAGCCCGTCGCTCACCCGCGTCAGATTGGGCGTGATCTGGTTGACCAAGAACTTCTCCACGGTCGGCCCAACCGAGCCGGCGAGAAAGCGCGGAACTCCACGTACTTTCTTCAGATCGATTACGATCTCGCCCCGAATCTCCAGCCGCGTTTCATTCTCGCTGACTGCCACGAAGCGATTGCAGCCCGAGCAGCTGATGGCCTCGGTGAACGCATGGGTTTCGATGCGCCAGTCGCAGATCCACTCTTGCTGCTTCCAAGTGGCGTGGTCCGACCAGCTCAGCATGCTCTGACTGAGGAGCTTGCGCGCCACGGCGGGGATCTCGCCCGCACCGTGCCAAATGTTGAGCAACCGACTGACGTCCCCATCGTCAGAGCGCTCACGCACCTCGATGCTGGTCACATTGGGTAGGTGGGGCACGAGATCGACGAGCTTGTCGCGGTAGGTCTCGTAGATCAGCGCGCGCGAAAAGGGCATGACCGAGTCGGCCTCGATTTTCATGGCCTGCGAGTCAACTGCGGCAGCGCCCTCGATGCAAGCGTGCATCAATTCTTCCCTCGAAGCCTTGAGAAGAGGCGATTGTATCTCATATTTGAGATATGAGATATGAGAGCCGCGCGCGGGATGAGCTTCAACTGATGGCGGGGCTGCTCGCAGCGCTGGCACACCCGCTTCGGCTCGCCATCGTGCAGCGCCTGTTAGACGGTCGAGGCTGTGTCGGCAGCGTGGTCGATTGCCTCGGGGCACCGCAACCCCTGGTGTCGCGCCACCTGGCGATTCTGCGACGTGCAGGAGTCGTCGAGGTCCAGCCCAGCGGGCGCAAGCGTGAATACCGGGTGGTGAGCCCATGCGCCGAAGCGCTGATCAACTGCCTCTCGCGCAGCTGGTCCTCTCAACCGAATACGAAGAAAGACACGACGAGGAGATCGCCATGAGCAAGTCCGTTCAATCTGTCGACGACACCAGTTTTCCGAACAAGGTCCTCGAGGCGGAAGGAATCGTATTGGTTGATTTCTGGGCACCATGGTGTGGCCCGTGTCGGATGCAGGGTCCGGTTCTGGACCGCTTCGCATCGGCCAATGCAGAGGTCGAGGTGGTCAAAGTCAACGTCGACGAGTCACCCCAAACCGCAGCAGCGTACGGAATTCGTTCCATTCCCACCATCGCAGTGTTTGGCAACGGAAAGCCGCTGGCCGGCGCGACCGGCTTGCAGAACGCGGGGTCGCTCGCGCAACTAGTCAGCCACGCGAAAGACAAGCTCGACAATTGAGCTCCGGCTGGACTCCCAATGCGGTGGTGTCACCAGCTCCGCCGCATTATCGTCGCCGCGAATGAGGGTGCTATCGGCGCCCTCATCGTCAAGGAGGGTCCATGGCTGCATTCTTCGACTCCGCAGGCGACCGAGTGAGCGTCACGCAAGGCAGTGCCTGCTTCTCGCTGCCGATTCACTACTATCGTGATGACGCGTTTTCGCTGTTCTTCAGTGCTGACCTGGAGGCCGTGCGTGCCTGCTTGCCCAGCGACAAGCTCCATCCAGTTCAAGCCGGACGGGGCCGGGCGGTCGTAGCCGTAGCCGCGTTCAACTACATCAACACGAGCATCGGGCCCTATGGCGAAGTCGCCATCGGAGTCCCAGTGGTGCACGGTCGCAGGCCTCTGCCGCTGCTGCCCGCTTTGCTCGAGAGCCACTATCCGGGTTTCGGTGTGCTCGTCTTGCACTTGCCGGTTACTCACCAAGTTGCGCGCGACGCAGGACGAGGCCAGTGGGGCTACACCAAGTTCGTTGCCGACATGCGGTTCGACATCAGCCCCGAGCAGCTGTCGTGCCGCTTGAGTGAAGCTGGCGAGCACATTCTCACTTTGCGGGTGGCGCGCGAAGGTTGGTTCGGCCGCGACCGCAAGCCGCTGACGACCTTCTCGGTGCGTAAGGGCGAGCTGCTGCGCACGACGATTCCTCAACAAGGCTCCTATCGCTGGCGCTCTCGCTGCAAGAAGTCCTCGATGGAAACCGGCGCGCACAGTGTTGGGCAGTTCTTGCAGCGGCTCGATCTGTCGGCTGAGCCGTTGCTCAAACGCTACTACGTGGAGCGCTGCGCAATTCTGCCCGCGGGCCAGGCCGTGGAAACTGGCGTGCGCGCCCTCGACGGATACCGCGGGGTGGACGGCGACGCCGAGCACAGCGTCTATTACGGCGACGAGGCAGCTTCGTGACCGGCGGCGAGGAGCTCGCCCAGGTTGCCGCCCTCGCCGCGCGCTTTGCCCAAGAGCAGGTCGCGCCCCTGGTTGGCGTAGAAGGACGTGACGGCGAGCTCGATGCGCTATCGGCTTTGCTCGCCCAAGCCGATGAGCTCGGGCTGCTCGCGTCGCCCGATCCAAACGCGGCGGGACACGAGTTCGGCGTATGGGGCAGAGCCTGCTTAGACGACGGCCCAGCAGCCTCTCTGGCCATGCTCGAGCGGCTTGGTTGCGCGTGTGCTGGCGTTGCGGCCTGTCTTCATTTCGCCGGGCTCGGTGCCTTGGAGCTGGCTGGTTGCGACTGGCCGGCGCGACGTGTTGCGGTCGCTAGCTCGTGTTTGCAGTGGCCGGGGACCGATGAGCAGGTCGGCGGCATGGTTGGACAGCCCGGATCGATGCCCCTAGTCGTCAGCCCTGATGGCCGACTCAATGGCACTTGCGCTTTCGTGCATGCGGCTCCGGATACCGACACATTGCTGGTGTTCTGTGATGAGCCGGCGGGCCAGCGGGTGGTGCTCAACCTCGATGCGACTGGAGTGCAACGTAGTGAGCTGGGGCAGACGACCGGCCTGGCAGCGTGCACGGTCTTCGGTCTGAAGCTCGAAGAAGTTGCTGTGCCCAGCGCGCAACAGCTCGCCCCGTGCTCCCTCGAGGGCTACCAAGCACGCCTGTGGCTCGGCTTGTGTGCAATCGCTGTCGGCAACGCCCGCGGCGCCCTGCTGGCGGCCTGCGACTATGCTGGCCAACGCTACCAAGGTGGACAGCTCATCGAGAACCACGCCACCGTGCAACTCTTGCTTGGAGCGGCCGAAGCGGCAATCGCCACGAGCCATGCCTCCGTGCTGCATCATGCTTCGCAAGCCGACTGGCCTTCGCGGCGTCAAGCCGCGATGCTGAAGGTTCGCGTGGTGGCTGAGTGTGCCAACGCGGTGTCGGATTGCCTGCAGGTGTTTGGTGGCTACGGCTACATGGAGGACTATCGTTTGGACAAACGACTCCGTGACGCGTTGACCCTCAAGTCGATGTGCGGACGGAGCGATGAGCTGCTGATGCGCATCGCCACGAGCAAGGAGGTCGCATGAGCACCGCTGCTTTGCATCCCCATTTGGCGCGCACTTCGCTCGGTCGGGTTGGGCGTTTGCTGTTCGACGTCGAGGCGCGCAGCTTCTGGGATCGCGATACCGATACGCTGCCCGAACGGCACCAAAAGTTGCGTCGAGCCCTTCGCGATTTCGCCGCTACGCATCTCGCCCCCAATGCGCTGGCGGCCGACAAATCGGTGAGCGACTCGCAATTGCGAGCGCTGTTCTGCACGTCAGCGCGAGAGGGCTACCAAACGGGCCTTTTGCCTCCTCCTTGGGGAAACGGCAGCTTCCGCATGCTGAGCGGTGGCGTGCTGTGGCCGGCTGTGCTCAAAGCCGAAGAGCTCACTGCGGCCTGCTCGGGTTTGGGCCTGATGCTCTTGGCTCACGATCTGGGTGTGGTTCCCCTGCTGCTCTCCGGGGACTTGGCCGCGATGCGCTGGCTGTCACGCATCTATGATCAGATTCGCGCCGGTGAGCCGGCCATCGCCGCTTTTGCCATCACCGAGCCGGGCGCTGGCTCAGACGTTGAAGAGACCGAGGGAGCTGCGTGCGCAAAGATAGTCTCGCGGGCCCGTCGCGTGGCGGGCGGCTGGCGTCTCGACGCGCGCAAGTGCTTCATCACCAACGGACGTATCGCGCGCTGGATCACCCTGTTCGCGGCGCTCAATGACGAAGGAGTCGACAGCTGGACCTGCTTCTTGCTCGACGCTGACATGCCCGGCTTGTCGGTGGGTCGTTCCGAACGAAAAATGGGTCAGCGCGCCGCAGATGCCACTGAGCTCATCGCCGAGGATGTCTTCGTCCCCGACGAGCGCGTCATTGGTGGCTTGCGCTCGGGCTGGGCGCTCAATCGCAATGTGCTCAACTATTCTCGTCCTGCAGTGGGCGCCATTGGAGTAGGCATTGCCCGCTCGGCTTTCGACCACACGCTCAGCTTTTGCAGTGAGGCGCGTCTGGGGGGCAAGCCGCTCATCAGTTATCAAGACGTGCAACTGCGGCTCGCGTCGATGCTCACCAAGATCCAAGCCGCCCGCGCACTCATCTGGCAGACCGCGCGTTATGGAACCCCTTGCCAGGCCGCCGGGGCCGCACCCAAAGCCTTCGCTGCCGAGGTCGCCTGGGAGGTCAGCACCGGAGCGATGGAGCTGCTCGGTGACCACGGTTATGTGCACGCTCGCGGCGCAGAAAAAGCCGCCCGAGATGCGCGTCTGACCCTCATCTACGAGGGCACTCATCAGATCAATCTGCTGGCCATCGTGGAAGGCCAAGCTGGCGCAGAGTTCGCAGATCTCTGAGCCGCTGCCGTTTGGCTTGGTCAACCACCAGGCGTGAACACGATCGGGTAGGTCACCGATATCGTCCCGCCTACCGGTGGCGGAAACTTCAGCGACCGAAATGATCGCGCCACGCATTCGGACACCTTTGGGTCGGCTCCAGTCGTGGTGCCCTCGGCCCAGCGGACGCGCCCGTCGCGTTCGATGATGAAGCGGACCGTGACCCGGCCCTGCAGGCTCGGTCAATTGCGTAAGTTCTGCTCGTAACACAACCGAAAGCGGTTGAACCCAGCACGCACGATGCGCTGGATTACTTTCGGCGCGATTCGTCCTCCATGGGGGCGCGCCCATGCAGCTCGAGAAGCTTGTTGTCGAGCGGGATCGGGAGGAGGTTTTACGGCCGCGTTGCCCCCGCCCGGGTTGAGTGGGTCGCCGCTGGCAGGTGATGGGTTGGCGCCGCAGCCACGTACGTGCTTGGGGCGGCTCGTGGCAACTGCTGTCGCTGTAGCGGCGGTTGCGATCGTGTCGTTGCTCGATGTGGCTGCCGTCTGGGGCGCTTCGACCACGACCTGCGCAGCTTCGGCCACGACCTGTGGCGGAGCTGTTACCTCCGCAGGCGAAGGCGATGAGGTGCAAGCGACTAGCGGTGTCAGCAGCGCAACACCGACAGTGAATGGCTTTCGAGGCATCGGACCCATTGCTTGCATCCACCTAGTGACAACGTCCAGTGGCGGTAGTTCCGTTGCAGGGCGCTCATGGCCAAGTGACCTGGACCGGGTTGGAGCGCTCTTTGACGTTGCTCAAGCCGGCGCGGGCGAAGCCGCTGACCATGAAGTAGAGCGTCTCGCCGGAGCTCGGTTGCCAGTACTTGGGCGGCTGGTAGGGGGCCTTGTTGAAGGGTGCTTGCTTGATGTGATCGCCGGCCACCGAGCTCTTGTTCTTGCAGGTCTGGACCGGTGGACCAGCTTTGAGCCACTCCCAGGTGGCGCCGTACCATTTGCTGTCGCGCCAGATGAACACCCAGGGGTTGGCGATGACCTCGACGTTGACGATGGCGGTAGGCCAACCCTTGCCGGTGATGTCGTGCTCGAGGCAGATCTGGCTGCTCTTGAAGCTGACCTTGCTGAGCTTCACGGTTTCGCTCCAGCCCGCCGGGTTGCTGTGCAGCCAGGTGACCTTGTTCAAGTCCAACGGTGGGGGAGGCGGCATGCCGCCTTGGCCGCCTTGACCCGTTGTGCCGCCTTGGCCGCCGGCGCCTTGACCCGAGCCCGCAGTCCCGCTGCTGCTGCTCGAGCTACTGCCAGTCTGTGTGCTGCCGCCCTGCGCCGCACCGCCCTGTGCCGCACCGCCCTGTGCCAGGCCGCCTTGGCCCGCGCCGCCCAGTGCGCCACCGCTACTCGTGGCGTGGCCTCCTGCGGCGCTGTTGCCACCAGCTGCGTCCGTCACACCACCGATGTCGCCTGCGCAAGCGGCAATGCATAGGGCGGTCAGAACGAAGAAGCGCATGCCGATAGAATGCACGCTGGCGGCGGTTGGCGGCAAGCGCGGACTGTCGTTGATGAAATCGCCGCGCAGCTGTGCTCAGCTCTTCGCCGATGCTCCTCGATCATCCCCTCATTGCGCAGCGCTACTTCTTTCCGAGATCCGACCGTGTTGCGGCGCCCTTCATGGTCGACTGTGGCGAGGCCGAGCTTTGTTGTCATCGCGCTTCGCCTCACCCGGGAGCGCCCACCGTGCTGCACTTTCATGGCAACGGCGAAGTGGTGGCCGACTACGTTCCGGAGATCGAGCGGGTGTTCACAGACATGGGCTGCAACATCGTGTTGGCCGAATACCGCGGCTACGGCGGCTCGACCGGTGAGCCCCTGCTGGGCAAGATGCTCGGTGACGTCGATGCGATCTTCGACGCGATTGAGGCTTCGGCTTCCGAGGTGGTGGTGTTCGGCCGTTCGGTGGGCTCGATGTTCGCCATCGAGCTGGCCAGCCGTCACCCTCTGCGCGGGCTCATCCTCGAGAGCGGCATCGCCGATCCTTTCGAGCGGGTGCGGTTGCGCATCAAGCCTGCAGAGCTCGGGGTCAGTGAGGCGGAGATGAAGGCGGTGTTTGCCGATCACCTCGATCACCGCGCCAAGCTGGGGCGGTACTCTGGGCCAATGCTGGTGCTGCACGCCGAGCACGATGGGTTGGTCGACGTCTCGCACGCGCATCGCAATCACGCCTGGGCAGCCGGCAGCAACAAGCAGCTGGAGGTCTTCGCCAGCGGAAATCACAACAGCATCATGGGCGTGAACTGGGACGCCTACTGGGCGGCCGTGCGTTCGTTCATCCACAGTTGAGCAGAGCGCTCAACAGGTCCAAAGGTGAAAAATCGAGTGTCATTTGGGGACCT
>CAZRGL010000237.1:0-15378 GCA_964599485.1 uncultured Polyangiaceae bacterium
TTGGTGCGAGACGCCAGTATTCAGCTTGCGATTTGGTGACGAGCAAGAGCAAATCCCGCTCGCAACAGCGGGCGACTCCAGCGGAGAGCAGGCGGTCGTCGGAACCTACAACGGCAGTTTGGATTTCGGCTCCGGCTCGCTGCCTCAAAAGCTACCTGCGCCGACGTTCGCGGCCCAGTTCACCGCCCAAGGGGATGTGTTGTGGGGGCGTGTCCTTGCCCACAGCGCCATCTTCACCACACCACGCGCCGTAGCCATCGACGCATCGGGAAGGCTGGTGGTCGGGGGCGGCTTCTCGAGCCAGGTAGTGATCGGTGAGCGCGAGCTGCTGAGCGCGGCCAGCGAGAGTGCATACCTAGTCAAGCTCGATCGGCGGGGCGAAATTGTCTACTTGCGCGTCTTCGATGGCACCGGTGGCTACAGTCGCATCCATTCGCTCGGTGCAGATCGCGAAGGAGGTGTCGTCGTGCCCGGCACCTTCGATGGAGGCATTCGCTTCGATTCATCCACGATGCTCACCAGTATCGGGCATCCCGATATCTTCTTGGCACGGCTGGATTCTCAAGGGCGCCATGTCTGGTCGAAGCGTTTCGGACAAAAGAGTTGTGAGCTAGGTGGCATGTCGGTCGGCGCGCTGGGCGATGTAGCGCTCAGTGGCCGCTATCGGGGCAATCTGGACCTGGGAGGAGAGCTGCTCGGTGCAACGCCGCCCCGCTCGGACTACGACTTGTTCGTCGCGCGTTTTGGACCCGATGGGACCCATCAGTTCAGTCGCTCTTTCGGCAGCCTCAAGGAAGACGCGGCCCCTGCTATCGCCATTGATCCAGCTGGCCGGGTGGTGCTGAGCGCGATGTTCTCTGGAACCCTGGATTTCGGTGGTGGTGTGCTGACGAAGCTGCCCAGCGACGTCGACCCTTTTGGCGATCTCTATCTGGCTAGCTTGTCTTCGAGTGGTGAGCATCTCTGGAGCCGGGTCGTACCCGGGGTCTACAGTGAGCGAATCACCCAGCTCAGCTTTGGCAGCGACTCGACCCTCAATTTGGTGGGCGACTTCGACGGATCCATCCGCTTCACCGATGAGGCCGCGTTGATAGCGGCCGGTGAGGAGGACATCTTCGTGGCGCAACTGTCTGCTGGCGGCGAGCACCTCGCCAGCGCCGCATACGGCAACAGCAGCCCGCAACGTGCAGTGGGCGGCAAAGCTGTTTGTGGGCAGGTGCTTCTAACAGCTTGCTGCCGTGGCGAGGTCAGCTTCGGGCAAACCGAGCCGCTCGACGGCGCTGAGCACAGCTGTGACCTGTGCCTCGCCCGCGTCGCCCCCCAAGGCGATTGACCAAATAATTCAACGCCTTGCGGTTCTGCGTCGAGGCAAGATGAATGCCGTCAGCGCCCGGCGCATCGAAGCTTGCAGGGGGAAGAAGCGTGTATTTGTCGAGCTCTCCGCGATGGATCGATTTGCCCAAGCCTGTTCTGAAGCGGGTCGAGGCCAACCGAGCCATGCTGCCGGCGCCGCAGCAACAAGTTCGCATTCTCTTCCTACAGCAGTTGTCGTCCACCGTGATTTGGGTGCCCATGCCCCGCGGCCTCTTTGGCTCGCCAGCTTGGCACCTGCTTGCTGCATGAGCGCGCCGCGCCGCGGATGGTGCTATCCCGCTGACCGTGCGAAGCTGCGGTCGTGTTTCGCTTGTTCGGTAGCGCCCACTTGTTGGCGTTGGCGGCTATCGCTTTGGTGGCGCTGAGTCTAGCTCTTTGGACGAGGGCAGAGCGGCGCCGAGCAGACACAGATGGCCGACCAGACCCTGATCGCCGGCCTGATGCTCGGGCTAGCCCTGATTGTCGGACTAGCCCTGATTGTCGGACTGGCACAGTGGCGCGCATGCTTGCTGTGCTCACACTGGCGACTGGCCTGGGATTTGTTGCTATCGAGGCCGCGATGGGCACATCGTGGCGCTTGATCGCGCCTCTGCAGCTGTGTGACGTCGCCGTCTTCATTGCCGTCGCAGCTCTGCTCAGCCGCCGTCAGCTGCTCTTCGAGCTGACCTATTTCTGGGGATGCGCTGGCACGGCGCTCGCGCTGTTGACTCCCGATATCGCCGAGAGTTTTCCGCATCACCGTTTCGTGCTCTTTTTCGCGCAGCACGGTGCGATTGTGATCGTTGCGATTTGGATGTCGCTGGGTTTGGGCATGCGACCTATTCGCTTCGGAGCGCTGCGCGCGTGGCTGTTGCTCAACGTGTACGCGCTCGTCCTCGGGCTGTTCAACGCTGCGGCTGGAACCAATTTCATGTACCTGTGTGCCAAGCCTGGCTCCGCGACACCCCTCGATTTGCTGGGGCCATGGCCCTGGTACTTGCTTGGCAGCGAGCTGATTGCGTTGAGCTTGTTTGCCCTGTTGACGCTGCCTTGGCGCGCTGTGGCACCATCCACCGCGGTTGGCGACCCACCTGCCTGAGTTGGCGGGGACCAGCGTCCGCAGTGGCACAAAACGCGCGGGCCGCGATGCTTGCACACCGCGGCCCTGTTTTGCGCTCGTTCGCTGAAAAAGGTTGCTACGGGACGATCGGAACGATGTCCTTCTTGCTGACCTTGCGCTTGGACTCGTCGCGGTTCACGACGGTGACCGTGTCGCCCTTGACCTTGGTGACCTTGCAGTGCTCCCAGCGGCTGCTGGCACTCTTGGGTCGCACGATCACGAACTGGCCTTCCTTGACGTCCTGCTTCTTCTTGGGCTGCGGAGCGACCTCGTCCGGCGAGACATCCCGGTCATCCCACGTGTCGCCTTCCCAGTCGATGCGGACTTTGCCCTTCTTCTTCTTGTTCTTGACGACCGTGCCGCCGTACCAGCTCGTGCCCACGAAGTGGATCACGATCTTGTCGCCCTTCTTCGGCTTCCAGTCCTCAGGCTGGAGCGGCTTGCCAGCGGCCTCGAAGGCCTTGTCGAAGGCGCGCCGCTTGCCCTCCTTGATGATGTAATCCTTGATGTTGGCCTGGGTGGCAGCATCGGGCTGGACCAGCGCCGCTTTTTCGACGTTGTGCGATTTGCCGTAGCTGTCTTCGATCTTGATGACCGTGCCCTCGACCGACTTGATCTTGCACGGGTACCAGCTGCTGGTGTGAACCCGACAAACCAAATGGTCGCCAGCCTTCACCGCCTTGACCTGGCCCTTGAGCCAGACCTTCGCCTTGTCCACGGTCCAGGTGGACTTCTTGCCGGTCTTCTTGTTTGCGGTGCCGTACTCGAAGACCAACTTGGTGCCTTCGATCTTGGTGACTTTACCTTCGCGGAAGCTGTGCTTGCTGGTGGCTGCAACGATCTCCGCGCCCACCTTTACTTCTGCTTTGGCAGCCGCTGCCGGAGCACCAGTGGTGCCGGTCGTCTTGCCGCCGTCGCCGTCTTTCTTGCCGCAGGCCGGTAGGAGCAAAAGGCTCAGACCAACGACGCTCACATAGCTGATGCGCTTTACCATGACTCTCCGTTTCCCTGTATACGGGGGTTTTCCCTGAGTACCGGGGTTTTCCCCGGATGATGGGGTTTCCCTGGGGTTCGCTGAGTGGCGCGGACCCTAACCCAACGCTCTGAGCTGTGCAACTACCGCCAGAAGTGTCAGTGTTGCTGCTTAGGTGGGCATCAAGAAGCCAAAGGACCCCTTGGGTCCTCGCCCTGCGCGGCGATTCGGCGTTGTCACCGCGACAGGACTGGTTGTCGCGAGCATGATCGGCGCGGGGGTGTTCACCACCAGCGGGCTCCTCCTCAACGACATTCCCTCGCCGACAGGGATCTTGTGGTGTTGGGTGGTTGGTGGCGTGGCGGCTCTGTTTGGCGCGCTGGCATTCGCGGAGCTCGGCGTGGCGATGGCGGAAAACGGCGGGGAGTACCGCTTCTTGTCGAGCTTGTTTCACCCATCTATCGGCTTCTTGTCAGCCTGGTCATCACTGATCGTGGGCTTCGCGGCTCCACTCGCAGCCATTGCGCTGGCTTTCGGTCACTACTTGCAGGTCTTTCTTCCCGGCGTCTCGCCACGCTTGGTTGGTGCAGTGCTGATCGTGCTGCTCAGCACGCTCAATCTCTGGCGAATCGGCGCCACAGCGGGTTTTCAAAATGCCTTCACCGTCGGCAAAGTGGCCTTGCTGCTGGTCTTCATCGTGATTGGCTGGCTGCGGGCTGATCCTAGCCTGCTGACGCCAGCCTCCGCGCCGCCTTTGGGAGCGACGATCTTGTCGCCCGGTTTTGCGGTCGGATTGCTGTGGGTGTCTTTCGCTTATACCGGCTGGAACGCTGCCGCCTATGTGGCCGGTGAGGTGCGCGATCCGGCCCGGGTGTTGCCTCGTGCGCTGGTAATGGGGACGCTGCTGGTGACGCTGCTGTATGTGGCCGCCAACGCCGTATTCCTCGCTGCCGCGCCCATGGCGGCGCTCAAGGGCAAGGTCGAAGTCGCGCATGTGGCTGATGAGCATCTGTTGGGCAGAGAGTGTGGGCGCATGCTGACCTCGCTCATACTGCTTGGTTTCGTCAGCACCATCGGCGCGCTGGTGGTGACCGGGCCCCGAATCTACGAGGCGGTGGGGCGAGATTTCACGAAGTTGTGGTGGTTGGGCTACCGGCGTGAAGGTGGTGGACCCGTGGCCGCTACGGTCTTGCAGAGCAGTCTGGCCCTGGTGATGTTGCTGGCAGCCAACGTCGACACGCTGATGAGCTACATCGGCTTCACCCTGTCGATTTTCTCGGCGCTGACGGTCAGCGGCGTGTTCAAGCTGCGGATGACCAAGGTCAAGAGCGGCTTCCGCATGCCTGGCTACCCTGTCACGCCGCTGTTGTTCGTCGCCCTGATGGTGTGGATGGTGGTTTGGGGAATACTGGCAACGCCACGTGCAGCATTGGCCGGCCTAGCCACCATCGTCGTGGGCTTGTTGCTCTACGCCCTGAGCAACGACCGGAGCCCTCGAGTCAGGCCTCCGAAAGCATGACGCGGGGCGCCGCAGTTTTCGCAAGCCAGCAGCCTGACATCCAGCAGCCTGACATCGTGACTGAAGATGGTGGTGCTCATGGGGCCGCGAGGGGTTCATGCCACCGTTCAATCGAGGCCGTGCTCGTCATCGGTGCCAGGCTTTGGCTCGAGCGGTTTTCTGCGACCACACCGTAGGTTTGCTAGAATCTTCGAGTCGTGAGTGACGCTGAGACAGCTTCGAGCCGTGTGGACCGCTGGTTGTGGGCCGCGCGCATGTTCAAGACGCGTTCGTTGGCGTCGAAGGCCTGCGTTGCTGGGCACGTCAAGTGCAACGGCGTTACGGTGAAAGCGGCAAAGCCCGTTCGCGTGGGCGACGAAATCGAAGTGGTCGTAGCCACTCGCCTGCGGATCCTGTTCGTCCTGAAGCTAGCCGACAAGCGTGGTCCCGCAGCTGTGGCGCGCACCCTGTACGAAGACCGCAGCCCGCCTCCCGAGCCCAAGGCCGAGCGCGACACGATCGTGGAAAGAGATCGCGGCGCCGGCCGCCCCGTCAAGCGCGAGCGCCGCATCCTGTCGCGAATCCGCGGCCGCTGAGCCGCCAACCCACCGACCCGCCGCCACCAATCGCGACCCGCCGCCAATCGCCGCCAATCGGGTACCCGCCGCCAATCGCCGCCAATCGGGTACCGGTACCAGTCACCTGTCACTTAGCAAATCCTACAAAACCGCAGATTGATCAATATTGTCAGCTATATGCAGAGTGCCAGATCCGGTACCGGTACCAGTCACTTGTCACTTAGCGTTTGTCAGTCGGGGGCTGGTACCCGTCAGTTGTCACTTTGCATATGTCAGTCGGGGGCTACTGGGATTTCTTCCGTTTTGCCGCCGCTTGCAGGCGCGACTTGAGCCGGGGCGCGTAGCCTTCCTTGTTCTCCTGGCGGATGCGGGCGATGGCGAGCGCTTCGGCAGGTACGTCTTTTGTCACAGTGGTGCCGGTTGCTACGTAGGCGCCGGCGCCGATGTTGATCGGGGCTACGATTTGCGAGTCGCTGCCCACGAATGCGCCAGCGCCGATCACTGTCTGGTGCTTTTGGAAGCCGTCGTAGTTGCAGAAAATGGTTCCCGCGCCCACGTTGGCCTTTTCGCCGATGTCGCCGTCGCCGAGGTAGGCGAGGTGATTGGCTTTCGCGCCCCGCCGCAGCCGCGTCTTCTTGGTTTCTACGAAGTTGCCCACGCGCGCTTCTTCTTCGAGATGCGTGTCGGGTCGAAGGTGCGAGAAGGGGCCGATTTGCGCGCGTGGCCCGACCGTCGACTGGGCGCACACCGAATAGGGTTTGAGATAGGCACCGGCGGCCACTTCGACATCCTCTAGGACGCAGCCGACGTCGATGCGCGCTCCGGCTGCGATGTCAGTCGCGCCGCGGAGTACGACGTTGTGCTCGATGACCGCGTCCCGCCCGACCTTCACTGAGGCATCAATGCGCGCGCTCGTGCGGATGGTGGCGCCCGCGCGGCGCAAGGTGTCGGCGATGTGCTCGTACATCGCCTGCTCGGCGCATGCGAGTTGAGCTCGATCATTGATGCCGGCCAACCGCCCAGCATCAGCCTCGACCGTGCCTGTGCCGCCAGCGCTAGCGGCTTGCGCGACGATGTCAGTCAAATACAGCTCGCCTTGGTCATTGTCTGGTTTCAGCGCTGCGAGCGCCTCGCGCAGGAAGCCGAGCTCCGCTACGTACATTCCTGGGTTGATCTCGTCGATGCGACGCTCCTCAGCCGTACAGTCACGGTGCTCACGAATCGCGACTAGGTTTCTCTCTTCGTCGCGGATCAGTCGTCCGTATCCAGTTGGGTTTGGCACATGGCAGCTCAGCATGGCCAGCGGCCGCTGGCCGCGCGCTTCGATCATGGCCTCGATGTCGCTGGCCTGTAGCAACGGCGTGTCCCCGTAGAGCAACAACGCCGACGTGGAGTGCTCCATGACGGTGGGCAACGCGCAGAGCACGGCGTGACCAGTGCCGCGTTGCTCCTGCTGAAGGGCTGTGCGCACCCGCTCGCCGAATCGGGCCTGCAAGTGCGAGGAAACGACGTCGCCTTGGTAGCCGACCACCACGATGGCTTCGTCTGCGCCAGCATCGAGCGCGGCTTGCACGACGTGGTCGATCATCGGTATGCCGCACAAAGGATGTAGAACCTTGGCAAGCGAGCTCTTCATGCGGGTGCCTTGACCAGCGGCGAGGATGATGGCGCACAATGAACCGTTCATGTTGCCGTCGATAATAGATCGACCGTTGGCCAGCTCGACAAACGGATTGCGCTTCGGTCCTCGTCGCTAGCGACACGCCCTAGTGCTTTGGGCTCGCCGCGTGCTGCGCCACCGCTCGCCAAACACGGAACAAGTTGCCGCTGAGCACCTTCTGGATGTCTCGCTCGCTGTAGCCGCGTCGCAAGAGCACAGCGATCAAGTTGGGCAGTTGTGATGCGTCCTTGAGCCCGGTGGGGAGCGAGTCGCCCACGCCGTCGAAGTCCGATCCGAGCCCAACATGTGCGATGCCCACCAGCTCACGAACGTGGTCGATGTGGTCGGCCACTTTTTCGACCGTCGCGAAGCCGATCTTGTTCTTTTCAGCGTAGCTCGCGCTAAACGCCTTCACCTTTGGGTCGTGCAGCTCGAGCCGTTGCTCAGCGGCGAATTTCTTCGCAGCTTTCCATTGTCCATCCCGCAGCTTTCGCTGCCTGCCATCGAGGAAGCTGGATCCGAAGTTGATCATGATGACGCCGCCGGCTTTGGCGAGCTTGCGGATCATTGCGTCGCTCATGTTGCGTTCGAAATCGGGTGTGAAGCGTCGACAGGAGGAGTGGGTCGCGACCACGGGTGTGGCCGACAGCTCCATCACACGGTGAAAAGCCCGATCGGAGATGTGCGAGACGTCGATCATGATCCCCAGCCGGTTCATTTCAGCCACCACCTTCTCGCCGAATGGGCTGAGGCCGCCGTGGGTGTGCCGGTCGTCGTAGGATGAATCGCAGATCCTGTTGTCCTTCGAGTGGGTCAACGTGATGTAGCGAACGCCGCGGTTGTAGAAGTGCCTGAGGTTGGAGAGCTTGCCCTCGATGGCGGCGCCGTTCTCGATCCCCAGGGGCAGCGATACTTTCCCCACCCGGAAGTTGCGCTCGACATCATCCGCAGTGCGGGCCAAGGCGAACTTGTCCGGCGCTGCCTTGACCAAGCCTTCGACCATGTCGATCAGCTGATCGGCGAGCTTCTTGGCGCCACCTTCTTTCTGGTGTTTTGCCGGGACGTAGATCGACATGAAAGGCGCATCGAGACCGCCTTCACGCGCCCTAACCCAATCGAAGTCGCCCTTGGTAGTTCGCTTGGCCACGTCCTCGGTCGGGTTGCCCCTCGCATCGAGCCCGTGAAAGAGCCGGTAGGGCAAGTCGACGTGCCCATCGACGATGATGGTCCGCTTGGCGAGTGCTTTGGCGCGCTCCGTCAGCTGTTTCGACGAGGTCGCACTGGCAGTTTGAGACGGGGCTGGCCGCGGTGAATTTGCCACAGCCGTGCGTCTTGCGTTGGGCTGGGGGGCCGCATCACAGGCGGCCAGGGCGAGCAACACGATCGAAATTGTGGCCCTGTTGCTAATCGCGGTCCTGCCCATGCCGCGCACTCTACTCGGCCCTTTGTTTCAGCGCTATCGTCGCGATTTTGCATGGATTGCGAGGGGACCCATCACCACTTGAAGACGCGCCCTTGCATTCGAAGAAGGTGGCTCGAAGAGCAGGAAAACGTCTACACGTATGCGCCCAGGGCGGCGTCGGATTACCAAAGCCCACACCTTCCTTTCCAACTAGGCTGCCTGCTGCATGAGTCCGCTCGCCATCGCCCTGCTTTGCTTTGCTGCCCTGATGGTGATGGTTGCTGTTGTGGCGCTGTCGCGTCGCAGCGCTGCGGGGATTGCGACCTCGCGGCTCGGCAGGACCATTCGCTTGTTCTTTGGCGGTGCACGGATGAGCGCTCGGTTGCTTCGGCGCCGACTCGGTAGCCTCTTCGTGTCCAAGCGGCGGCGTGCGCAGTACGAGCGCGAGCACCATGAAAAGACCGCCAAGTTGGCTTTCGAGACGATGGGCAACATGAAAGGCGGTCTGATGAAAGTGGGTCAGATCGTGTCGTTCATGGCCGAGGGCATGCCTGAAGGCGCGCAGGAACAACTGCGCCAGCTGCAGGCGAAAGCACCGCCGATGGATTACGAGACCGTGGTCCGGGTCATTCGCGAGGAGCTCGGCGACGACCCAGAGCGCTTGTTCAACGACTTCGATGTCGAGCCCATCGCCGCCGCCTCGATAGGCCAGGTTCATCGCGCCCGGCTGAATGATGGCACTGAAGTGGTCGTCAAGGTGCAGTACCCGGGCGTAGACGAAGCGATCTCAGCCGATCTCAGCAACATGGGCATGATGTTCATGCTCATGGGCGCGGCCTTGCCCCATGTCGATGCCGCGCCGCTGGCGGAGGAGCTCAAGGGCCGCATGCTCGACGAGCTCGATTACGTCAAAGAGGCCGACAACCAAGAACGCTTTGCGGAGCTGTTCGCCGACCAACGTCGCATCCTCATTCCGCGCGTATTTCGCGCCTTTTCGTCTCGTCGCGTGCTGACGAGCGAATACGTCGAGGGGCAGGATCTGTACTCGTTTACCGAGCGTTGCACCCCGGAGCAACGCCACGAAGCAGTGCTCGCCGTGTACCGCTTTGCCTACGATTCAATTTGGTTGCATTGCTGTTTCAACAGCGATCCCCACCCAGGCAACTACCTGTTCCTAGAGGATGGTCGGGTAGCGTTCCTGGATTTTGGCTCCGTCAAAGACTTCGATCCCAAATGGACGAGCGACTTCAACACCCTGATTGGACTCTATCTGCGAGGGGACAAGGACGGCTACTACGAGCAAGCCCGCGACATGGGCATCATCGTCAAAGGACACGAGCACCGCGTCGACAAGGACTGGCTCTGGGACTGGGCACAGTGGTTTCACATTCCGGTGCTCGAAGACCGCCAGCCCTTTCACTTCACGCACGAGTACTGCAAACAAGCGGTCCAGCAGGTGACGGGTGAGAACATGACGAAGGTCAACATGCCTGCCGAGTACTTGATGATGAATCGTCTCACCTTTGGCCTCAATTCGATCCTGAGCAAGCTCGGTGCGAAGGAGAACTTCCGCCTGCTCTCCTGGCACTATTTCTTCGACGACGGGCCTGCTCCACCAGCCGATTGGTAGGTGGCCGCCAGTGTGCGTCGCCAGTGTGCGCCGCCAGAGTGTGCGCCGCCAGAGTGTGCGCCGCCAGTGTAGCGCCGCATGTAGCGCGACGCGCCGTACACCCATGGCGGCGCTCCACGCGCTGATTATTCATCCAAGCTGCAGCGGCACGCGGTTTGCTCTTGCGCGAGGGCATGACTCGATTGCTTTGGACCATCGGTTTGGCAAGTCTGGTGGGTTGTGCGGCGGCGGGCGAGTCCGGCGGCGCGCTAGAGACGAGCACCGACGACGCTACCGGTGGCGGGCCTGCGTGCGAGCCACAAACCGAGAGCTGTGATGGCGCAGACAACGATTGCGATGGCCAGATCGACGAGGGCTGCGCCTGCCATCCAGCTGACGAGCAGACCTGCTTTCCCGGCGATCCTGCTTTGCGTGGCGTGGGCGCCTGTCTCGAGGGAACGCAGACGTGTGGATCGGACGGCAGCTGGAGCGGTTGCGTCGCCTTTGGTGTGCCCGACGAGGAGAGCTGCAACGGCGTCGACGACGACTGCGACGGCTCCACCGACGAGGATCTCGGCAGCGTCACCTGCGGCCTCGGTAGCTGCCAGCGGGTCGTAGCAGCTTGTGAGAGCGGCCAAAGCGTCCCTTGCTTGCCGGGATCGCCGAGCAGCGAGTCCTGCGACGGCAACGACAACGATTGTGATGGCTCGATCGACGAGGGTTGCAGTTGCGTCGATGGGTTGCAGCAGAGCTGTTATCCCGGTGCCCCACCAACCCAAGGAGTTGGCGCGTGCAAAGACGGCAAGCAGAGTTGCAGTGGTGGGGCTTGGAGCAGCTGCAGCGGGGCCGTGACTCCGGTCAGCGAGCTTTGCGATGGCATCGACAACGACTGTGATTTCGAAGTCGACGAGGGCAACCCCGAAGGAGGAGGTCCTTGCGATAGTGGGGCGCTCGGCGAGTGCGCGCTCGGAACCAAGACCTGCACCGGCGGCAAGCTCCAATGCCAGTCCATCAATCTGCCTGTCAGCGAGCTCTGCGACGGCCTCGACAACGATTGCGACGGCAACGTCGACGAGGGCAACCCGCAGGGTGGCCAATCTTGCGCAACTGGTTTGCAGGGCGCTTGTTCCGTTGGCAAGACGAGCTGCGTGGGCGCTCAGCTCGGGTGTGTTGCCTTGGCCCAACCCTCTGTCGAGCTTTGCGACGGTCTCGACAACGATTGCGATGGCGTCGTCGATGAGGGCAACCCGGGCGGCAATGACAGCTGCCAAACGGGCCAGCTCGGAGCATGCGCAGCTGGCACCACGCTGTGCAGTAACGGTCTGCTCAAATGCATGGCCAATCAAGGTCCCGTCAGCGAGCAGTGCGGTGACAACGTCGACAACGACTGCGATGGGTTCACCGATGAGACTTGCCCGAGCTGCGACAACATTGGACCGCAGGCCACCGCCTCGGTGAGCGCCGGTGGCTCTGGGGTCACCTATGGCCCCCATCGAATGAACAACGGCGTGCCCGAGAACTGCTCGGAGTGGGCCTGGATCAACAACTCACCGTTGCAGAAGACGGGGCAATGGGCGCAGCTGAGCTGGCCGGTTGCCAAGACGATTGGCTCGTTCTTCATCGACGGCAACCATCCCACGGCGCCTGGATGCTCCTTCACGGGGCGCGACATCAAGTACGCCGAAGTGCAATATTGGAGCGGCTCGAGCTGGGTCACCGCCGGCGTCCTCCAGAACCAGGACGACTACACATTCGCGTTCCCAGCTCCGGTGGTCACGACGGCCATCCGAATCTACGACGTCTACTCGAGTCAGCCCAACGGAGATTCGATGATCTACGAGTGGTATGTCTTCTCCTCTCAGAGCTGTCCCACACCCTAGGCACACCCGAGTCGCGGTCGATTTTGCCTACAAAATCCTGTAGATTTCCGCAATGGGTTGGCTTCGTGGCTTCTTGGAGCGGCGCCGAGGAGCGCTGTGTGGCGTGGGTTTGATTGGTGTGATGGTGCTTGCGCACGGTTGCGACCACGGCATTGACACCACGCGTCAAGCGCCACGGAAAGCGACTCTGGGTGACGACATCTACGCGCTGATGTGCGATCGCATCGGCGCCAGCTCGTTCGCCGAAGATCTCGTCGGGGCTTCCTACCACTCCATCTGCCATTTCGACAGTCAGGGTCAATACGGCGACACTGTGGATCTGAGCGTTTTGCCGCCGGTCAACGGCGCCGCTGCCACCACCGCCCGACAGCTCAGTGTTGCCAAGATGGAGGGGTTGGCGCAGCGGCGTGCGCCGTTGATCCGCGCGCTCAACGCGGGGCTGCCTGATATCGACATCCCCGATCCTACAACGACTGAAAATGTCACCGACACCGTGCGGTTGCATGACGCGCTGCTCACCTTTTCGCAAGACATCACCGAGCTGTACGAGCACAACCCCTTCGAGCCCAAGCGCCCTGGCGTGATGCCCATGGTGACCGATGCTTTTGGACGCTTGTTCGGCGCCATCGAAGGTCACCAAGGTGCCCGCGAGGCACTGATGCGTGTTGCCGGGCGGCAGGGATACCGGCCCTTCAACGTAGGTATGGGCGCGATCCGGACGATGCTCGCTTATCCCGAGATGCGGCCCTTTATCACCGCGCAGCTCGACGTGCTGGCGACCAACGGAACGGCCATCGACGAGCTGCAGCAGCTGCTGACTGTGGTCAAGCGTGAGCTACTCACCAGCACCTGTGAGCTGTGCCTCGAACAGCCCTTGGTGGTGAGCGCAACCGACGAAATCAACCGTGCGCGCTCCACCGTCGAGGTCATCGGCGCGCTGATGCTCGATCAGAACCCCGCTTATGCTCCCCTCGGCGGCGACGTGCCGCGCTACCTGACCAAGCGCGACAGTCGCGGCTTTGCGATACCTGTTTTCAGCACGCCAGGCGTGCCGGGTAGCATCAATGGCCCGTTCGTCGACGTGAACAACGACGGTTTTGCCGACGTCGACACGCTCGGCCGTTTCGTCGACGCGGCAGGCATCCCCTTGCTGATCGACACCCCCTTCAAGATCCCAGGCAAGGCCTTCGGTCCCGAAGCGCAAGATGGTAGCGGCCGGCCCGCCCAGCAACTCTACGAGTACATCGACACCAGTCAGACTCTGGTAGGGGCGCTCGCCCGCGACTTGGTTCCGCTGCTCGATCCCAACAAGTACCCCGGACCGGACGCACAACCCTGGCTCAAAGATCACGAGACCGTGATGTACGCGCTGGCTGGTATTCACGTGCTGGCGGGCCCGCGCGAGCAAGCCCAGTTCGATCACAGTAGTGACACCATCGTGACCGGTGGTCAGCCCTGTCCGATTTCAAACGAGCCCAACCCGATCACGGGGCAGGTGCTCGAATGCACCAGCTACCAGCGTTTCGTCGGTGAGCAGTCACCGATCCCAGATCTCGTTCACGCTATGGGGCAAGTGCTGGCCGATCCAGACAGCGATGTCATTTTGCAGGCGCTGATGATTCTGATCGAGGATCACGAACAAGTGGTGGCGCGGCTCCTGGGCGCTGGTCTGCGCGTCAAAGAGATCGCCGACGAGCACGACGCCGATGCGGCCATGGGCAAAGAGCCCAAGGCTGAGCTGGCCTACGAGGTGCCCATTTGGGACGAGATCGCCCAGATCGTCAGCGATATGGCTGATCACCCAGGGTTGTTCCGCCGGCTGCTGGAAGCGCTGGCCAATCCGGTCATGGTTTCGCCGCACAGTCAGGATCCGCAGATCACTGGCGCGCCCGCCAAGCACTTCGGCGAGACGCTCAGCGCCATCATGATCAATCGGGATCAGTACAACTACAACCTGCAGAACATCAATGGCCCGGCCATCACCGTCACCGATGGCTATCCCTCCCTTGCCCACCCCCACCACCTGGTTGATCGATCCAAGCCGCTCAACGGTGCCAACCGATCGATGTTCGAGCGCTCAGCTCAGCTCATCTACGACGGTAACGGTGTCAAAGCGTGCAACAAAGACGGCGCGGTGATGCACACCACCATCGTCGATTGGCCCCTGATCGGCAGCTACAAAGAGTGCGAGCTGTTCGTGTTCAGCGACGTTGGCGCGATCTACCTCGATACCAACTTGCCCAGCAATCACCCCAAGCGGGCCGAGCTCAAGGTGGTGGCGTCGGATCTGAATGCGCTGCTCAACTTCGTCAAGATATTCACTTCGGCAGACGCCATGGTCGAGCAGTCGAGCGGTCTCGACGGTTTGACCTTGCACCCCACGCCGCAGTCGCTCAACCGGCTGCTGTTCTATGGTGCGAACAGCGATCAGTACGGCAAGATGCCCGACTACGACACGGTCAATGCGGGCAGCGACACGGACAAGTTCATCAGCCAATCGATCGAGCCGGTCGCCGGCGTGGTCTGTCCTCAGAAGGCGAGCGGCGTGCACAAGTGCGCCGACAACAAGATGGAGGACGTGATGCGGATGCGCGTTGCGAATGTCATCTTCGGTTGGGAACGACTCGGCTTCTATCAGTATCTTGCCCCCCAACTGCAGGCCTTCGCCGAGACGGGTTGCAACGCAGCCGTGACCAGCTGCAACAAAGAAGATTTCACCGGTGAGACCTTCTTCCTCGATCTGGTCAGCACCTTGTGGCGCCACTGGCCGGATAGCGACCATGGCTCCTATTGCGACCACAACGCGCCCAAGGACCACCCGCGCTATTGCTCCGCCGCGGGCGCGAACCACTACGAGCCGATTCTCGGTGACGCCTTCTTGACCGACATCATGCCGGCGCTGCACGAGTTCGCCAAGGTTGCCAAGTCGGTGAGCATTACCATCAAGCGCGGCCCCAAAAAGGGGACGGTGGTCAAGGGCACCGACATCGTCGAGTGGCTGGTCAAGATCCTCTTCAGCCAAAAGTACGCGGCCAGCGTGGGAATGACCGATCGTTTCGGCAACAAGGCGACGAAGTGGGTCGACGGTACGCCGCAAGCGCAGGTGACGGTCTTCACGTTGTTCGCTGACGCCCTGCATCGCATGGACACCCGCTTCGAACAGAGTGGCGATCCGGCCGACCTGGATCGGCGCAGCAACTGGAAGCGAGCCCGCTCGCAGATGGTCGATCAATTCTTGCACGTCAAAGGGGAGGGCAAAGACGCGCATTTCGTCAACCCTGCCGTGCCCAAGGTGCAGCTGACCC
>CAZRGL010000238.1:0-15302 GCA_964599485.1 uncultured Polyangiaceae bacterium
TGCATGACCTACCCAATTGGCACCGCTTCGATCGGATCGCCGAGCTTGCGCCGCCGATCATCTTGGGTCGTGCAGGCATCGATCACCCGGATGCCCCACCATCCCATCTGCCAGAGGTCTCGAGCTCGCAGATCCGCGCGGCTTTTGCCGATGACCGCGCCGATGCCGTGTTGACACTGCTGCCACGCAGCGTGCTCGATTACATCAGGGAGAATCGTCTGTACCAAGCCGCGAAGGGACAGCCCACGTGACGACCGAGCTATCGATCATGACCTACGGGCAGGGCAAGGTCGGCCGAACGCTGACCCGCGCGTGGCGGGCAGCGGGCGTTCCGGTGAAGGCGCGCGCCGCGCGGCGCGGCTGGCCGCAACGGTTTCCTCGAGTACAGCTGCTGGTGCTGGCGCTTCGTGACGGCTCTCTGGCCGAGGCGGCCACACAACTGCGTGACCTACCAAAGCTCAACGTCGACGCGGTCGTTCACTGTGCGGGCGCGCTCGATCCGGAGGTTCTTGCCCCGGTGCGTCAACGCGGCGTGGCCGTGGGCCAGCTCCACCCGTTGTTGTCGATAAGCATGCGAACGAGCCCTGGCGACCTGGTGGGCGCCTGCGGTCTGATACGAGGCGACGCCAAGGCCTGCCGTTTGGCCAAGAAGGCGGTGCGGCGACTCGGTATGCGACCTGCGACACCAGCCACGCTCGACACGGCGCTGTACCATGCCGCAGCGGCACTTTGCGCCAACGGGAGCGTTGCATTGGCGTCGGCAGCCGCGCAGCTGATGCGCAGCGCAGGACTCGACGATCAGCTCGCCGCAGGCCTCGTTGGACCGCTGCTGCGCAGCGTAGCCGACAATCTCGAGCGCTGCGGCTTGCCTCAGGCGCTGACCGGTCCGGTGCGGCGCGGCGATGT
Organism: uncultured Polyangiaceae bacterium; assembly: GCA_964599485.1. Classification (GTDB taxonomy): domain Bacteria; phylum Myxococcota_A; class Polyangia; order Polyangiales; family Polyangiaceae; genus JAPYTK01. Next base: position 907 of record CAZRGL010000238.1, read on the forward strand.
GGCCACCATCGAGGCCCATCTGGAGCGGATCCGTAGCGAGCTTCCCGCCCTCGAATCGCTCTATGACGCCTCCGTGCGCGCCCAGCTGACGATGGCCCGCGAGCTGGGTGAGGCTACGCCACAGCAGCTGGACAAAATCGCTACACTCGCCAAACGCTGACAAGCCCACTGGAATATTCCGCCAATTCAGCACAATTTCGCCGTCTGGCGGTCCAATCGGGCGGGTCAAATGGGCGAATTTAGGTTACAATTGACCACGTCTTCACCCTAGGTGGGTGCGGCTGCTTTTTTGCCCGTTGGGACCGGGGTCCGCGGGTGTTGTATTGGCGTGCCACGTGAGCGCGAGCCGATCTGAAAATACCGCTCGAAGTGAATCGGGCCTCCAGACTGACGCAACAGCGGCTGACCACCGTTCTGCGTTCGCTCGGCTCGACGACCTCGTCGGCGACACGCAGCAGCACGGCACAGTTCACCTGCAAGCCAGCGCGGATACTTTTGCAGCCCTCGCTCGACACATCGGCCGGCGGGCGCGTCGTTGTGGCCGCCCGGTGTTGTGTGTTGGCGCCCAGCCAGCTGCTGATCCCTGGCGTGAGCTGGCGCGAATGGTGGCATCAGACCAAGGAGACGACCCAGTCGAGCTGGCCGGCCGAATGACGAGCTGGCTTCGAAACCATGTCGTGGTGGTTGCAGAGCGCGCCAGTACGGGCTGGGGACGAGCACTCAAGCGGCAACTGTGCACCATTGCCAAAGACAGTAGCGATCACGGCATGTTGCTCGTGGTCATTGCGGACCAGGCCTCGCCACTCGAGCCAGGCGTGGCGGTCTCGTCTTTGTCGAGCGTCGGTCAGCCGGAACAATCTCAGCTCGTGCTCGACAAGCTCTCACGCGATGACAGCCGACGCTGGTGGGAAGCAGTTGTGGCGGACGACGGCGCGCTGGCCTCTCCAGTTCTGGCGAGGCTGGAGAATCTGGACGGATGGTGGCAGCACGTTCGCTCTCGACCGCTCCGCGCCGCTCCGGTGGAGCTGGCCTTGAGCCCCGCTGCCAACAAGCTGCTCAGCGCTGCTTGTTATGCGCAGCAAGCTCTCAGTGAGGAGCAACTCGATGCTCTGGTGAGCGCCACCGCGCGCACCGAGCTGGTTCAAAAAGGCGTGCTTGTGGCCGATCCGGGCGGGTTGCTTCATCCAGCCGAGGCCCTCGTTGGCTGTTTGGAGCTCAGCGAGCCGAGTGTCCCATTGCGCAAGCGTCTAGCCAAAGTGCTCATCGCGCCAGAGAACCACGATGCGTGGTCTGCGATGCGCGCCGCAGAGCTGCTGGTCGAGATCGACAAGCCAACCTTGGCGCAACAACGTGCTTTTGACGCTCTGGCGCAGGTAGGCCACGCGTTGGCGCGCGAGGATCTTTGGGTGCGCTGGCAGAAGTGCCTGGACCAGCTTCGTTCGGTTCAGCGCGGCGGCGTAACTGAGGCTGTCGAGGCCGAGCAAGCCCATTTGCAGCGGTTGCTGGACGGTGGCGCGCTCGCGCTCGAGCTGGGTGACAGCGACAGAGCCGAGACGTTGGCTCGCGACGCGTTGCAGATCGACGCGGGGCGATTCGAAGTTCTGCTTTTGCAGGGGCGTGCCAGCAATGCACGAGGGGATCTCACCACCGCTTCGCTCGCGCTGCTCCGCGCCCTCGCTGCCGCAGGCGACGACGGCGCTCGACGCGCTAGCGCTGCCGCCGTAATGGCCGAGACGCGCTACAACGCAGGCGACTTCGTGGATGCGGCCAGATATGCCCAGGAGGCAACAGAGGCAACTGCAGGGAAAGCATCCACGAGCACGCGGCTAGCTGCGCGCAATGTGCAAGGCAAGCTCATGTTGGCCGAAGAGCGCTGGGCCGACGCGGAGCAGCATTTTGCCGATGACGCCTACCAAGCTGCGCGCCACAACCTCGGCGAAGCCGAGCTGCGCGCCATGCTCAACCGCGGTGTTGCCGTTCTCTCATCAGGGCGACGGGACGAGGCGCGGCGCTTGTATGACACGGTGCTGGAGCGCGGGCAGAAGGCAAGCAATCCCCGTGCGGTCGCGTACGCGCTGTCCAACCTCGCAACCATCGCCATCCTCGAGCACCGCTATGCGATCGCTCTTCAGCTGAGCGATCGGGCGATCGAGACGCGCCGCAGCATCGGCGAGCGCTTTGGGTTGGTACGGCCCATCAGCAACTTGGCTGAGCTGCGCCTACGGCTCGGGTTGGTCGACGAAGCAGAACAAGCGTTGCGCTTCGGTATGCAAGCCTGCGGCACTGCGCTGCCCTTGTCGAGCTACGCATACTTTGCTCAGGTCGCCGCATGCATCCACTTGGCGCGGGGCAACACGAGCGAAGCAGCCAAAGAGCTGGCTACAGCCAAGAGTGGGGCGGCGGGCGCAGGCGATCGGCTGCTCGGCGCCATCTGTGAGCGAATTGGCGCACAGATAGCGCTCGAAGACGGCGACGTCGAAGGGGCGCGCATGGCACTCGCAGGCGCCTCGGCACACAGCCAATCGCCCGGTGCTCGCGCCAGGTTGGCCCTCATCGAGGCGCGCATCGAGCGCGCTGCTGGTGAGGACTTCATGCAGCAAGCCCAAGATGCGCTCACTCAGGCCCAGCGCGCCGACGAGCCCGAGTGTACGCGAGAAGCTCTGGTGCTGTTGGTGCACGCCCACCGCATCGCCGGTCAAGAGGCGGCGGCCAGAAGTTGCTGGCAATCTGCGCTTCGGGAGCGCGATCGGGTTGCGCAAGCGTTGCCGTTACCGCTGCGCACACGCTATTTGGCGCGCCCGGAGCTTGCGGGCCTCGATCAGTTGATGGCTGCACCGATTGACCTGTCGGCAGGCGATCCTCCAGCAGAAAAACGCCGACGCGCGGATCGGCAGCCGCTCGAGCAGCAGCAAACACCGACCGGTGGTCGCCTCGTTGGCGAGTCCGCACCCATGCGCGCCTTGCGGGGAACCATCGCGCGGGTCGCTGCCACCAACGCAACTGTGTTGGTGCACGGTCCGACAGGTACGGGCAAGGAGCTCGTCGCGGAAGCGATCCACCAGGCCAGCCCACGTCGAGCCGGACCGCTGGTCAAGGTCAACTGTGCGGCGTTGGTCGAGACGCTGCTCTTGAGCGAGCTGTTCGGTCACGAAAAAGGGGCCTTTACAGGGGCATCTGCGCGTCGTCGCGGGCGGTTTGAGGTTGCTGAGGGCGGCACGCTGTTTTTGGATGAAATCGGCGATATTTCGCCTCGTACGCAGGTTGCGTTGTTGCGCGTGCTCCAGGACAGCAGTTACGAGCGGGTCGGGGGCTGCACGCCACTCAAAGCCAACGTGCGCATCGTCTGCGCCACCCACCGCGATCTGCAGGCGATGGTCAAACAAGGTTCCTTCCGCGAGGACCTGTACTACCGCCTCTGCGGCGTTGTGGTTGAGGTGCCCGCGCTCAGTGAGCGGCTCAGCGACCTGCGCGTGTTGTCCGAAGCGTTGCTGGATAAGGCTGCCGAGACCTGCGGACTGGTGGCCAAACCCCTGTCCTCGGCCGCGCTGCGCGGACTTGCTAGGCATCAATGGCCGGGCAACGTCCGTGAGCTCGAAAACGCGGTCCGGGTCGCAGCGCTCTTCTCGAAAGAGGAACAGATCGAGCTCGACGACTTCACTCGCAACGTCGAAGGCTTGCGCTATTTGGAGGAGGCCGCAGTGAGCGAGCGAGCCAGCTTGCCGCCGTGCGTTGGTGATGACGCCAGGAGCTCGCTGCCACCGTCGAGCTCTACTGACATGGTCTACGCCGAAATTCGAGGCGGCACGCGCTTGGCCGACATGAAGAAGAAGCTCGAGCAAGAGTGCATTGCCCGCGCCCTCGTAGAAAGCGGCGGGAACATCACACGTGCGGCCGCACTACTGGGAATGAAGCGGCCACGACTATCGCAACTGGTGAAACAGTACAACCTTGCTACGGTGTTGGAGGACATCAAGTCATGAGTATTCACCGATTTGCCCTACTGGCATTGCTGACCGGCGCGTTCGCCCTGAGCGGATGCATCGTCGACAGCGGCGTGGACGACACGAGCCCGCCCCACGACGAAGTCAGCTACGGACTGCTCGAGCTCGAGGAAAACGGTGACGACGACGTCGAAACCCAAACCGAAGGTCGCCACCGCGACAGCGACGATGAGCAAGACGATGACGTGCTCGACAAGCCCGATCAGAAGATGGACCCCGTGCCAGATCCCTGGGAAGGCGGAAACGACGGCAACAAGGACTAGTGTGCTCAGCGGTCCTCCAGCCGCTGACATCTAGACCTCGAGGCGGGCTTCACAGCCCACCTTTTTGCATTTAGACGTCAAAGACCGCAGACTCCCGACGGAATGGATGTCGCCTATGACATTCGAACCCGCACTACACTGGTGTGCGGGGCGTTGGCTTTGGCCATCGCGTTCAGCTCGCTCTTGCGCAGCGCCAAGGTGCGGCGGACCAATTTATTGTTCGCCGCCTTCGCAGCTGACGTCGGCCTTTGGTACCTGTCGCAATCCCTCTTTGGTTTCTTTCAAGCCCCTATCTGGGAGCGATTGAGGGTTGTCCTTGCGGTCTTCTTGCCGGTGTTCGCGGTCAACCTCTTCGAATCGATGGTGCCGGCGGAAGACGCTTTGCGACGGTATGCGCGCTTCGGACGGCTCTCCTTGGTGGTGGTCGTGCCCGTGCTGGTGCTCGCCCTCAGCCCTTATCTCGAATACGCCGTAGCCCGCATCACCATCTTCCTCTACGCCGTGACACTGGTTGCGGCGGGCCTCTACGAGCTCGGGCAACGGGGCCGACACAGTCGCTCGCGTGCCACGCAGCGCCGCGTTCAGTTCTTGGTGGTCATCGGCGCGCTAGCTGGATTGTTCACCGTGGCCGATTTCGCCTGGGTCATCGGCTACGCCCCTGCCTACGACCCCCCGCCCGTTGGCGTGGTGTTGTCGATTGTCTTTCTTTTCGTGCTGGCCCAAGCCGTCCGGCAAGAGCGACTTCTCGATCTCTACGAGATGCTCGGTCGGCTCGTTGTGGCCACCGCCGTCGCCTTCTTGATTGCGGGGATCTTCTACCTCCTGGTGACGGTGGTCGGCCAATTCAACACCATGTGGCTCAACGCCATCCTGGTGGCCATCATGGTGCTGGTCTTGTTCAACCCTCTGCGCGACTGGGTTGAAGAGCAGATTCAACGCTTTGTGTTTCGCGAGCGCCGCCGCTTGGAGCGCGTGCTGGCAAACGCGCAGCGCCGCTTGATGCATACCTTGGAAGTCGAAGAGCTCGGCGAAGTAGTCATGCGGGCGTTGGAGCGCTCACGAAGCGTCACGACGGCAGCCATCTACTTGATGGTTGATGACGGCACCGTGTTCGAGCAGCTCGCCTCGCTCGGCCCCAATCCGCCGCCTCGCATCGATGTCGCCAGCGCCAATGCGCTGCTCGATCAGCTCAGCCAGGGAACCGTGGTTCTCGAGCAGATCGCACGCGATGTTCAGCAGGGACGCCCGGCACCAGGGCGCTACATTCCTCCTGAGCTCGTCCTCGCCGCGGCCGTAGTATTGGGCCCTGCGCGAAAACACGCCGTGGTCCTCGGGATCCGCGGGGAGGAGGGTGAGCTGGTGGGGCTTCTCGTCGTGGCCGACGATCGCATTGGCGATGCGTTCAGCCCAGAAGACATCAGCCTGCTCGAGGGATTGGCAGCCCAAATCGGTGTGGTCATAGAAAGCACACGCGTCTACGCCAAGATGAAGGAGCGCGATCGCCTTGCTGTTCTCGGACAAATGGCGGCTGGACTCGCGCACGAGATTCGCAATCCACTCGGAGCCATCAAAGGGGGGGCGCAGCTCTTGGCCGTCCCTGGGCCGGACGGGTCAGCGCTGGACGAGCCTGCCCGTGAGTTCTTGGGCATCTTCTTGGAAGAGGTGGATCGACTCGATGGGGTGGTGGGCTCCGTGCTCGATCTCGCACGACAAAACACCGACGTCGTGGCGCCAATCGACATCAACGCTGTGGTCCGCAGAACGTTGCAGGTGATGACGGCTGAATGGAGTGAAACCGAGCTACAACTCGAAACCGAGTTCGACGAGGACTTGCCTCGTGCTGCCATCGTGCCGGAGCAATTGCGGCAGGTGCTGATGAACTTGTTGCGCAACGCCATGCAGGCCACCAAAGGAAGCGGCCGGGTCGTGGTCCGCTCGCGCACCCGGCGGCGCGGTGATGACTCCCACATCGTCATCAGTGTGATCGATGACGGTCCCGGTATCGCGCCGGTCGCGCTCAAGGACATCTTTCTGCCCTTCTACACCACCAAAGAGGAGGGCACTGGCCTGGGACTGGCTATTTGCCAACGCATCGTCCAGGGGGTAGGCGGGCGCATCGAGGTTCGCTCACGTGTGCAGGAAGGCACGTGCTTCGATCTCGTTCTGCCAGCTGCAATGGACGCGCTGGGCACGCCCATGCCCGCCCCGACAGGCTCTGATCGGAGCGGTCGGCAATCAGGCGATAACCTGCTTGATGCTGCCGCTCCGACACCTGCGGATGCAGACGGCTGATTGGGGGAGCCTATGTCCCAACCCCTGGTTTTCGCACGGTCTGCTTGACCACGCGCGGACCACGAAACTAATCTGACATGGGCTGCTTGCGAGGATCATGAGCAAAGAGGCGCGCAATCACTCGCTCCGGTTCTTGTCGGGCAAGTGCCAAGGAAGTGAATACGTCCTCGGTGACCCGATGAAAATCATCGTCGGTCGTTCGAGTGACGCCGATTTGATCCTGCTCGAAGGCATGGTGTCGCGGCGCCATGCTCACTTCATTCTCGAAGGTGGCGTGTTGGAAGTCGAGGATCTCGGCTCGACCAACGGGACCTTCGTCAACGGCGACAAGATCCGCCGACGTAGCTTGAAAGAAGGCGACCGGGTGCTCATCGGTACGAGCATCCTCAAGGTCGTGCTCAGCTCTTCGCCGCTGGGCACGGTCCCGCCAAAGCCCGACACCTCTCAGTTGGACGAGCACCAGACTGCCGATCGCAACCAAATGGCAGGGGAGCTGTCCGAAGTGAGCGTACCTGAGCTGTTGGAGCTATTCGGCACATCGAGGCAGAGCGCGGTGCTCGAGCTCAAGGGCCCTGAGGGCTCTGGTTATCTCACCCTCGCAGCTGGCAGGCTCGTCGACTGTGGCATCGACAAGCTGCCCAGCGCGCCGGTGGACAAATGCGTCATGCGCTTGCTCGGCTGGAGCAAGGGCTCGTTCTCGGTTCAAGCGTACAAGAAGCCGCCCACAAGCAGGCTGAATCGACCGGTGCCTGAGCTGTTGGTCGATGGGCTCTTCAAGTTGGATGAGCTCGCGGTGCTGCGTCAGAGCCTGCCTGAAGAAGGCACGGAGTTGGTGCTGGCGCGGCCGCTGACCCCGCCACTCGGAGCGCTCGACGAGCACGAGCTCGACATCCTACAACAGGCTCACAACCACGGCTCCGTCCAGCGAATCCTCGACGCATCGCCACGAACCGATCTCGAGGTGGTCAAAGGACTGCTTGCTTTGGTGGATGCACACTACCTACGCTGGGCGTGAGGTGGCCGCGTGGACTTGGAACATGGCTGGGCACATCGCGACTGGATAGACCGCGATTGGACGAGCCGTAGCTGGACGGGCGGTGGTTGGTTGGTCATCGGTTTGTGCTGGCTCGGTCTGAGCGCTTGTTCCTCAGAGCCGACAGCGCCCTGTCCCGCCCCGCCCAAGCCTTCTGCCGAGCCATTTGTCGATGCCACCGAGACGCTCGGTGTTGAAGCGACGCATCATTTTGCGACCGACTTCTGCAAGCTGACCGACACGATCGGTGGGCCCGGCGTCTGCTTGTTCGACTTCGACGGCGATAGCGACCTGGACATCTACTTCGTCGATCGCAGCGGGCACAGCAACAGTCTCTTCCGAAATGACGGCGCGCGTTTCGAAGAAGTGGGCAAGAGCGCAGGGGTAGCCCTCGAGGATCAGGATTCGATGGGCTGTCTTGCATTCGATTACGATTCTGATGGCGACCTGGATCTGTACGTGACCGCCAATGGCCCAGACCAGCTGCTGCGTAACGACGATGGGGTGTTTCAGGACGTCAGCGCCGCGGTAGGGCTTCAAGCCGATGGCTTCAGCATCTCCGCGAGCGCAGGTGACATCGACGGCGACGGCGACTTGGACCTGTTCGTCGGCCGGGCGGTCAAGCTGGCAACCTGCCCAGACGAATGCGCTCTGTTTCCCATCGCTTGTGACGCTGACAGCAATCTGTTGTTCGAGAACCGCGACGGGAGCTTCGTCGACGTGAGCGCTGCGCGCGGGCTCAACGCTGTCGAGCCTACCCTGGCAACCGTGATGTTCGACAAGGATGGCGATGGCGACCTCGACCTGTATGTCGGCAACGACATGGGCGTGTATTTTCCCGATCGCTTCTACGTCAACGACGGAAACGGTTACTTCGTCGATCAAGCCGTACCGCTGGGCCTCGATGCTCCAGGCACCGACACGATGGGCGTAGACGTGGGCGATTACGACCAAGACGGGCTTACTGATCTTGTCATCACGGACTTCAAGCACCGGCCCATACGCTTGTTCCACTGCGTGGATCCAGAGCTGCCTTGCAGTAACGATGTTGCTCCAGACGGCCTCGACTACGTCAAGTGGGGTGTCGGTTTCGTGGACTTCGACCACGATGTCGACATCGACCTGATGGTTGCTACTGGCGATGTGGCCTACCTGGACGGCAACCCCACCCACTTGTACTTCAACCAGGGCGGCAACTTCGTCGAATATCACGGGGGAGCAGGCTCGCCTTTGAGCGCCAAGCAGGTCAGCCGCGGCTTGGCCTTTGGCGACCTCGACGGCGATGGCGATGTCGACGCCGTGATCGCCAACGCTGGAGGGAGCCACCAAGTGTTGCTCAACCAAACTGCTGCCGGTCACTCACTCACGGTTGAGCTCGACACGCTCGCCGCTGGTGCGCGCGTCACCGTTTCGAGCGAAGCGGGCAAAATCACCGAGCATGCTGTCATTGGCGGAAGCTACGCCGGCTCCAGCGATCCACAAATGCACTTCGGGCTGGGCGCCTCCTGCACTTGCGAGCTGACCGTTCGCTATCTCGACGGCAGCGTCCGCAGCCTGAGCGACGTTGCAGCAGGAAGGGTGCGGATCTCGCGCTAGCCTGCTGCCGACATCCTTCACCGCAGAGACGCAGAAGAGGGGCCGCCGAGCTTCACCCTCGTCACAAATGCGAGCAGAAACGAGGATCAGTGCCTTGCTCGCGCCGCGTGCGGAAGACAAAACGACGGGCGGCCCGCACCATCGAGGAGCGAGCCGCACGTACTCTTTTCTGTCCAGCTCAGCTGGACGGGTCAGGACCTAGCTCAGTCGTAGATCCCTTCCTTCTCCGGCGCCGCCAGCCCGTAAGCATCGAGGCCCTGGCGAAGGTAGAAGGGCACCGAGAGGTACTCCTCGAGTGAGCTGCACGCCTTGTTGGCCGTGCAGGGGCACTTCGTGTTGTCCGTGCCGTCGCAACCCGGAATCGTGTTCACGAAAGTACCGTTGTCGGGATCGATGAACTGCATGCTGGAGTCCCACTTGACGATGGGCTTGCCCGTGTTCGAGTCGATCGTTGGCAGGTACCAGTCAGGCCGACCGTCGTTGTTGTTGTCCGGACCGTTGGTGGTTTCGTAAGCCGCAAACAGTAGGTCGTTGGCGTACTCGAGGACGCGCGCTGCGATCCCCTTCTGCACGGTCTTGCCGAAGATATCCTCGTAGCCGTAGTTCTTGGCAATGTAGACCTTGCCGTAGGGATCGTGGAACTCGATCCGATTGGCGAAGCCCGGGTCAGCGTCACGACCAAGCTGCCACAAGCGCAGCTGGTTGATCCAGTAGTCCTTCTGATTGCTCGGCAAGTACAACAGCACCTGCGCGATGAGGAACTTCTGCTGTTCCCAACCGATCTGAGGATCGACGGGGACCGTGGTTGCAGGAAGCTGCGGATTGAAGGGAGTGCCGTCGCCACTGAAGGTCGTGCACAGCGTGGTGCCGGACGCCGGGAAGCAAACCTCGGGGGTCGCGGTCCACCATGTGGTCCAGCCGATGGGCCAGGAGGGATACTTCTGGTCATCGAGCAACACCGAGCCCGTTGCGCTACCAGCGAGACGTGGTCCGTTGAGGAATGCGTCTCCGGTCAGGGCATTGCCCAACCAGCGACGGAAGCCATCCGGGAACAGGTCCGCCAATGAAACAGCGCGATAACGGCCATCGACGAAGTCGGATCGCGAGTCGCTGATGAAGTTGTCCTCGGACTCGGTCATCAGGTAGGGCGCGTAGACTTTGTCGTAGTACGAGCCAGCGTTCATCGTGAAGTTTGCGTCATATTCGCCGCAGTCCTCACACAAGCGATTCTCGATCAGCTTGCCGCCAACGCCGATGGTACCGAAGTAGCCAGTGGCGCCGTTGGGTATGAGCACTTCGCTGATGGTGTTGTTGGCGTACGAGTCTTCCTCCGAACGAAGGATCCCGTCGGCACGATAGTGGCTGCCCACCTCAGGTCGAGCCATGGTCCGCACGAAGTGGTCGAAGGTCAAACCCGAGGCCAAGATGTTCTCGCGGAAGAACAGGTTGCTGATGAAGGCCCAGTAGCCACCCTCGAACACCCAACCGTTCTCCTTTGAGAAGTCGCGGTAGATGTTGGCGAGCAGGCCGAGGCCCTTGGCGCCGTCACGAATCTTCTCGTTGTAGCGCCCCAGCGTGCGGCTGGCCGCCGACCGGACGCTGAAGTTCTGCCGTCCGCGACGATAGTTGTCGAAGATGTGGTGAACTTCTTGCTGAGTGATGAAGAAGTCGAAGATCTCGTAGACGTCCGCGCCGTTGTCATGACGATAGACGCTCGCGTTACCGAGGTCCGCCCAGCGGTCGGTCGCGAAGCCGTAGGGCACGCGAATGCGCCCAGCGCCATCGACTGACGGGCCGCCGCGGTAGTAACCGACCTTGTTGAGCTCGCCACCACTCGGGAAGTGCAGGCGCTGCCAAGGCACATAGTCGACCTTCTGCTGCTCGCACTTGGTGTACTGGCCTTGGAGGTTTTGCACGATGAAGCCATCGAGGGTCGGGTTCCAGATCCCATCCTTGGCCTCATCCCAACTGGCAGGCTTGTAGCTTTGCTCGTCCACAACCTGGCAGTTCTTGATGAGCTCGTAGTGGTTGTTGTACTGCGAGTAATGGATGTCCTCGCCGTCGTATTGCGGCTGGATGCCCAAGATGCCGCCGAAGCTGTCCATCTTGGCGAGCATGCCGGGTGCACGCTTCTTGCCGACCGCATGTTCGGGATCGTCGAACACGGCCACGTTCTCGCCGTAGAACATGCGGTGGGCCGCCATGTCGTAGCCGGCAAGGCCGAGCATGTCTTGGGCGTACTCACCGGCGTAGTCCATCACCGAGGAGTGCATCCACATCCAGATCATGTTCTTGCGCTCGTGCTCGGTGAGCGGGTCGAAGTAGCGCGGCGCGACGCAGCTCGCCCCGTCCTCGACGTAGTTGAGGCAAGACTGGTCGTCGTATGAGTCGCTGGCCTTGCAGCCGCAACGCTCGGTGACCGCACCGTCGTTGGTGCGCAGCTGCCAGTACTGCGGACGATAGTTGTACGCGTCCGACGAGCTCACGAAGTTGTGCCGCTCACCAACGGAGTGGCCCATCTCGTGGACGATGACGGCGTAGTTGGCTCTCTGGGCCAGATACTTACGCATCCGCTCGGCGCGCGCTTGTTGCTCGCCCTTGGACTGGTTCTTGTCGAATGCGCCAAACTTGGCCTCGAGGGCGTCGGCCATACCGGTGATTGCCATCGGCGCAGGTGCTTGCTCGAACAAGCACATGCCACGCTTGGCCAGGCCTGTTTGGTACATTTGCCGCAGCTGCTTCTGGATTGATGGGTTGAGCCGTCGCAGAATCGAGGCTTGCTCCATGGCCAGAGCGCCGCTGGGTAGCTGATCGACACCAGCAAGCTTCTGCATCATCGGATCGACGAGCTGGGCTTCGAAGTCGGTGCCAATAGCCTTGTTGCGGCGGGCTTCGTAGATGGGCCGCATGGTTGACGGCGCACCCACCGAGGCGCGGACCTCGGAGATCTCATCACGTAGATTCCTGATCTTCGCGTATGCGTCCGGGTCCATCTCCTTCTTGAACTTCTTGATCGCCTTGACGTCCACCTTCGAGAAGTCAGCGATTCGTTGGTCGAGCTGCTCGCGGGTGAAGTGGCCAGACACGCCACCGCCATTGGCGGCCTCGGATGCTTGTGCCCAGTCGCGGACGTACTCGCCGTTGGTGATCTCTTCGGTAGACAGCTCGCCCTTGATGTAGCGAATGCGGTCGATCACGAGCTGGCTCCACAGATCATTGACGTGGGACCAGACGTTGATGGCGGCCGAGAAGGTCTCACCGGTCAGCGGGTCCTCGGCGTCCGTGTAGATGCCCCAGGGAGAGGGGGTCTGCGGCGCCGTCATCATGTTGACCAAGTGGAAGCGCAGGTCGCCACGGCGTGCGTTGCGAGCCTTCATGCACTTGGCGCGCGTCACGGTGTCGTGGTTCTTCTTCGCGTTGTAACACATCTCCGCGGTGAGGCCCGGCTCCAGGCGCTCGTTGGCGGGCGCACAGATTGTCGGATCGTTGTGCTCAACAGGGCTGTGGCACAGCACGATTTGCTCAGGCATCTTGGCCAGAGCGATTACGCCCGGGCTCAGCGTGCGGGTAGAGCCGCCGCGTGCCGCGGCTACGGTGTCAGCAACACCTACGCAGAATTGCTCACGCTGCGCGCTGTTGATCGGACCCGCCTCGGGATAGGTCAGCCCATGGCGACACTCGTCAACCTCTTTGGCGAGCTGCTTGGCTTCGAGGTGGTCATCCATCTGACCGCGGTAAATCGGGTTGTCTGCTTCGCAAGCTTCTCGCGTGCCACCAGTGCTTACGCACTCTGCGTAGCGCGCGACCTGGACGGCGTGCCGCATGCCGACGTCATGGTCGTTGGTCGCCCACTCAGTGCTTGGGAAGTACTCGGGATTGCTGTCAGTGCTGTAGTACCAAGCCAGCGGCCGCAACTGGCGAATGCGGTAGGGCAGGGTGCACGCTTGACGGAAGGTGTCACAGCGGCTGCCTGGCCAACCCGTCAACCGGGTAACCCACTCGCACTCGTCCTCGGTGCCGTTGCCGTCATAGTCGCGATGGGCATCCTCGCCGTATGGCGTCCCACGACAATGCTCGATACGCCACTCGGCCTCGCCTTCGCCCAAGCCCTCGGGCATTGGCTGGTCACAGGTGTAGGGGACGTAGCAAGAAACCGGGTCCTCCATCGCCTCTAGCTGCGGGCCGATGCAGTTCCAGTCACCCTTGGCGCAGCTGTTGCCGTAAACATGGCTGCGGTGCCAGATGTTGTAGCGCGTCAAGAAGCGGTGCCACTTCTCGTCGCTCATGCCGAAGTTGCGGTTGTAGCCATAGCGGTCCATGTAGAAGCCGCCGTAAGACATGAAACGATAACCGTCCCAGTCCGCCGCCTCGTAGTCGGTGTCGACGACCTTGCGGAAGCCTTGGCGGATGGTGATCTCGACCGGGTTGCAGTTTCCTGCGGGCTCGTCGCCGCCGAACAGGTCGTTGGGGAGCATGCAAGCCGGGAACGAATCGATGCCCCAGCCGAGGTGGGATAGGTCGATGAGCCCTGGCGTCGCGAAAGCCTTGTTGGTTACGTCGAAGTAGCCGTTTTCCACGTCGAAGAACGGAGCGTCCTCGTCGTTCGGGTCGTTGACGTAGTAGGCGATGGGCTCCCATTCGACGCCGTAATAGATGCCGAGCTGCGCCATCGTGTCGAGCTCGTAGGCAGTGGTCACGAGGTTGCGGGACCAGTCGACGCGAAAGTATTGGCGCTCGTACCACGGCCGGTCGTAGTCGTTCTCGATGAGGACGTTGTATTCCTCGCCGGTTGCCGGGTTGTATTCGTGGGTGATGTCGAAGTGGCTTTGGATCGCGTACGCGGCGACGATCTGCCCATCGGGTGTCCGCCGCACGCCCTTGCCATCGGTGTTGTCGATGAGCTCGTAGGTAAGTCGAGCGATGAGCAGGTCTTCGGCGATTTCCCACCTAATCCGCATCGTTGGCTGGGCGTCGGAGGCGGTGAACAACCCGTCGCTGTTTGCGCCAGCAGCGACGTCCACCACGGTTACGCGCATGTAAAACTCGGGGTCGTCGTCGGGCGTGGTGATCTCGTTGACGAAGAACGACTTGGCCAGCGCGTTCGGTTGCACGCGGTTGATTGGATCGCGCTCTTCGGCACAGCCGCCAACACCCACCGTTGCCAAGGTTGTGACGATGGCGAGACAAGCAAGAGAACGAACCGCCGCGAGG
>CAZRGL010000239.1:0-15252 GCA_964599485.1 uncultured Polyangiaceae bacterium
GGCAATCGTAGTCCATGCTGATGACAGTTATTCGCTCATCGGCAAATTCGAAGGAGCGTTGGGCTTTGGCGGCTCACCACTCAGCGGCAAGGGACTCTTCGTCGCGCGACGGACGGCAGCAAATAGCCACGAGTGGTCCAAGAGCTTCGACGGCGATTTGCTCGTCACGGTTGCCACTGGCTCTGCATCAGGAGAAATCTTCGTGGCCGCGCGCTTCACCGGCGCCATCGATTTCGGCAACGGCACGCTGGTGGCAGGCGGCGCCGACATCGCGTTGGCCAAGCTGGACAGCACGGGAAATGCGCTATGGACTGAGCAGGTCTCCGGCACCTTCTCTGAGCCGTATGACGTAGCCGTGGACGCAAGTGGCAACAGCGCGTTCGCAGGCACCTTCGACGGCTCGCTGACGATCGGCGAGACGCTGATGGCGCAGCCCAACAAGGCCGGCATCTTCCTCGCCAAACGGGCCAGCGACGGCACACACTTGTACGCGAAAAGTTGGTCGGTCGACGAACACAACCGCGCCGGTGTAGCCTTCGACAGCGGCGGTAACCTGTGGTTCGGCGGTGACCTCATAGGCACCATCAACTTCGGAGGAGCCGATCTCAGCTCTGCCGAGGAAGGCAGCTTTCTCGTCAAGCTGTCACCATGAGCCGAGGCGGCTAGAGGCCAGAGCCGCGGACATAGTTGGTTGAACTCTGCTGAGAAGATCGCATCCTCTAGTATGAGCTTTCTTTCCCCAGAGCCCTCCCCTTATGCGCCGTGGGGCTTACCCGAAGTCGACGAGTTACCAGAAATTGCCCGCGAGGCGCCACCCGCGAGGCCCCCGCCAGCGGTCGACGGGTTGCTGCACTATTGCGAGCAACCCCAAATCCGTATCGGCTTGCTCGATGGGTTCGCGGGGCAAGTCCTCTACGTTCGCTGGCCTTGGCTCCCGCCGCTGCACTAGTAGCTGCAGCTGACTTGGCATAGGCCCCACCAAGAAACAACTGGTCGACGCCCACTGAAAGCATCAGTACGCCTTGTCCTAATGGGGTCGGGCGATCGAGACGAAGGTGGCGCATGGGCGCTGGCGTCTGTGCAGCCGCCATGGGGCAGCGGTACGTCCATCTATGCCCACATCAAGGCGCACATCGCCCCTGATCAGAAGAACTTGACCGACGGGGGTGAGACGCTCCCAGATGAGCGAGACGACGGCAAGATCCGCTGGGTCGCCGGAGGATTGGACGGCGCGTCTGGACATCACTGCAGCGTGGTTGATGAGCCGAGTCGAGCCAAAATGATCCACCGGGCGCTCAGCGTCGTCGTAGCGGATGCGAGCGCCGTCAAGCTGGAGAAGCTCTACGGCTTGGTCCTGCAGGCCACCACGCTGAACTACATCGATGCGCTCTTGCAGCAGTTGGTGGAAAAGCAGGACATAGACGCCGATCGGCTCGAAGAGCTGATGTTGTGGCTGGCCAAGGGGGCGACTGATCGCGAAGTGGTGAAGTTTGCCATTGCGGTTTTGAGTGTGCTGTCTGCCAGCGACAACAGCGCGCTCTTGTTGATCCTCGGCAGACACGAGGAGCTCACCCTGTACGCGGCGATGGCGTTGTCCAACAGCGACGCAGAGAACGCTGAGCAGAACCTCTTCACGCTTGCGAAGCAGGTAGACGGATGGGGCCGGATTCAGATCGTCGAACGCCTCGCCAAGACCCGCGACCCCGACATCAAAGCGTGGCTGCTGCGCGAAGGTTACAAGAACCAGGTGCTCTACGAGTACCTCGCGTACACCTGCGCCTGCGCCGGAGATCTCCGCGCAGCATTGAACGAAGACGAGGTCGATGACGAGCTTCTCGCGGGCGCGGGAGACATCATCGAAGCGCTCATCAGCGGCGGCCCAGCCGAAGACATGAGTGACTACCCGCATGGCGCTGCGGTCGTGGACCGTTATCTTCAACACCTCGACTCGTCTGCGAAGGACCTCAAGCAGCTCATCGTCGTTGACCGGATCTTGAAGTACGTCGACGAGCACGCCGACTGGAAACAGCGCGAGGTCATGGGATGGACCGAAGCGTTGCGGAAGAAGCTCCGCATGAAGTCCATTGCGATCAAGAGTCAGCCGCATTGGAAGGAATCCGTGGACGCAGCACTGGCATCGCAAGAAAGAATGGAGTTCCACATCGCCGACCAAGCGGCCCGCGTCCTGGGGATCGACACGTGGGACAAGCACTTCGAGCGCCTCGAGTCAGGCAGCGGCGACGGGTGGTACAACGTCATGCAGACGGCCGTGCCCAGCCGCATCGAACGGGTCGTCGCGCTCGCACAAAAGCAGCTCGGACTCGACGAAATCGCTAGCGGACCGGCCGAGGAGCTGGGCCTGGGTCTCGAGTGGGCTGACCATAACAACTTGGGATTCGTGCTTCAGGATCTAAACCGCTTTCCCACGATGGGCTGGCCTGTCATCCGGGCCGGCATACGCAGCCCCGTGATTCGAAACCGACACATGGCCCTGCGCGCATTGTCTGCTTGGGGACACGACCGCTGGCCCGAGGAGGCGCGCGCGCTCTTGCAGCAGACGTTGGACGACGACCCGAACGACAATGTGCGCAACAGTATTGAGACGCTGCTATCCGGAAAACGACTCGAAGAGACCTAGCTGACCCCAATGCTGTTCACATGAGCGTCAGAAGGGTGCCGTACTTCCACC
The DNA here is from genome assembly GCA_964599485.1 of uncultured Polyangiaceae bacterium. Taxonomy (GTDB): domain Bacteria; phylum Myxococcota_A; class Polyangia; order Polyangiales; family Polyangiaceae; genus JAPYTK01. The sequence continues at coordinate 2,690 of CAZRGL010000239.1, forward strand.
GCTAAGTGAACAGCAGCGAATAGCATTGGGCTAGAGGCGCCTGACGCAGATTTGCAGTGTATTGTCTTCGGCCCACTTGCGTAGCACCTGAAGCTCCTCACTCGTCATTACCCGATTGTGTTTCCCGAGCGCTTGCACCACCCGACGAAGATCATTGCGTACTTCAATTGTGATCATCCGCACGTTGTCGAGCGTCATCGACCAGATTGATGCCAACCCTCGTTCGATGCTCCACGCATAGGAATAGACGCAGTGCCTCAGCTCGCGTCCCTCTGCAGCGAGCGCCTTCGAGCTGAGGATTTCTCTGACACGCCAGCGCTTGACGACAGCCCCCTTCCTCTTGACGTAAGCCGCGGCCTTGAACCCGGACGGTGCAAAGGTCTTGCCCGCAATGGCGCGCGCCCTGGCGAGATCACCATGCCAGTGACGCATCCCACGAATGAGCGCCACACCGCTGCGCCGCTTCATCGAAAAGCTGGCGTCCTCTTGTCGCCGGTGGCGGATGTAGTCCAACAACGGTGCAACCTGGCGGCGGTCGAGCATCGGGTTGGCACACAGCCAGCGCAAGACGGTGACCCAAAACTCTTCCACTGCGCGTTCGTGGACGCGAGCGCCCGCGTCCGTCGACATCCACGCCGCGAGCAACCTCCGATCGCCATCGAGCGCCCGGATCTGGGCCCAGCGCACGGCGTGCATGAACTGCTCTCCGGGCGTGTGGAGCACTTGGTGGCACATCTTGCGCGTGAGCGGAACCGGCATCAGACCGTTCTGAACCGCCTTGAGCAAGCTGCCGCCGCGACCCAGGTGAGCTACCACGGGCGCGAGCTTGCAGGCGTCGTCCTCGAATAGAGCGCCCCACACCAAGCTGGTCATCGGGTACTTGGCCAAGACATGGCTCGCCAACGAACGATAGAGTGTGCCGCGCCCTTTTCCTTTGACCGCCCAGTCGCGCGGGCTGCGGATCCACTGAAGCTTCGAAATCCAAAACAGCGGCGCCACATACTCGGGCACGATGAGCCGCGGCGCTTTGCGGGCAACGCAACGAAGCATGGTTTCGAGCTGCAACCGCCGCCAATCGGCCAGGGCCGTCGCCCATTCGTCGGGTTGAGCCTGAACCTTGTTCAATAGGGTTCTGCGCAAGGCGGCGTCATCCGCCAAAGCAGCTTCTACTTGGGACGCGGCGCCTCGCGGCTGGTTCAGGTCGCTATGGATCACCGCCTGCAGCAGCGCTTCTTGGCCGCGTCTCAGTGATTTGGTGTGTGCCCGGTTCTGGCTGGAGGCCTCGGCACGTTTTCGTGCCGCCTCTCGTCTCGATCGACGCATTGGATGGACCCTGATGTTGGGGACATGGGTCCACCCGGAGAGCGATGATGATGGAGCAGACCCGTAACTAGAGCAACCCGCCTGATGGGCGGTGCTCCGTCTTCGGAGATATGGTCTGCGTGGACATCATGATTGTCTTCCAGGACGCGCCGGTGTCACACCGGCCTGCTGATAATACATTTTTTTTGTTCCTTGAGAACCCCCCTTCCCAAAGCGGACTTACGCGCCGCGTAACACTCGACTTGTCGCAACTGGTGCACTCCACAGAGCTGCAACGCGTCATTGACGCGCCGCGCGATGTCGGCCCATCGGAACAATCCACTGGCTCTTCAACGTCGCCATTGGTCGCCAGTCAGATGACGACAGTCGGGTCGTTGCAATGGCGAGCGCATTCTGATTTTCTACTGCCCGTCGGCGACTTGGGGGTCGCATGACAGTGATTCTTGTAGGGGCTTTTGGGAGGTTGGTATGGGGCGCAGAAAAGCGGCTGCTGTAGCATTGGCCACGGCGGTATCGTGGTTGGCAACTTGGGGGCTCGGCGGGTGTGGCAGCGATCAACCTGGCGGCTCGAACGAAACGGGCAATGCCACGACGAACGGTGGTGGTGGTGGGACCCAGAGCGGCGATGGCGGGGGCGATGGCGGGGGCGACATCGGTGGCAGCGATGGCGGCAGCTTGCCGATCGACACCTCGGGACGTATCCAGCCCGAGAGCGACCTCGTCTACTTGGGCGCCTTCCGTCTTCCCGATGTGAGCGACAATGGCACCAACTGGGGCTACTCCACCCACGGCATGAGCTATCGGCCTGATGGCGACCCCAATGGTCCAGCCGACGCGACGCCTGGCTCACTGTTTGCGATCAGCCACCCATGGCACAATCTGGCGGCGGAGATCAGCATCCCCGAGCCGGTCATCTCGGCGAGCAAGAACCTCAGTGAGCTGCCTGTGACCACGATGTTGCAGTCCTTCATCGATGTGACCGAGGGTCGGCAGACCGGTGGCCTCGAGGGAACGACGCTGGGCGACATCCAGTACTTTCCGAGCCAGCCCGGCCAGACCACCGACAAGCTGTACTGGGTCATGTACGTCTACTACCTGCCCCCGCATGAGGGCGTCGGTTTCGGCTGGTCAGAGCCCGATTGGGGCAACCTTCAGAGCGCGGGGACCTGGCGGCTAAGCGACTTCAACTTCTCAGCCACCAGCAAGTACTTGTTCGAAATCCCCAAGGACTGGGCCGACCAGCACACGCCTGGCAAAGAGCTCGCCGCTGGCCGTTTCCGGGTGGTCAACGGTGGCAGCATCGGGCCTGCGCTTCACGCCTATGGGCCCTACAACGACAACGCCGGCAACCCACCAAGCGACGGCGCATCGCTCGATGCGGCACGTTTGCTCTATTACCCAAGCCTCGACAAGAAGCTCGAGGGCTTCAGCAGCGGCGACAACTGGGACGACGGAGTGTGGCTAACCGTAGGCGACAAGTCGGCGGTCGTCTTCACAGGCACCAAAGCCATGCGGACCTGGGAGAGCGGCCAGCAGTTCTATGGCAATCCAACGCCTGATCAATGCGGCGATCATGGATACCACGCGGCGCCCTACGTCGGCTCGATGCTCTTCTACGATCCGGCCGATCTTGCCAAGGTTGCCGCGGGCGAGATCGAATCCTGGACGCCGCAACCCTACGCGGTCTTCAACGTCGACGACCTGATGTTCAACCGCGCTTGTGACTCGGCACGCCTGGGCGGCGCCGCCTTCGATCGTGAACGCGGTCTGCTGTACGTGGCCGAGAAAGAAGTCGACGGCCAATTCAATCCGCGTCCGCTCATCCACGTGTGGAAGCTGACGGATGATCCCCGTCTCGCTGATACCCAAGCGCCGACCACGCCGGCTGAGCTCACGACATCGAGCAACGTTCACGATGCCGTCACACTGTCCTGGCAGCCCTCGACCGACGACGTGCACTTGGTTGGCTATATCGTCTACCGCGAAGGCGAGCCCATCGGCACGGCGCTGACCAACAGCTACACCGACGACAAAGTCAACCCGGAGGGCCTCTACCATTACACGGTAGAGGCCTGGGATGCCGTCAGCCAGCGCTCGGCACCCACAGCTGTGCTCGCTGTCGAGACGCCAGACGGCGCCGATAACCGCATGCCCCTGATCCACAACGTCGAGGTCAGCGACATCACCGCCACCACGGCAACCATCAGCTGGACGACGGACGAGGCAGCCACGACCGAGCTCAACTACGGCGTCCAGTACAGCGGCAACACCTTCGACATCGTCGATCCGACCCCGATCCGCAACCACACGGTGGCGCTGACAGGTCTCGTCCCCAACAAGAACTACGAGTACTACATCACCGCCACGGACGCCGACAACCACACCAACCTCTACCACCGGGAGTTCTTCAACACGCCTTGAGCCCGCCACCGGTCCAGCGCTTCTCCTGGCCAGCAAGACGGAGTAGGCTGCGCCGCACGGGCACAGCAACACGGAGGGTGCAGACACGATGACGATGACGACACGAGGTTTCCTTCTCAGGCGGACGGCCCTTTGTATCGTGGCGCTTTGTGCAGCGGTGCTGGGTATCGTGGCGCTAGGCGGCTGTGACCCTCATGCCTCCTGCAAGAAATCGGTGGACTGCTCCACCAAGGGGCTCTGCTCTGCTGACGAAAAGGGAACCTGCGTTGCAGCCTCCAACGAAGACTGCAAGAAGGGCGACGCTTGCATCAAGAGCGGCAAGTGCTCAGCCAAGAACAACAAGTGCGTTGCGGCATCCTCCGCCGATTGCAAAGGAAGTGAGCTCTGCAAGAGCTCCAACATGTGCGACGAGCACAAAGGAGGCTGTGTCCATCTCGACAGCCACTTCGACCAGAAGTGCTCGACGCCATGCCGCAAAGAAGGCCGCTGCGTGGAGAAGTACGGCAAGTGCGTAGCGCTCTCCAAGCACCATTGTTTCAACTCGGCGACTGAGAAGCCTGATGAAGAGAGCATTTGTGCACTGGCTGGGCGCTGCAGCATCGACGGTGACAACTGCGTGGCCAAGACCAAGAAGGACTGCGCCGGCTCGAAAGGTTGCAAGAAAGAAGAGCAATGCGCCGTCGAGGATGGCCGCTGCGTCGCCACCGACGAAACTTGCGGCAAGTCGACCCTCTGCATCGGCTTCGGGCGCTGCACTGCCAAGGACGGCAAGTGCACTGTGGCGTCGAGCAAAGACTGCAAGCGATCACACAACTGCAAAGATGGCGGCTTGTGCACTGCCAAGGAGGGCAAGTGTATTGCCGCAACAGCAGCAGATTGTCGTCAAGCGAAGGTATGCACCAAGCGACAGCGCTGCAGGCCCAAGGACGGCAAGTGCGAGAAGTAGCGGTCCGATAGTGTGATTGGCTAGCCCAGGCAGAGCAGCTCCTGGCACACCCAATGGCCCGCCTCCACTGACAGCAAGCAAGCGTAGGAGTACTTCTCGCCGCAGTCAGCGTCGTCGGTGCACTCGTCGTCAGCGGTGTGACAGAAATAGCCTACCGAGCCAGGCGAGATCCCCATCGAGCAACTCGGCGAGACGATTCCTGAGGGAGAACAGTAACCACCCTCGCCACAGTCGGCGTCGACCTTGCAATTGCCGTGGTAGCAAACATTGACGCCGAAAGCCTCGGAGACGCGGCATCCGCACACCCGCGAGCCTCCGCAGTCGCTGTCTTCGAAACACTCGTCGTAGATGCAGATGTTCCCGCCAGCGTAGGGCCAAACGCAGCGCCCATTGTCTCCAGCTGTGCAATCGGCATCGGTCTCACACTTGCTCTCTGGCACGTCCGGTATCTGCGAGCCTGCAGGCGGGGTGCCCGTGCATGTTTCTGCTGACGCCCGGTGCACGGCTGGCTCGGGCAGCGACGCGCCAGCGCCCGAGGCTGAGCTAGACGACGAGCTCGTCGTGTTGCTCCCATTCGATTCACTGGAGCACGCTGCAAAGAGGAAGCTGGCAACGACCAAGATCGTGACGAAGTAGTGCAAGCGAGTCATCGTGACCCGATGGTAAAGCGGTCAGCCCGCGCTCGCCACTGGAACGTCATCGACTCTGGATTGCACTTGCCAGCTGCAGCAGCTGTTGTGAGCGCTCGACGTCGGTGACCCATTTCGGTGGCAATGCGCCCAGTCCGCAACGGGCGCCTGTCAATGCGCCGGCGAGCGTCGCGATGCTATCGCTGTCGCCTGGCGTGTTGGCTCCTTCGAGAATCGCAGCGCTGATGTTGTCCGCGTGCCGGGCGTAAATATATACAGCGGCGGCTATGGCTTCGTGGGCTGCCCAAGCCTGCAAGCGCTGCAGGGTCGTTTCCGGACCAACACCACTGAGTGCTTCGTCGAGGGCGCGCGTCATCATGCCCGCCGTCTTGGGGCTGTAGCGACAGGCCGCGGCCACCATCTCCGACAAAACGAGCGTCATGTCATCGCCCCGCACCGTTCGCGCCATACCGACGGCCATCGCTGCACATGCGGCTTTGGCGATGGGATCACCGTGAGTGAGCAAGGAGTGCGCTACCGCCCATCGTTCGGCACGGCGCAGATCGTCAGCAAAGATGAGCCCGAAGGGGTAAGCGCGCATCACCGAGCCGCACCCCCCGGCTTTTGGCCCTCCTGCTTCATGCCATGCGGTACCGCTGGCCAGCGCGCGGCAGCCAGCCATGCAAGCATTTCCCGGCGCCCGATGTCCGCCTTGGGGCGACTGGGACCAGGCTACGAAACCGAGCGCCATCTGGCGCATGGTCCCGTCGAGCCCTTGGTCTCGTCGCCGAGACCAAATCAAGCTGCGCAACACCACCTCCGCCATCTGAGTGTCGTCGGTATAGGGGGCGAAACGCGCGCCGTCGCGCGTCCAGTACAGCTCGAACCCCGTCACGCCTTCAGGACCGTACTTCTGACGAATTGCTTCTACGCTCTTGATGAACTCGGTGGGATGGCCAATTGCGTCACCGATGGCCGCCCCAAGCACCGCGCCCGCGTGGCGGCTGACCAGAGGATCTACTCGTAGCTGTTCAAGACTCGGTGCTGGCGCCAGCTCGAGCTCTGGCAACACACGATCTTCCGATGGCTTGGCGTCATCTTCCATGAAAGCAACTTCGCAAGCGCAGGCGCCAGCGTCAAGTCGTAGTATGCCTTCGCCATGACGAGCCCAGCCGACTTGTCCGAGCGTGCCGAGCTAGGCCAGCTCGCAGCGCAGATCGCCTACCACGAAAAAGCGTACCGCAGCGGTGCTCCAGAAATCAGCGACGGGGCCTTCGACGACCTGTTCGATCGCTATGTGCAGCTCGCCAATGCCCTCGAGATCCCCCCGCACGAGCGCATCGATCGCGCGCCTGGCGCAGAGCATACCGACGGTTTCGTACAGGTACCGCATCGCGTGCCGATGCTATCGCTCGACAAGCTCTCGCCCAACCGGCGCGACAGCAAGGGCGAGCCGATGCCCTTGCTCGATCAGCTCGTCAATTGGTACACGCGACGCCACAAGGATCTGGGCGACCCAGCAACCTTGCCGCTACTGGTCGAGCCGAAGATCGACGGCATCAGCGTTTCGCTGCTCTACGTCGAGGGTCAGCTATCGAGAGCGGTGACGCGCGGTGACGGCAAGCGCGGCGACGACATCACGCTGCAGGTTCGACAAGCCGGCGCTGTTCCAGAAGAGCTGAGCATTGGCGGCAGCGTCGAGATTCGTGGCGAGCTCTATTGGCCGGTGGACAAATTCGAGACCTACAACGAGCGACTCGAAGCAGCAGGCGAAAAACGCATCACCAATCCTCGCAACGGTTGCGCGGGTCTGATGAAGCGCAAGGAGCCCGAAGGCATCGAGCACGCCGGCGTGACCTCCTTTCTCTATCAGGTACCGTGGGCAGAGGGGATCGAGCTGCCGGCCACCCAATCAGGCATCTTGCGGTGGCTCTCCGATGCTGGCGCCAGGGTCTACTTGGACGAGATGCGCGTGCTCGACAGCGCCGAAGCAGTCCTCGAATTCTGTGAAGGATATTCCGAGCGGCGCGGACAGCTCGACTACGAGATCGACGGCATGGTGATCAAGATCGACGAGCTGCGCTACCACGACATGCTCGAAGGCACCGGTCACCATCCGCATTGGGCCATCGCCTTCAAGTTCCCGCCGGAGCGCAAGCCCACCAAGCTGCTCGCGATAACCGTGCAAGTCGGCAAGAGCGGCAAGCTCACCCCGGTCGCCGAGCTCGAGCCGGTGGGACTTGCCGGCACAACCGTTTCGCGCGCTTCCTTGCACAACTTCGTGGAGCTCGAGCGCAAAGACGTGCGCGTCGGCGACAGCGTATTCGTCGAAAAAGCAGGCGAGATCATTCCCCAGGTCGTTGGCGTCGAGCTATCGCAACGGCCTGCAGACGCCAGGCCTTTCCCGCGGCCGAGCTCGTGTCCAACCTGCGACAGCGCGACGGTGAGCGAGGAGATTTTTCTATATTGCCCCAACCCTGCTTGCCCCGATCAGGTGCGTGAACGCCTCAAGCACTTCGCTGGGCGTGCCGCGATGGACATCGACGGGCTCGGCTCATCGACTGTGGAACAAGTGGTCGAGCATCTCGGTGTGCGCTCGCCCGACCAGCTCTTCCGGCTCAGCGCAACCGACTTGGAGGGACTCGAGCGCATGGGCAAAAAGAGCGCCGACAACCTGATCGCCGGGCTCGAGCGTGCCAAAGGGCGCGGGCTGTCACGGGTGTTGGTCGGCATGGCCATTCGCCACTTGGGTAAGACCATGTCGGAGGACATCGCGGCCCATTTCGGCAGCGCCGCCAAGCTCCTCGATTTCGCTGCGCGCTACATGGGCGGCGACAGCGAAGCGATCGACAGCGTGGCGCCCGAAAAAGGTAGCGGCGCCATCGAGGGGATGGCCCGCAAGACAGCTGACAGCATCTTCGCGGAGCTCGACAGCGATGCGGTCAGGAGCGTGTTTGCCGGATTGGATGGCGCCGGCGTGAAGCTCGATGCGGTCATCGTCACCACCAAGTCGGTAGAGGCAATCGCCGGCAAGACCTTCGTTCTGACCGGTACGCTGCCGACGCTCAAACGCTCCGCGGCCGGTGAGATGGTCAAGCGCGCTGGTGGCAAAGTAAGCGGCTCGGTCTCCAAGAAGACGGACTACGTGGTGGCCGGTGAATCAGCCGGCAGCAAGCTCGCCAAAGCCGAAAAGCTCGGCGTGACGGTAATCGACGAAGCCCAGCTCCTCGCGCTACTCGGTGAGGCTTGAGCGACCCCCCGGCGACTTCATGTGCATCGCTGAAGACTACACCACGTTGATTCCGTAGACAGCGAGCGCTCGAGGCAATGCGGTACGGTCGCCCTCGACGATGAGCTCGCCACGTTGCTCGCAGCCAGCGACATCGAGCTGGCGGGAGAACAGAGCGCGACCCAGCAGGCTCGTTTCTGCCTGCAGGCGAATCAAAAAGTGGCTGGCGTTGCCGCGTCGAACCGAGACTTGTCCGTCCGCAAAGCGCAAGTGAAAGGGGCGACCGCTGGCGACGAGCTCGTGAACAGAAGTCATCTCTTGCTGCGGATCAACCGCCATCTTGAAGGCCAAGCCCAATAGATCGGGCTCGTTGTGAAGCGGCTCACCACTTTCAGGTTGGGCCGGAAGATAGCCATGTCTGATGCTCCAACCGGCCAACGCCAACAGACCTTCTTCGAGCGCCCTACCCTTGTCGGTCAGTGCATAGACGGTCGAGCCAGCAGGAGGGTCGAGCTGTTGCTTGTGTAGCAGCCCCTCCTGCTGGAGATGCTGCAGCCGGCTGGCTAGCAGGTTGCGGCTCAAGCCCGGCATGCGCGTGAGCAAGTCGCTGAAGCGCAAAGGTCCCAGCAACAGATCGCGCACGATGATGAGCGTCCAGCGCTCGCCGAGCAGATCGAGCGCGGAGGCGATCGGACAGGCTTGCTGATAACTTCTGCGGCTCATGGGCGTAGAAACTCGGACTAGAAACTTTGCGACTGGCTCTTGACGGAAACCGCAAAGCGGTTACAGTAACCGTGGTTCAAAAACAGATACTAGCTAGTTCAAATATAACCAGACACTCCAAGACTGTCGAGGAACAAGGTCATGAAGCTCTATTACCACCCCATCAGCGACAACTGCCGCCGCGTTCTGGCAACCATCCACGAAAACGGGCGCGACGACATCGAGCTCGAAGTGGTCGATCTCATGAAGGGCGCCCACAAGCAGCCGGAATTCTTGGCGCTCAACCCCAACGGCAAGGTCCCGGTACTCGTCGATGGCGATTTGAAACTGTGGGAGTCGGTTCCGATCATGCAGTACCTGTCGAGCGACAGCCCGCTATGGCCGCCCAACCGTAGCCGTTACGACATCATCCGCTGGCAGTGCTGGACGATTGCCCACTGGGGCCCGTCCATCAGCAAGGTGGTGTTCGAGAGATTGATCAAAGGCTTCATGGGCGGAGGCCCTCCAGACGAAGCGGTAGTCGCAAAAGCGCTCGAGGACGTCAGCCGATTCGCCGGCGTGCTCGACGGCCACCTGAAGGTTTCCAAATACCTCGTTGGCGACAGCTTGACCTTGGCCGACTTCACCGTGGCCGCCAACACGGCCTCAGCCAAGAAGGCCAGCATAGATTTGACGCCTTTCGAGCACCTCGAAGCATGGTACGGCCGCATCGAAGAGCTCGACTCGTGGAAGAAGTCTGCTCCGCCGCCGCTGGGCTGAGCGACAAGCCGCGCCTGGCCATGGTGTAGACTCAGCCTGCAGGCCCGTGCCGGGTCTCACCATGGAGACAAGCATGACCGAGGGGTTGCCGATTCTCGTCCGGCGCTATGTCCAAGCAATCAACGTCGACGGCCGCCGCTGCCTCGTCCTCGCCGCGGTCGTCGCGCTGTGCATGGCCTGCGGAGGCTCCAACAACCGGACGAGACGACCACAGCCCCGTCCGGTCCACCAATACCCACACTATCCTCCCAGACCCGCACCTCCGCCGGTCAGCCATCCGCCCCCCGCACCGCCCCCGCCATCAACTCCACCAATTCCGCCAATTCCACCGGGAGCTGGCGCGAGCTACGAAGCGCTGACCACTCAAAATGGAATCCGCCATGCTAGCGGCGCCGCTCCGCTGAGATGGTCGCCCGCCCTTCAAGCCGAAGCTCAGCACCACGCCAACGGCACCAGGCCGAGCTGCAGACCTGGTCCCCACACGCAGCCAAAGCACCAGATGCTTCTCAAGACTCTGCACTCGCCGATGAGGGCGAGCGATGTCATCAGGCGCTGGGCAACGAAGAGCAACATGCACGCGCTCCTCGTGGGCCGCAGATTCAGCGAGATGGCCTGCGCTCAGACGATGTGCGGCAACAACCAGATCTGGATCTGCCTCTATCGATAAGCCCGCGCCGCAGGACGGTCACTGGTATTCTGCGACGACCGGCATGGCCAGCAACCACCCAAAGAGCGCTCTCGTCAAACTGACGCGAGCTGTGGCGTTCGGGGTCGTGATCACCTGCTCATCTGCCGCTCATGCAGATCCGATCTCGACCGACGACCTGAAGGCATTCCTTCGTTTCGAGGAGGGCGCCGGGTTGGTGTCGGCCGACGAAACGAACAACGGCCACGATGCGCAGCTGCTCGGTAACACCACGTGGGGGCAAGGTTTCGTGGTGACCGGCGGCGGCGATGGCACCTCGGTGCTCATCGCTACCGGACCCGAGCTGCAGCTACCATCTTTCAGCTACGACCTGTGGTTCGAGGCGGGCTCGACTCCAGGCAACGGTCGCATCATGGCCCAGGCGGCAGAGGTGGGGGGCAAGGGGCCTGATGTGCTCGAACGAAGCAACCGCGTGGCCATGCGCCTGAACAACCAAGGCGCAGTCTTCGACGAGCCAACCGTCGGGAGCCGATCCAACGATGGGCCGCCCGATCATTGGGGGATCTGCTCGGAGAAGTTCCACAAGGACGGCGGGGCCGAGCACCTGCTGATCACCCACGACGCGGCCGCCAAGCTCGTCCACATCTTCATTGGCCTACATGGCGAGCCGCTGCGTCTTTGCTTCCAGGCAACCTACACGGGAACCTACGAAGTCGACCAAGGGCCGCTGGCGCTGGGTAACGTCCCAAAAGGCAACCGTCCGTTCCCGGCAAAGTTCCACCAATTCGCCTACTACGGCCACGCGCTGAGCTATCAAGTGGACGCCCAGAACGTCGTCGACACAGGCGAAGCGCACGCCAGTCACCTAGCGGGGCCGAACGCTACGCTACCGGTTGATCCTCCCGATGCGGGTGCTGGCGCTGGCGCGAGCGGAGGCAGTGCTGGGGCCAGCTCCATGGGTGGCCAAGGAGGGGCTGGCGCTGGCGCTGGCGCGGGCAGCACTTCCACGAGCGGACCGCAGCTCTTACCAGCAGCGGAGGCCGAATCGGCCTGCAACTGTCGCCTCCCCCACGAGACGGGGCAGCACCAACATCGGCCACTCGCCATTTGGAGCGCACTGCTGCTAGCCATCGCTCTGCGTTGGCGGCGCTACTAGAAATCGAAGGAGACCTGCTCAGCGTTTGCCGCTTCGACGTGGTGACGGTGCTCTTCGGCAGCTCGGGTCGCGTTGAGGTCGAATAGCCGATTGATGACCTCGTCTCGAAAACGCGTCCAAGCCCGGTCGTCGTCCGGCGTAGCTGAGCAGAATGGTGGAACCTCGATGTCGGTCCAGCCATAGGCGTCGAGCACTGCCCGGTCCAGTTGCTCGTGCAGGCGCCGCAAAGCAACGACCGACCGTGTTTGACACTTTGGATCTTTCAGCTGGTTGGTAGCTCGGGTGAGGCCTTGTTCACTGCGAACGAGAAAGGTCGCGCGGCTTTCATGAAGGCGACTACCTACTTGCTGCAAACCCTCGTCGACATCGCCCCAGGGCAAGGGCGGCGCGAAAGTCACGACGCAAACACAGCGGGCGTAGCGCAGCCCAAGGCCCATGGTCGACGATTGCAGCCGCGCCCAGCACTCATGGACGCGTGACTGAAGGATGGCAAAACTGCAGATGTCGTCGAGCGCAAAGACGCACAGCTGATCGGAAAACACGCGGTCGGTCGGCTGAAACGCAAAGCTCAGATGTTTGCTCACGCGTGGGGCAACGAGACAGCGCGACAGGCCGACCAAAGCGGCGCGCAGCTCTGGGCGTGGATTTGCGAATTGCCACCAGCGTCGCTTGTGTCCCAGATCGACACCGTGATCTTTGAGAATCTCGCGGCCCGGTCGCACGCGCTCCTC
>CAZRGL010000240.1:0-15246 GCA_964599485.1 uncultured Polyangiaceae bacterium
GGGGGGGGTTGGGCATTCCCGATGTGAGCCTCGCAACTGGCGACGCCACCACTGAGAGCAGCAGCGGCAACCAAGGCGGCGGCGGCAAGGGCGGAGCTGGAACCGGCGGCGGGGAAAACGGCGGGGGTGGAGCTGGAGCGCAGGGCGGCGGCGGGGCATTCGTGTTGAGCTTCAAACCGTTCGAGTCCTACCCGACCGGTATAGAGAAGAACCTCAAAGCCGAAGACGTAGCGGTGATCGATTGCAACAGCGACGGGGCTGCTTACTTGGTTGTGGCTGATCGCGACCCAAGCGCTGGGGCCGTCGTGCTGATGATGAACGACGGCTCCGGTGTCTTCAAAATCGAGACGACCATGCAAGCGCCGGCGCTCGAGCCCAGCCAGTTGGCTGTTGCTCAGCTAGACGGCGAGCATGGCTTGGACATTGCCGTCGGCCTCGGTGGAACCAGCGAAAACAACTCAGGGTTTGTCATCATCAACGCCACCGACACCTCCTGTGTGTTCAGCAGCCCGTCGATAGTAGCTAAGAACACGCGACGCATCGCCGATCTGGTAGCCGTCGACATCGATAGCTACGGCGAGATGGACTTGGTCGGCGCAGTGGAGAAAACTGGTGAGGACGAGTTGGCGATTTGGAACAGCTTCAGCAAGGAGCTGAAGGTCATGGATTTGCCCGACGCCAGACCCGTCGCCATCGTCGCCGGCCTCATCAACGGCGACGACAAGCCCGATGTCGCTTACCTGGCCTCGATGAAGAAGAGGAAGGTGTTCATCCACTACAACAGCGGCAGCGCCCTCGAACCGACAGCAATCCAATTGCCCGAAAGCGGCGAGCTGACCAATCCGAGCGATCTCGCTCTCGGCGACGTCGACGGTGACGGCGACAATGACCTGTTGGTCCTCTTGAAAGACCCATCGAGTATCGAGGGCTTCATCAACGACGAGGGCACGGGGTTCACGCAGAAGACCTACCAGCTCGGCGGCGCGGCCGGTTCTAGTGCGCTCGTGATGACGGATATGGATGGCGACAAGAAAGCCGACTTCGTCGTTGCCAACTACGACTACGGCACCGTCTCCGTTTTCTTGCTCAAGAACGGTGAGCCGACGCCAGCCCCAGGCTCCCCTTACGCCGTTCAAGCAAGTCCCACCAACCTCGATGTCGGTGACCTCAACAAGGACGGCCGCCCTGACATCGTCACCTGCCACGACTCAGGCGATGTCAGCGTGCTGCTGAGCGGCACTTGAGATGCCGCACCTGCTATCCTGTGCGCGATGGGAAGCAACAGGCGTTGGCTCGCGGCGTGGGTGCTGCTGGCCTTTTTCGGTCTCGGCAATGTCGGCTGCGAAGGCGTTCTCGACATTCCTGACGTGAGCCTGAAGTCCACCGGGGACACCGCCACGAGCGAGAGCACCAGCGGCAGCCAAGGCGGCGGAGGCAGCGGTGGCAGCGGTGGCAGCGGCAGCGGTGGGATCGGGGCGCAAGGCGGCGCAGCGGGTGCGTTGAGCTTCAAGGCGTACGCGTCCTATCCGACCACGCTGAAGGAAACGACGGCCGTGGCGGTTGTCGATTGCGATGGTGATGGAGCTGGCGAGCTGGTGGTGGCGGCCCGCGAGCCGAGCAACGGCGGCCTCGCACTGATGCAGAACAACGGCTCCGGCTCGTTCAACACCAACCCCAGCGTCAAAGAGGCGGCCGCGCGCGAGCCCACCAGCTTGGCGGTGGCGCAGCTCGACGGACAAGCAGGCCTCGACGTTGCCATGGGACTCGGTGGTGCTTCCGACCCCGAAACAGGCTTCGCCGCGATGTTCGCCAACGACAGCTCATGTGGGTTCGACGATCCGATTCAGCTCGCCACTGAGGGCCGACCCGTTACCGATTTGGCCGTGCTGGACATCGACGGGGACAAGACGCCCGACTTGGCCGGCACCATCAGCAAGATGAAGCTGGACTGGCTGATGTTCTACAACGGCAAGAACAAACTGTCCTCGACGATGGACATGGTCGACAACGTCAATCCGCGCGCCATCGGCGTCGGCCTGATCAACAAGGATGACAGTCCCGACGTGGCGTATGTAGCGGCCAACACCGGGCATAGAAAAGTGTTCGTTCACTTCAATGCTGGCGCTGTCATCGAGAAAGACTTCGTCATGCTCCCCCTCGACGGCGAGTTGGCAGAGCCCGTCGATCTCTCCCTCGGCGACCTCGATGGCGACGGCTACACCGATCTGTTGGCGCTCGATGGCTCAGCCAACGCCATCGTGGGCTTCATCAACGACAAGGGCGTGGGCTTCACGCAGGCGAGCTACCCAGTCGGTGCCAGCGGACCGGTGGCGCTGGCGATGGCTGACATGGATGGCGACAAAGACAGCGACGTGGTCACGGCCAACAACAACGGCACCGTCTCGTTGCTCTTGTTCCAGGACGGCAAGCTCGACTTGGCCCCGGGCTTTCCCCGCGCAATCGGCGCCAACCCCTCCAACATCGCGGTCGGCCACCTCAACACGGACGGGCGCCTCGATATCGTAACGTGCCACGTCGGAGGCGACATCAGCGTCATCCTCAGCGACTGAGCTGCAGCGTGACCTGCTGTCTCCAAGGCAGCATCAGCGTCGTGCTCAGCGGCAGCTGATCTGTGGGTGCATGATTGTCCCGCGCGCTACCAGCCGAAGCCGGCGCGGATGTAGTCGTTGACCGCCGCGGCCGTAAAGGCCTCACGCCAGGTGTTGGGGTTGGCGGCCTGATTCAAACCGCTACCCTTTGACTGTTGGCGCGCCTCGGCGATGAAGGCCTCGAAGCTCTCTTCGCCTCCGAGGCTAGCGTTGTAGCTTGCTGGGTTGCGATTCGGATCAGGAAAGCTGGGCAGCTCGGTAGTGGCGTTGGCTTCACCCATGGTCGCAGTCCACGATGCGAAGTCGTGCTCGAGGCCGTCGATCCGGGCCCAGTCACCCGCCTGCGTTTGACTGCTCGAGTACACGTTGTCCTTCAGCGTGTAGGCGTTCAGATCGCTCGGCCCCAATGCGGCACCGACTTCGTAGGCTGTCGACTCGCCTGCTGGTAGCGCGAAGATGTTACCGCTCAGCTGAATGCCGGAGTGCGGATCGGGCTGCGGATCGTTGTTGGTATTGAGCACGATGCGGCCCCAGTTGTAGACGATGTTGTCGCGAAAATCGGTGTTGTGCACGCCCACGCCTGGGTCGTTGTAGGCGGCGAGCGTGAAGGCCGGTCCAGCATGATCGACGCTGTTGGCGATGATGTTGTGGTGGATGTCCAAACCGACGGGGCTGATGTTACCGATGTCGATGCCGCGCGCCCGTGGCTCGCCGCTGAAACTGGTGCCTTCGACGATCACATTGTCCCGCACTCGTCCGCCTACGCCGGGCTCTGCTGTTTGGCTGATCCCCACTGTCAGGGCGGTGGCTGTGCGGGCAAAGAGGTTGTTCTGCACGATGGCTCCAGAGCGAACCTGCACGCCGTCAGACCGCGACACGATGTTGTTGCGGACCACGACCTCTGAGGAGCCATAACCGTTGTAGACGCTATGGTCGAACATCGTCCAAGGGCTCACCCCGTCGTGCCAGCCGTTGTAGTCGATCACGTTCGCCTCGAGCAGCAGGCCAGCGATGGACGCCAAGTACATGCCCTGTGAGTTTTCCCGATCGGCGTAGTTGTCGATGATCACGTTCGCCCGTAGCGCAATGTCTTGGGGGCCGCCCAGAGGGCTGGATGCGACCACCACGCCCATGCCGTAACCCTCGACTCTGCAGTCTTCGATGAGAACGCTGTCGACCGGGCCGCCGATGAAGATCCCGGTCAGCTCGTTAGCCACGAAGCTGAGCTGCTCATAGGGCGTGGCCAAGTCGGTGATGGGCTTACCGTTCAAATCCCGCGAGCGATGGTCGTTGCTGTGGGCAAAGAAATGAAGACCGATCATCGCAACGTAGCGAAAGGCCTGCGGCGCCGAGCTGTTCTCATCGTGCCAGCTGTGCAGCCCCCCTGATTGACCGGTCTTCAGCAGCGGCCGCTGCGCAGCTTCGCCGTAGCTCGCAAAGACCATGGGCTCGTCAGCAGAGCGTCCCGAAAGCTGCCAGTCTTGCAGCGCGCTCGGCTCAGTCCACTCGTCACCGCGGCGCAACAAGAGCCAGTCGGGAAAGCCGTCGCGCAGCAATCCAAGTCCGCGGCTCAGCGTGGCGCAGGCGGTAGCCTCGCTCAGACAGTCCGCTGCGTCGTCGCCTAGAGAGCTGCTCAGGTAGATCACGCGCGTGTCGACACTCGCCTCGAATTCGGTCCACTGGTGCCCGCCGGTAGCTGGTGCTCCGCCGCCCTGACCGCCCTGACCACCGCCACCCTGGCCGCCCATGCCGCCTCCACCCTGGCCGCCGGTGGCCTCACCGGCCGCTTGGCCGCCATCACCCCCGACCGAACCGGGGCTGTCATTTCCGCCGCAAGCGATGGCGCTCACGAGCAGTAGTGTCGCAGTTGGTCGTGTCCATCGTTGCCAGCTCGTCATCGGTGACCTCCTAGGGAACGCAAGGGGTTGTGCTGACCGACCGCGCTGCAGCTTTTGTGCCGCTCCGGCGGGGCACGCAAATGCGCTCTGACGACGAAGAGCAGCTGTTCAGGCGGCCATGGGGGGACGGCGTTGTGGTGACTCGTTACCAAAGGCTCCGCAACGAGTTGCTCAGGCTTGGCCGGGCTTTGGCAAAATAGCGCGTTTGCGCTCGACCATTGGGGCCGCAGCGTTGGCGCGACGCTTGCTGTGTTGAGGGCGCAACCGAAAGAACAACCAACTGCAGCGAGGAATTGCCATGCGCCCATCCCGTGCCCTGACCACTACTTTGACTTGCCTTGCCATCACGAGCTCAGGCCTTCTCGGCTGCGCATCCGCCATGCTCGATGAGCCGGAAGACGGCGACAGATGTGCACATCATCAAGACGAAGCGCCCCCGGCGGGCTGCGTCGGACGCGTATTAGCGGATGATGTCGAGGATCCCGAAGCGACCGAGACGACCGACGACAAGGAGCCACTCGTACGCGAGCCAGCATCCCCACCTGAAGGGCCACCGGTAGGGCAACCAGGCGAGCCGCCCACCGAGCCGCCCGATCCCGAGCTGGGCAACCCGATTGAGGCCACGGCCGGCCCCTGGATGTGGGTCGACTTCCCCGATTCGACCTGCGCCAATGGCACCAGCACGGGCATCGCCGTCAACCTGAGCCCGAGCAACGGGCCGGTGCTCATCTACTTGGAAGGTGGCGGCTCCTGCGTGGACGAGCAGAGCTGCTGGATCGAGCCGACGGCCGTCAACATGGCCTCGGGATACGGCCAGCAGGACTTCAACGCCAGCGCCATGGGCGGAGGCTTCTTCGACCGCGGCGACGTGGACAACCCATTCCGCAATGCCAGCTATGTTTATGTCCCCTACTGCACTGGCGACGCCCACATGGGCAGCAACACCCCGGTCTACGGCTCGACCACCACCCACCATAGCGGCTACGACAACCTAGGCGCCTTCTTGGCGCGCGTGGTGCCCACCTTTCCCTCCGCCACGCGCGTCTACCTGGCAGGCAGCAGCGCCGGTGGTTATGGCGCAGCCTACAACTGGCATCGCACCCAGCAGATGTTCGGCTCCATCGCGGTCGATCTGATCAACGACTCTGGCCCTTGGCTTCCCGCCCCCCACCTGTCCGAGAGCCGCGAGCAGACCTGGCGCAGCGCCTGGAACCTCGACGCCAACTGGCCAGCGGGCTGCAGCGAGTGCCTCGACGATCTCGACGCCATCTACAGCTTCACCGCCCAGCAGTTTCCCGCCTCTCGCGGCGCGCTGCTGAGCCACGTCTCGGACACGATCATCGCTAGCGTGTTCGGGCTCGACGGCCCCGGGATGGCCGGCGCTTTGGCGGCTCTGATGATCAAGCGCTTCAAGCCCCACGCCAATCTGCAGGGCTTCATCGTCGCTGGCGACGGTCACGTGTTGTGGAACGCCCCGCAGACGCAACACGGCGACACGACGTTGATGCAGTGGCTCACACTGATGGTCGACCACGACGCCGGCTGGACCACCGTCACCCCTTGAGCAATCGGCGGCCAGCACGATGGCGGCCGAGGGCAATGGTGTTCGACGAAAGATGGGCGCGAGAACCTTGGCAGCTCGCGTCGCAAAGACCTCACCGCTCAGCGAAACCTACGCCCGTGCTATCGTGGGCGAGACGCTTATGGCGATCGAAACGGGCCAGATCGTCGGCGGCAAGTACCGCCTGGTGCGGCAGCTGGCTGCCGGAGGCATGGGAATGGTCTGGGTGGCCCGCCATACTGAGCTCGACAGTGAGGTTGCCCTCAAGTTCATGCTGAATGAGCTGAGCGGTGAACCGATCAGCGAAGCGCGCTTCAAACGCGAAGCCAAGGCCGCCGCCCAGCTCAACAGCCCTCATGTCACCCAGATCCACGACTATGGCTTGCACGATGGCGCTCCTTACATTGCCATGGAGCTACTCCAGGGCGAGGACTTGGATAGCTTGCTGACGCGCTGCGGCTCGCTGTCACCTTCGGCCATCAACGAGGTCATCAGCCAGCTATGCCGCGGCCTGAGCGTGGCCCACGAGGCCGGCATGGTGCACCGCGATCTCAAACCCTCCAATGTGTTCATCGCTAGCAGCGGTGAGCAACCACTGGTCAAGATCCTCGACTTCGGAATCGCCAAGGACAATGGCGCCAACCTCGTCGTCGGCGCCACTACCTCCGTGGGCACGTTGCTCGGCTCCCCGCCGTACATGAGTCCAGAACAAGCCGTGGGCGACGAGCTCGACCATCGCTCGGATTTGTGGTCGCTAGCGGTGCTGATGTACGAGGCCTTGACCGGCGCTTGCCTCTTCGAGGCCAACCACCTCGGCAAGCTCATCGCCGCCATCTGCTCCGCGCCTATCCGCCCACCATCCGAGCACCAGCCCGCGCTCGGAGCCGATATCGATGCGTTCTTCGAGCGAGCTCTTCGGCGCGAGCCTGAGGAGCGCTTTCAGTCCGCCAACGCCATGGCACGCGCCTTCGCCGACTTGATCGAGGACGGCAACCAGCGAGCAAGCTCATCGCAGCAGCGCCGCGCCATGTGGGCTGAGCTCGTCACGAGCAAACCCTCTCGCTCGAATCGAGGACGCGAAACAGCAACCGCTTCGGTCTCGGCGTCCAGCAGCGTGCCCGACGACACCACTGTCGAGGAGAGCGGTCCGTATTCCAACGAGGCCCCCAAAGACGCAATCTCTGACGAAGCGGCGACACTGACCAACCTTGCGAGCAGCACCAACACCCGACCGCCGATGGTCTCGTCGGCAGCCTTGCGTGCTGTGGCTGTCGTGGGCGTGCTCGCAATCGGCAGCGTGGGCAGCTGGCTGCTACTTCGAAGCCCCGGCAAAGGACCAGAGACGAAGCCCGCTGCAACGCTGAATGCGCCCACGAACGCTGAGAAGAACACTTCATTGCCTGGATCACCTCCCACCCTGAGCGCAACCACAACGGCCACGAAGGGCGAGGCGGCATCATCATCCTCATCATCGGCAAGTCATTCCCAACCACCGCTGGCTGCGCGAGCAGCCAACGAAACGACGAGGGAGACTCCACGCCCTGCAGCGTCGAAAACTGCAACCAAAGCGACGATGACTGAGCCTAGCGCTGCCAAACCTACGAGCAGCACCATCGACCCGATATTCGGTCTATCAGTGCCAAAAAAGGACTAGGCTTTGCCCGTGCGCCTCTTGGTTTTGATTGCATTGTTGGCAGCAAGCTTTTCGCTGGGCCCACACGCCTTGGCCGAGCTGACGCCCGAAGAGCGCGCCGTGAAGCTGGGCGGCGAGGGCATTGCTCTTTTCAACAAGCAGCAGTGGTCGCAAGCCTATCAGCGCTTTGCGAATGCCGATGAGGTAGCGCATTCACCAGTGCTGGTGCTCTACATGGCGCGCTGCAAACGCAACCTGGACGACTTGTTGATGGCCGAGCAGCTGCTGGGTCGTGTGATGAGCGAGAAGCTGCCCAGCGATGCCGTCGAGCAATGGCAACGAGCCAAACGCGACGCTGCTGCTGAGCACACCTCGTTGCAGGCGCTCATTCCTTCGTTGCGCGTCATCGTCAAGGGTGCCGCCCTGAGCGAGGTTCGTGTGACGATAGACGCCGCGCCCATCGCGCGCGAAGCACTGGCTCGCCCGCAACGCCTCAATCCGGGTGAGCACCTCGTCGAAGCGCAGCGGCTGGGCGAAGCTACCGCCGCTGGCACGCAAGCTGCAGATTCTCAACGCATCATGCTCAAAACTGGTGCTCACGAAACCGTCACCCTCAATCTGAGTCCATCCCAACCCAAGCCCGAGCCTCCGGGCGCAGCCCCCAAAAGCGGCGAAACGCCCGGACCGCTTTGGCCAGGTAGCGTGAGCCTCGGACTGGGCGGGGCGGCACTCGTGGTCGGAGCCGTGACGGGTGTTCTTGCGCTGAACCAAATCGCCGACGCTAAGAGCGGTTGCATCGACCAGATACACTGTCTGCCATCGGCGCAAGGCGAGGTTGACGGGGCACACGAGCTAGGTACCGTGTCGACGGCGAGCTTCGTCGCGGGCGGCGTGCTCTCTGCCGCCGGAGTCGTCCTGCTGCTCACCCGCCCCGGTGGCCAGTCAAGTGGCCAGTCAAGTGGCCAGTCAAATGGCCAGTCAAATGGCCAGTCAAATGGCCAGTCAAATGGCCAGCTCGCTGTCGGCCTCGCCGCGGGTGGGGGATTGCAGTTGCAGGGGAGCTTCTGATGGCCGCTCGCATCCGAGCGGCGCTCTGCTGCACCTTGTTACCGTGGGCTCTGACCGGGTGTGGTCAGCTGCTCGACAGCGACGATCTACGATTCGACTGCGACCAACTCGCCGGCAAGAGCGATAATTTCAATCTCGACGGCTCGCCATCTGATGATTGGTTCTTGCTCGACGGCTCGGGCGGCCAAGAGGCACCGCGCGTCAAAGACGGAGAGCTGCAACTAACACCACACGCGAGCTCGTATTGGGAAGGACAGGTGCGCGGCACACTGCTGTTCAAGCTCGTTTGCGGCAACTTCACCGTAGCCGCCAAGATAGAATCGTTACGGCCGGACGAAACCCAACCCCCTGGCTCACCGTACAATGGTGGTGGGTTGATGGTGCGCAACCCGGCGGCGGAGCCATTCGAGGAATGGGTTCATCAACAGCGGCGGCGGCACACCTCAGGATATCTGCCCAGAAAGCATGGCCGTGCTCGAGGCGCTCGGTAATTGCGTTTGTGGCGACGAAGACGAGACAGGCCCCTGCGTCAAACTGTGCCCCGTCTCATGCGGCTACGAAGGCCCCGAGAACTTCGACGAATGCCAGAACTGCGCACTGAACGAGTGCCCTCAGCAAGTGCAAGCCTGCCTCAACGACGTGTAGCTCGCGCTCACTTGCCTTTCAGCTTGTTGACCAGGCCTTTGGTGGACAAGAGCTTGCCAGCTTTGTCGAGCGTCTTGGCCGCGCTGCCGAGATAGCCGTCGAGGGTCTTGGCGATTTCGGCGTTTTTGATGGAGTCGAAACCGCCTGCGCGATCGATGCGCCGGTAGATTATCTTGGCGGCGAATACGCCGAAGAAGGCCTTGTCGAAGTAGGCCTGCAGGGCGGCGTCGTCGCCCGCTTCGAGCTTTTGCAGCAGCTCGGTGACGTCTTTGCGGAGCGCTGGATCGGCCTGCTTGTGGTCCCGAATCTGCCCGAGCGCCTTCTTGAGCTCGGCGCGCTCCCCTTTTTCTAGAGCGATGTAAGCGCGCACCAGCGCCGTATCGTGCGGCGGAACCCCCAGCTGCTCGAGCGCCACGACGAGCTTCTCTAGCTCGGCAACAGCCTTGTCTTTCTGGCCCCGCCGCACGTAACAACTGGCCGCGGCGCCATGGGCAACCGCGCGGGCCCCGTTGGCGATCTCGTCGGCTTGCTTGTCCGAAGGCGCGGCGCCAGTGATGACGCCAATGGCAGCGGCAAGCTGCTTGCCCGTGAGTGAGCGCCCGTCAGCATCAGCCCCGGCGCCCTCGGCAGCAGCCAGATCGCAGAGTTTGTTGTTGGCGTAGGCCACCGACTTGATGCTTCGCACCAGCGATCGCAGCCCTTCGGGCAGCTTGCCCGCCTTGGTCATCGACGCTTCGTACAGGACGAGCTCATCGGGAATCGGCAGGGGGGTTTTCGGATGGAATTTGAGCGCAAATAGGCCCGTCAGCAGCAGCGCGTGCTCGAAATTCAGATCGAGCACCTTGGACAGTGCCGGCTCTGGCGACAATAGCTTCGAGAGCACGGGTTGCATGCCGCTTTCGTCGCCCGAGTCGAGCAGCTTCTTTCCCTCGGCTCGCAACGCATACAGGGCCTTGGCGAGCTCGAGGTAGTCAGCGGCGCTCATCGACTTGGCGCCAGCGCTCGGCTTCGCATCACCAGCTGCGTCCTTGCCGCCGCTCCCCCCGGCGGCGCGCACCGCCCGCACCAACTGGGCACGCACCCGCTTGGCGTCCGCGGATTGATCGGCCTTGAGGATGGCGATTTTGGTGGCGAGGTACAAATGCACCTTGATGGTATCGAGGCGCTCTTTGAGGATTTCCTCGTCGCTCTTGGTTCCGCAAGTGCATCCGCTAAAAGCCAGCGAAAACGCTAACAAACCGAGTATCCATGGCTTCATTTTCACCATCCAGGTAGCCAGCCCGCGGCCCTCGTCAAGGGTTTGGGGCCGTCGAGTTGTTGCTTTCGAGGCACAGGCCAGCCGCACGTGCTACTTTCTGCGAGGAACTGTTTGTGCTTTCCTTGCTTCATCACCACAACGGGAGACTTCGCATGATCAAGCGCCTTACTATTGCAACCGCAATTCTGTGTACCATGACCCTGCTGGCGCTCAACGCCCAAGCTGCCAGCAAAGAAGCCTGCGGCGGAATCGAGCTGACCGCCATCGGCGAGTGCCACTTCGAGTTCTCTGGTGGCTGCAAAGCCAAATGCGAGCCGCTGAGCTTCGTTGCCGCCTGCGACGGCAAATGCAACGCCGAGCTGAGCGCGTCCTGCACCGGCGAGTGCGGCGCTAGCTGCAAGGGAAAGTGCGAGGCTGATCCTGGCAAATTCGACTGCGCCGCCAGCTGCAAGTCCGAGTGCAACGCCAGCGTCGCTGCCCAGTGCGAAGGCAGCAGCAACAAGGACTGCGTCGCTTTCTGCGAAGCGGACTGCGCCTCGAACTGCGACGCCGACTGCGACGTCGTCGCACCCTCGGCGACCTGCGACGCCAAGTGCGAAGCCGGCTGCAGCGGTAAGTGCGAGGTCGACGCCAACTTCGACTGCTCGGTCAAGTGCTCCGTGGACCTCAAGGGCGGCTGCGAGATTGACTGCGACGCGCCCACCGGCGGTCTGTTCTGCGACGGCCAGTTCATCGCTGTCACCGATTTGGTCGAGTGCGCCCAGTACATGCTCGAGAACTTCTCGATCAGCCTCGACATCTCGATTTCGGCCAGCGCCGCCATCGAAGGTGGATGCAGCGTGGGCCGCACCCCCGGCAAGGTCGGCGGAGCCATGGGCGGCCTGTTCGCCCTCGCCCTCGGCCTGACGCTGATGCGCCGCCGCCGTGAGCGTCTCGAGAGCTGAGCCCAGCACTAACGCCCACAACATGAGAAGACGGGCTGCCCATCGCGGGCGGCCCGTTTTCCGTTTGTGCGCTGCTAGAGCAAGGCGACGGAACCTACAGCTGGCCCTGCCTGCCGGTAATGGCTTTGGCCAAAGGGCCGTCTTCGATTTTTGCGCCCTCTAGATCAGCGGCGCGCAGATCGGTGTTTTCGAGCTTGGCTCCAGTCAGATCGGCACAGCAGAGCGCCGCTTGAAACATGTCGGAATTGCGCAAGTCGACGTTGTGCAAAATCGCGTCGCTCAGATCGGCACCAACGAAATCGGCATGCCGCCTTTGGTCCCGAGCTGCGCAGCAGCCAAGACACCTTGTCGAGCGAGTCGAGTCACCGCTTCAGCTGGAGTGCTGGTGGCGGTGTGGTGTTCGGCGCCGAGGACCAGATTCAAGTAGGCCCCGAGCTGCTTGGCTCGTTGCCCTTCAAGGACCTGGGCGAGTGGACCAACAACCTCGAGATCTTCATCGGTGGCAAGTACCGCTTGCCCCACGACCTCGTCGTCGGAGTGGGCGGCGGTATGGGTCTGACGACTGGCGTCGACACACCGGACGCCCGCGGGGTGTTCAGCGTTGCCTGGACGCCGCGAGCCGACAAGGACAGCGACGGCGACGGCATCCTCAACGTCGATGACGCTTGTGCGTCGGTGGCTGGCGTGGCCAACGAGGATCCGGCCAAGCACGGCTGCCCGGCCGACACCGATGGCGACGGCATCATCGACAACGATGATGCTTGCCCGAAGGTTGCCGGTGTCAAGAACGCCGATCCGAAGATTAACGGTTGCCCGCCCGCAGCCCCTGCCGATGCTGATGGCGACGGTATTCTCGATGCGGACGATGCTTGCCCGCAGGCTGCTGGCAAGGCCGATCCCGATCCCAAGAAGAACGGCTGTCCCGACACTGACGGCGACGGCTTCCTCGACAAGGATGATGCTTGTCCCAAGGTGGCTGGCATCGCCAGCTCCGACCCAGCCAAGCATGGCTGTCCGGTGACCGACAAGGACGGCGACGGCATCCTCGATGCTGTTGACGCTTGCCCTGCTGTCGCAGGCCTCAAGACCGAGGACCCGAAGACCAACGGCTGCCCCGACAAGGACGGCGATAGCTTCATCGATTCGATTGACGGTTGCCCGGATCAGCCTGGCCCCGACAACACCGATCCGGCCAAGCGCGGCTGCCCGATCGTTGCGATTCTCGATCAAGATCTGAAGGGTGTGGAGTTCGACACCAACTTGGCGAGCATCCGACCGGCCAGCAAGAAGGTCCTGGACAACATCGCCAAGCTGCTCAAGGAGCATCCCGAGCTCAAGAAGCTCGAGATCCAGGGTCACACCGACAACCGCGGTACGCCCATGTCAAACAAGATCTTGTCTGACGCTCGAGCCAAGGCCGTGCGCCGCGCCCTCATCAGCCGCGGCATCAAGGCCGACCGGCTCACGGCCAAGGGCTACGGCCAGGACAAGCCTATCGCCGGTAACGACACACCCGACGGACAGCAGCGCAATCGGCGCGTACAGTTCAAGATCCTCGAGCAAAACCCATAGCGGGCCGAGGCACACCAGACCCAAGTCAACTGAATTATTAAGAAGAACCGGGGCGCTCATGTTTCGAAAATTTAGGTATCTCATCTCCCTGTTGTGTGTGTCTTCGCTACCGCTGATTGCTGCTTCCTGTCAGCATGAGGCCGAGTCCGAGCCAGAAGAGCTCGGATCGGTCTCCCAAGGGGTGATCGGCGACAACGACAACGACGGAATCCTCGACGAGTTCGATCTCGACGACGATAACGACGGAATTCTCGACACCATCGAGTGCCCCAGTCAGACGCTGGCTGGAGGCAATTTCTGGGTCACATTCAATCCCCCCCTTGGCTCGGCAACGTACGAGCTCCACGTGGCGGGTGTTGCCGGGACACAGGTAACGGTGAACCAGGATGCGCCAGTCACGATTGACGCTTCCGGCTTTCTGTCCATCACCAAGCCCTCTTCCAGCTTCCTTCTGTCAGCTGGGGTCAACAGCGGAAAGGCCCTGCGGGGGACCGCAGACAACCCCATCCAGTTGTTCGGCAACAACTTCGAGGCCTACACCGTGGATGCTTTTACCGTGCTTCCCGACGGTCTGTTGGGCACGGAGTACTACGCGGCAGGGTATCCCAACAGCATCAGCCTTCCGGGACAGATTTCGGTAACGGCGACCGTGAACAACACGTCGGTTTCCATCGGCGGCAACCCGGCCATCACTTTGAACGAGGGTCAGACCTATTATTTCGAGCAAGCGGCTGACTTGACGGGTACCAAGAGCACGGCCGACCAACCCGTGGCGGTCAACAGCGGCAACAAGTGCCTGAACACCGGCTCTGGCGCCTGTGACCACGTCGAAGAGCAACTCTTCCCGGTAGCCTCTTGGTCGACCGAATACTACGTGCCCGTCATCCCGCAGCCCCAGAATTTCCGCGTCGTGGCTGCGACCAACGGCACCACCGTGACTGTGAACGGTTCCCTGGTGGCTACCCTCAACGCCGGCGACTTCTACTCGTCGACCGTTGAACCGGCCTATGTTCAGACCAGCCAGCCCACCATGGTCTACATCGTGGCCGAAGGCGGAGGCAGCACCGGTGACCCAGCCTTCATTCTTCTTCCCGGCGCCCAGAACGGAGTTGGCGATGCCACCTTCGGGGCCTTGAAAGCGGACAACACCAACACGGCCATCGTGGTCATCCCGGTAGCAGCCGAGAGCTCGCTCAAGCTCGATGGCAACCCGGTGTCCCAGACCTTCACGCCCATACCGGGTACCACGGTCTCGTTCGTGCAGATCCCCGTATCCTTCGGTACCCACACCCTAACGGCCGACCAAGCCTTCATACCCATCTCTTGGGGCGAGAAACCCTATGAATCGTACGGTTATGTGGCCGGTTACGGATTCAATACCGGGCCTGGAACCTGCAACACCGACACGGACAACGACGGGATTCCGGACTCCTTCGATCTCGACAGCGATGGCGACGGCATCTGCGACGTCGATGAGGCGGGCGGAACCGACGCAAACAACGACTGCATTGCAGACGGTCCCATCGACTCCGACGGCGTTCCAAGCTCGGCAGGTGGCGGCATCACACCGCCGGACACCGACAATGACGGCACGCCTGACAACCAAGACCTCGACTCTGACAACGACGGAGTAGGTGACGACACCGACTCGGCCGTCCTCAACGCGAACGTGTGCCGCGACGTCGACAACGACACTTGCGACGACTGCACCAACTCGGGTGCCGACGAGTGGGGGGGCGACGTTTCCAACGATGGGCTCGACACCGACTCTGACGGTCTCTGCGATCCCGGCGACACCGACGACGACGGCGATGGCATCCTCGACGGCAGCGACAACTGTCCTTTGGATTCGAATGCCAACCAGGCCGACTTCGACAACGACGGTCAGGGCGACGTTTGCGACACTGACGACGACAACGACGGCTCACTCGACGCCGACGACTCGGACGACAACAATCCCAACGTCTGCTCCGATACCGATAACGATGGCTGCGACGACTGCAGCTCGGGAACTTACAACCCGGCGGCGGAAGGCACGGAAACCGACAGCGACGGCAT
>CAZRGL010000241.1:0-15191 GCA_964599485.1 uncultured Polyangiaceae bacterium
ACCGCTCATACATTGGGCGTTGCTACTGCAGCCCCGCGTGCAGCGCTTCTTGCCGTACTTGACCATGTCCTTGCACGACAACCCGCCGGTGCAATCGCCGTCGTTTCCGCACAAGTCGAGCTCTTTGCCGCCACCACTGCCGCTGCTCGTGGAGCCCGTCGTGCTCCCACCGCCAGTGCCGGTGCCGGCAGTCCCGCTACTGGTCGTGGGGTTGCCTCCTGCCCCTGCTGTCCCGCTCGTCGTACTACCGGAGCTGGTCGATTCTTCTTTTTGGCAGACGCCCAGCTCGTTGCAGAAATAGCCGGTGTGGCAGTCCCATTTCTCGCGACACTTGACGATGCACTCGCCGTCGACGCAGACGCCATCGCTGCACTCGCTGTTCATCGTGCACGGTGGCGTACCGGCGCAACCACTGGGCAAAAGGCTGGCGGCCAACGCGGCGATCAGTGCAGCAAGCGCAAGAAAGCGAAAGTTCTTCGAGCGGCTCATCTGTTCAAAAAGGCTAACACAGGCCTCAAAGGCTATCACAAGCGCGCGTCAGCACGGCTAGATCGGGATGGCAGCGACTTGCGCTTGGGCTTTGTCGGTCGGCCGCGTTATTGTCGCATCGCGACGAGGACACACAGCTTTGAACGAATACACCCGCCGCGATGAAACCTTCTGGACCTTGGCGACGGTATTTGTCTTGGTACCCGCAGTTGCCGTCGCCATCGTGCTGCTAGCGCGCGCCGAAGGCCCGATGGTCACCGATCCCAAAGCCATCGCCGCCGAGCAACAGGCGACCGCAAAGCAGCTTCAGTTCAGCAAAGCGCGCTGCCTCAAAGGAGCCAGCAAGCTCGGCGAAGAGGTGATCGTGTTCCAGACGCGCGCGGCGGGAGCCAAGAAAAAGGCCGAGCGCGCTGCCAAGGCACGAGAAAAGAAGAGCCGCTACCGCAAGCGCGGTGAAAAGAAGAAGCTCGAATACGAGATCCCCTGGGTGGTCGCGGCGCCCGTGTTGAAACACGCCGGAGCGCTGTACAAGGGCAAGTGCCGCAAGCAAACCGAGGACGCCACCAAACGGAGCAAGTCGGCGACAGCGGCGTGGCTGGCAGTGAGCAAGGCCGCCAAGCTGGATGACCCCGGCAAGAGTGGCAAAGCCCAACAGAAGATCGCCAAAGAGCTTCTGAAGATCTTTCTCGACGCCCCCCTCGACAAACTCAAGCGTCACGCCGCTGCCGCGAACAGAGCACTCGACGCGCGTGTGAAAGCAGCGGGTGAGGCCAAGAAGTCTGCTCTCGTGCGGGCCCCGCTACCCCAAGGGCTATTCCCTCGCGGAGCGGCCATCGGCGTCGGCGTGGGGGTCTCGCTGGCCGCTCTGATCATCAGCTACATCAGTGTCCACTCATCCTCCTCCCGTCGAGCGCAGACCCTGTCGTCGTTGCGTCGCTTCGCCAACACTCCAGAGCGGGGCCTTCAAGCCGCAGCCATCGTACGACTCGCCGCTCATCACAACGGGGGGGAGCCCGGCATGGTCGTCGGCTCGGCGATTGGCGGGCTGATCGCAGCACTGATTTCGCCAACAGATGATCCCAACATCTTCATCGCAGATCTGTTTGTGGCCGGCTCGATGGGCGGGCTGCTCATCGGACTCGTAGGCCAGTGGCTGGCCCGCACCTTGGCGGGGGTGAACCGCTGGCGAGATCGCTGCAAAGAGCTAGGCGACATCGAGAAGCCTTCGATCCCCGTCGCGTTGATATTGGGCGGCGTGACGCCCGGGCTGGAGAAGCAGTTCCTGCGCTACTTCGAAGCCCTTCCGGTCGCCGATGCTGCGATGGTCGTCGAGAAGCTTGCCGCACAAGCCGAGGAGCAGATCATCGCTGCAGCCGAGGCAGCAGCCCAGCATGGTGGCCCAGCGGGAGCAGCTGGACCTTGGGGTGGTCCTGTACCCGGCGCGCCCCCCCCACCTGGCATGCCAATGTGAACAATTGGCCCGCACGTTCGTCCAACAGCGGGATGAGGCTGCTGTGCACAGCTGTGGTGTTGCTCCTGACAACAGCGAGCCTCACCATTGCGCCGACGGTTCAGGCCCAATCCAAAGGGACACAGCCCAACAGGGCGCAGCGCAAGAAAGCCCCGCGCAAGAAAAAGCCAAAGGTACATCCGTGCAACACGCCTGACCCTGGCTGGGGCATTTATCAGCGCTGGAATCGCAACATTCGGATGGGCCAGTTGCTCGCGCCCAAGGGCGGCGGATTGACCAAGCGAGGCGGGTTCGATCTGATCGTGCACTTTCACGGCCACGAGCCGATCCGAAAGGAGCTGGTCAAGGTTGGCCGAGGCCTGGTGCTGGTAGGTATCGACCTCGGGACCGGCTCAGGGGCGTATTCGAAAGCTTTCGCTTCTCCCAAGGTGTTCACCGACCTGATTCGGAGCGTCGAGCGCGCCATGGCGAAAACACGCGGGCGGCGCCGAACCTATGTTCGCCGTATGGCACTGTCCGCCTGGAGCGCTGGTTACGGCGCGATCGGCCAGATTCTGCGGCAACCAATTGCGAAGAAGATCGACACGGTCATCCTGCTCGATGCGCTTCACGCGGGCTACAGCGACGCCAACAACAAGACCATCCGAGGGCGCGGACTCGCGTCGTTCCTCAGTTTTGCGCGCAGCGCCGCACGGGGACGCACGTTCATGTTCCAGACGCACTCCGAAGTGCAGACCCATGGCTACGCCACCACCCGCGAAGTGTCGCATTTCATGGTCAAGAAGCTCCGCGGTCGCATGCGTAAAGCACGCCGTCGAGACCGCCTCGGCCTACGTCTCGTCGAGCGCTTCGACAAGCGCGGCTACCACGTGCGCGGCTACAAGGGCGACGACAAGCCAAACCACTGCGCGCACATCGGCATATTCCGCGATGTGATCAAGGCCCACTTGCGGCGCCGCTGGCGCACACCCAAGGGCTACATTCCCAAGAGACGCAAACGCAAACGCTAGCCCGTTCGCGTAGCCCGCGTGGGGCGGCTGGCGCCGCATTTTTCACCACGAAGCTGGTTCCCGGACGGGCACCCGATTCGACGGGCTTGTGCCTTCGCGCGGTTTCTTTACACAGAGACGCACAGAGAGACACGAAGAGGGACACAGAGGTTTTGTTTCATGGTTGGCGGTCAGCCCATTCCTCAATCGCTGAAGGAAACGCTGATCCACGTTGCGCCTCGCGTTTGTGGACGAGGGGTGTTTTTCGGCTTTGCCCCTCCCCTCTCTGCTCCGTGGTGAAAAAAATGCGGCGCGAGCCGCCCCGCAACGCCTCGAGCTCGCGTTTGCAGCAAAGGGGTTTTTTCGGCTTTGCTTTCCCCTCCGTGTCTCCGCGCTGAAAAAAAGCGGGCGCCCCGCAGAGGACGCCCGCCGTGATGCACAATCTAAGGGAAGAAACTGGAGAAAAAGCGAGGTCAGGGAGACAAAAACGTATTCTTGCGGCGCCTGCGATGTAGGCCGAGCAGCAGCAGCAACAAGCTGCCAGCTGCCCCAGCACCGAGCTCAGTCGGGGGGGCCGCAAAAGAGCAGCTCGCGCCGGAGCCAGCTGAAGCGGTCTCGCCCCAGGGCTCTTTTTCCGAGCTCGAGTTCCCATCGACTGGATCGCAGCCTGGAGGCGCTGGTGGGCAGGCCGGCTGGGTACCAACGAACTTCGTCGTCTGAATGATGCGCTCGATTGGAGTTTGATTGGTCGACGCGGCCAGCTGCAGATCGGAACCGAGCGCAGGACGCCCGAGCTCTCCCCGCAAACGGGTTACCCAAACGTTGCTCCCCATACCGGCGAACAACACCTCGAGGTCCTCTTGCGCCAGCTTGTACGCCTCCTCTTGGTCGAGCGAATAACCGTTCTGCTCAGGCGATGCGAACTCGACCACATTCATGATGGTGCCGCGGAAGCCCGCCTCCGAATAGGTGAACGATGCCTCAGTGAGCCAGCCGAAGTTGTTGGTCGCCTTGTAGGCAAGATCCATCAGCTCGGCGCGGTTCGAGCTCTGTTGATCGTAATCCCAAACGTGCGCATTCGCTGGCAAGGTGAAGCTGGGGAAGTTGGCCGTCTCGTACTTGCCGTTGGCAATGACCCACAGAGTCATCGCCGTCTTGGCGCCCGTGCCCGCGGCGACCATGCGCAGCGGCAGTGCAACGTTGGCGCCTTGGGTGGTGACGCGGACGGGGGTGATGGCAGTAACGTCTTTGCCGGGAACCAACTTCATGGCCAAAAAGTTGAACTTCTCGGCCACATAAGACGCCACGATGGGTTGGATGTCAGCCGGGACGTTGAAGCCATGAGCGGCGAGCCAGTCTTGTAGCGCGGTGGGTGAGCTGGACTCGAGCTGCACCGTCTCGTAAGGACCGACAACCTCCTGCGCAATGACGTTCACCTCGCCGCCACCAGCGTCGTTCGGCGCGCCGGACGTGGCAGTGCTGCCGAAGGAGTCACCGTCGTCGTACCCGCAGTTGTAGCTGGGGCAATTCAGCGGCGGAGGCAAGACCTGCACGGCGGTGTCGAAGCCGAGCTGATTGAAAATCAAATCCGAGGACAAGCCCACGTCGACCTTCCCTCTCGTCGGCAGAACCCAAGCGAAAGACTCAGGCGAGCCCGTGTACTCGATCTGATCGTAGAGGGTAGATTGAGCCATGCTGATCGACATGATCATGCGATGGCCAGTGACCTGGGTGTTTTCCTCAGGAGGAACAAAACAACCGCCGCAAGCGTCAGCCTCGGCAGGGTTGAGAAGAATTGCCACAGCCACGATGGGCGCGGCCCAAAGTGCTTTTCGTAGAAAGCCGGTCATCTCAGTTCCTTTGGTCAGCGTTGACTCACCACCCTGATTCGGCGCCCGCGCCGATTGGGACGACAAATAGCATGCAGGATGTGGGCCAGCGCTATGCTGCTGTTTTCCCTATAGTCGACGCGGTGCGCTGGCACGAAATGGCACAAGGTTGGCCCGGGTCGATCACCTGGACCCTCAGAGCCGGCCTTCGTCGAGCAAACGCATGCCTTCGAGCAACAAGCCCTCGGGTGAATCTGTGATGGTATCGAGGGGGGGCACGAACTCAGGATCAACGCTGAATTCGCCGTGCTCGCCGATGGTGAGCATTTGGTAGAACGCAGCCTTAGCGGTCAAGTCAGCCCAAGTGGCGTGCACGACCCGGCCGTCGCGAAAATGAACTTGGCCGGTGCTGTCGGAGCTGGCGATGTGCAGCGCGCATGTCTTTCGGCCATGCCA
This sequence comes from uncultured Polyangiaceae bacterium, assembly GCA_964599485.1. Classification (GTDB taxonomy): domain Bacteria; phylum Myxococcota_A; class Polyangia; order Polyangiales; family Polyangiaceae; genus JAPYTK01. The sequence continues at coordinate 5,235 of CAZRGL010000241.1, forward strand.
GAGGATCTGCACGATGTCGGGCAACGACATCTGCGCCAGCGAGCCGGACACGCCGCGGGGGGTAACGCGCGCCTCGCGGCGCTCGATGAGCTGGATCAACTTGGCCACGACTATCTCGGCCGCTGCCGGTTTGGCGATGAAGTCGTCGACGTCCATGTCGAAAGCGCGTTGCGCGGTCGTGCGACTGCTGCGCGAGGAAAGGAACACCCAAGAAGAATTCGGGTGGTTCTGGGCCGCTTCGGCCCGCAAGTAGAACCCCGCGTCTTTTTCATCCAGATCGATTTCGCTGACCACCACTGCGAAGGTGTGGGCCGCCAACGCCTCACGCGCGTCCACGGTGCCGCGGGCAACGTGAACATCAAACCCTTGCTCGAGCAGTTTCAACTGCAACACCAGGGTTTCTTCGGGGTCCGGATCGACCACCAGCACGCGGTAGCGGTCGGCGAGCAACTCGGTCAGAATCTTCTCTCCGCCGGTTGCACGCTCGAAAACCTCGACGATGTTGGGATCGAATACTGAGCCGCTGTGTTCTTGAAGCACGAGGATTGCGTCTTCGGGGGAGAGCATCCTTCGGTAAGCGTTACGCGGGTTGCGGGTCAGCTCCGCATAGCTGTCGGCCACCGATAAGATGCGCGCGCCGATAGGAATCTCCGTACCGGAAAGCCCCTTGGGAAATCCCTTGCCGTTAGCCTGCTCGTAGAGCGACTCGAGCGCCGCGAGACACTCGTCGGGCAAGCCCACCGAGCCCATCAATTGCTGCGGAATGGAGGCGAGCTTCACGGCCAGCTCTTGATGAGCCTCGAATTGAGCCACGTTGAGTGGCGTCAAGTGCAGCGAGCCCATTCGACCAAGGTCATGCAAATAGCTGGCAAGCACGATTGAATCGCAAAGCGCCTTGCCGAGCCGCACCCGTTCGCACACGCCAAGGGTCAGCCGCGCCACGAAGGTGGAATGGCCACGAAGATCGGGACGATCGTTCTCCAGCAAGCCGACCAGCACGCGAAGCGACTCGATGTAGGGCGCGCTGACCACCACTTCTTGGGGCGGTGGTGGATCCGATGCTGCACGCGCCTTGGACAGCACGCCGAAGCTGAGCGCCGAGTGAGGTGCGTAGCGCGACTCTGGTATCACGGATGGGAGCTGCTCCGGCGCGCCGGCTCCCGGTTCAGCATCCCCGAGCACGCCGTGGGGATCGAATATCATGTCGAGCTCAGCGCCGAAGTCCAAGAGCTCGGGATCCGCGGCCTCGGCAGTCGGCTGCCCGTGCGCATCTGCCGCGGCATGCATCTGCACGGTGCCGGGCGGTGGAGGCACTTCGGAAGCTTGTGGCGTCTCGGCAGATTGGTATTGAGCTGACGGCTGACTGCCTAGCTCCGTGCCGGGATAACTCGCCTCGCCGGGCAACGGCAATGCTTGGGGCTCGGCGATTGGCTCTTGCACCGGATGCGCCGGTGGCAAACCCATTGGTGGGGGTTGATTTGTGCCAGGCGGCGGGTAGCCGGTCTGCAAGGGGAACGGCTCGTCCGGCGGATGGACCGTGCTGCCTGGATGCGCTGTCTGCAGTGGAAAATGGGCGCCGACTTCTTGCGCTAGCTCGTTGGGGCGAACCGCGCCCGCTGACAGCTCGGTCATGGGAGGCGCGGGCGTGGGCGGAGGCGGAGGCGGCCGCCATGTGCCTTCTGCGGCAACCTTGGCAGCTGGCTGAGCAACACCTCCGAAACCAGTTGGCGGGGCGGGAGCAGGAGCGGGAGCGGGAGCAGGAGCGGGAGCGGGAGCAGGAGCGGGAGCGGGAGCAGGGGGGGGGGGGGGGGGGGGGGGGGGGGGCGGGGGGGGGGCGGGGGGGGGGGGGCGGGGGGGGGCGGGGGGGGGGGGGCGGGGGCGGCGTGGACTGGCGCCGGGTCAGGGGTGGTGACTTGTTGTTCAGGTCGTTGGCGCGCGGTACGTCGCTGGGCCTCATTTGCACGGACGACGGACGGAACGTCGTCTGGCAAATCCACGGCAAGGGCAGAATCTGTTCGGGGCCGGCCGCCGTCGCTGTGTTGTGGCCGACGCCTACCAGTCTGACGCCTACCGGTCTCGCGCCCGCGTCCGCGAGAGGTCTTCCTGCGGCGCCCCTTCTTCTTGTAGGGATCCCACAGCAGCATGCTCGCGTCGACATTGGAGCCCTTCTTGGCCAGCATCAGCTTCTTGAATGGCTGCTTGTCGCGTTCGTACGCACGCGCAATGGCGGCGATGACGGCTGCGGGACGCGCAACCATGAACAAGATGTTCTCGACTTTCGCTGCCAATGACAGCTCGCGCGCAGCAAGTGGATGGTCAGGATCGGCTGTGGCAACGATCAACTTGTCGTTCTTGCGATCGAGCACCAAAGGGAAAACGCCGAAGTGCTTCGCGGTCTGCTTGGTGATGGCCTTGAGCGCTTTGCTGTCGAGCTTGGCCCTGGCAAGCTTCTCGGTCGAGACGAACTGTGTCTTGTGGGAAGTGGCGATATAGCGAAGCAGTGGCGTCTCGGCCACGATGTCCAGCTCGAGCAGCGCCTCTTCGATCCGTTTTCCGCGCGTGCGCGCATACTCAATCGACCGACGATAATCCGTCTCGTCGATGAGACCATCGTCGAGCAGCTTATCTGCGATGCGCTTGTTGACGACAACGCGTTCGTTCACGGATCCCAGCCTTGCGCGACCCCGACAAAGGTCGCTGGCTCGATCCTAACCCGGCTTGCAACCGCCGGGCCTACTTCTTCAGCATTGCCGGCGGTTTGCGGCCGATATTCCCACCCAAACCTGAATGCTTGTCCAGGTATGTGCCTACTCTTCGCTCATCGCAGCCATGGGCGCATCGGGAATCCGATACAGCTGTCCAGCCGTCTCCTCGGCATCCCGCTCGGTGAGCACCTTGAGCCTACGGTAGGCTGAGAGCCCGGTGCCAGCAGGGATGAGACGTCCCATGATGACGTTCTCTTTGAGACCGCGCAGATCGTCCGTCTTGCCATTGATGGAGGCTTCGGTGAGGACCTTGGTTGTCTCTTGGAACGACGAAGCGCTGATGAACGATTCGGTCGACAAGCTCGCTTTGGTGATGCCCAGCAGCAACGGCTCTGCTGTTGCGGGGCGGCCGCCACGCGCCAGAACCTTGCCGTTCTCTGCCTCGAAGCTCGCTTTTTCGATGTGCTCGTCCACCAAGAAGGTCGTGTCGCCAACGTCCTTGACGCGGACGCGTCGGAGCATCTGGCGCACGATTACCTCGATGTGCTTGTCGTTGATGCCGACACCTTGCAAGCGATAGACCTGCTGGATCTCGTTGACCAACCAAGCGGCCAGCTCGCGCTCACCCTTCACGCGCAAGATGTCGTGCGGGTTGGGCGGCCCGTCCTGCAACGCCTCGCCGGGACGTACCCGGTCGCCAGGCTGCACCTGCAGATGCTTGCCCTTGGGGATGAGGTACTCGCGGGACTGATCCGGCATCGGAAGGCCTTCGACGCTGTACGGCGTGACGATGACCTTGCGCTTGCCCTTGGTGTCCTTGCCGAAGCTGACCTCGCCCTCGATCTCGCTGATGATGGCGTGATCCTTGGGCTTGCGCGCCTCGAACAGCTCTGCAACACGAGGCAAACCACCGGTGATGTCCTGCACTTTGGCGGTGTCGCGAGGCATCTTGGCAATGACCTCACCGGCCTCCATGAAGTCGCCCTCTTGGGCGACGATGTAGGCGCCCACCGGCAGCAGATAACGCGCGTCGAGCACGCTGTTCGGCAGCTTGAGCGTCTCGCTGGTTTCGGCGTCCTTGATGGTGATGCGGGGCCGCAGGTCGGCCGCCTTGGACTCGGTGACCACCTTCGCCGACAGGCCCGTGACCTCGTCGACGCGATCCTGGAAGCTCACGCCTTCGACCAAGTCGCCGAAGTCAATCCGCCCTGCTACCTCGGTCAGGATTGGCGTTGCGAACTGATCCCACTCGGCAAGCAGCTGACCGGGCTTGACCCGATCGCCCTCGCGAACGCGCAGCTCCGCACCATAGACCAACCGGTTGTGCTCGCGCTCGCGGCCCGTGTTGTCCACAATGATCAGCTCGCCGTGGCGGTTCATCACGACCATCACGCCATCGCGCTTGGTCTGCACCACCGCACGCCGCAGCCGCACCGTTCCTTCGGTGCGCGACTCGAGATGGCTCGCCTCGACCTTACCGCGGGCAGCAGCGCCACCGATGTGGAAGGTGCGCATCGTGAGCTGTGTACCCGGCTCGCCAATCGACTGAGCCGCGATGATGCCAACGGACTCACCGATGTTCACACGGTAGCCGCGTGCCAGGTCACGCCCGTAACACATGGCGCAAACACCACGCCGCGTCTGGCAGGTGAGCACGGTACGAATCATCACCTCTTCGACACCAGCTTCCTCGATCTTGAGCACAGCCTCTTCGTCGAGCGAGGTGTTGGCGCGGATGAGGATTTCGCCAGTGAGTGGATCGACGACGTCGTCGAGCGCAACACGCCCGAGGATACGCTCGCCGAGTGGCTGAATGACCTCGCCACCTTCTTCGAGCTTGGTGACGCGAATTCCGTCGAGGGATCCGCAATCGATTTCGCTGATGACGGAGTCCTGCGCCACATCGACCAAGCGCCGGGTTAGATAGCCGGAGTTGGCCGTCTTGAGCGCCGTATCGGCCAGGCCCTTGCGCGCGCCGTGAGTCGAGACGAAGTACTGCAACACGCTCAGCCCTTCGCGGAAGTTCGCCGTGATGGGCGTCTCGATGATCTCACCGCTCGGCTTGGCCATCAGCCCACGCATGGCTGCTAGCTGCCTGATTTGCTGGGTCGAGCCTCGGGCGCCCGAGTCGGCCATGATGAAGATCGGATTGAAGCTCGGCTCGAGTTGCTCGTTGCCACCGTCGGGATCTGCCACGAGCTCTTTGCCGATTTCGGTCATCATCTCAGCGGTGACCGCATCGGCAACGCTGGCCCAAATGTCGACGATCTTGTTGTAGCGCTCGCCGTCGGTAATGAGCCCTTCTTGGTACTGCTCAACCACCTTCTCGACCTCGTTCTGAGCGTCGCCGAGAAGGACCTTCTTCTTCTCGGGAATGGTCATGTGGTCGAGGCAGATGGAGATGCCAGCGTGCATCGCCCAGCCGAAACCCATCGTGCGCAAGCGGTCGGCGAGCAGCACGGTGTGCTTGTTCTTGTGTTGGCGATAGACGATGTCGATCAGCTTCGACAAAGCCTTCTTGTCCAAGGTCTTGTTGACGTGGTCGAAGCTCGTGCCAGGAGGCAAGACTTCGCTGACCAGCACGCGGCCGACCGTGGTCTGAACCAAGTGCCGCTTGGCGCGACCATGCTCGTCGAGGACAGGCTTGTCACTCTCGTCGATCTCCGGCACGCGTACTTTGATGCGCGAGTGCAGAGCCACCGCACCCGCGTCGTAGGCCATACGGACTTCTTCAGGCGAAGCAAAGACGCCCTGCAAGTGACCGCTCAGGTTGCCCTTCTTGTCTACCTTGAGCGTGCCCTCTTTGTAGCTACCGCGGGCGAAACGCTGCTCACGCGTGGCGTAATACAAGCCGAGAACGATGTCCTGCGTCGGGTTGATGATGGGCTTGCCGTTGGCAGGCGACAGGATGTTGTTGGTGCTCATCATGAGCACCCGCGCCTCCATCTGCGCTTCGATCGACAGCGGAACATGCACGGCCATCTGATCGCCATCGAAGTCGGCATTGAAGGCCGTACAGACCAACGGGTGCAGCTGGATGGCCTTGCCCTCGATGAGGATCGGCTCGAAGGCCTGGATGCCCAAACGGTGCAATGTGGGCGCGCGGTTGAGCAAGACCGGATGCTCGGTGATCACCTCTTCGAGGATGTCCCAAACCTCGGGCCGCTCCTTCTCCACCATCTTCTTGGCGCTCTTGATGGTGTTGACGTAGCCCCGCTCTTCGAGCTTGTTGTAAATGAAGGGCTTGAACAGCTCGAGGGCCATCTTCTTGGGCAGACCGCACTCGTGTAGCTTCAGATGCGGCCCGACGACGATGACGCTACGACCCGAATAGTCGACGCGCTTACCGAGCAGGTTCTGGCGGAAGCGCCCCTGCTTGCCTTTGAGCATGTCGCTGAGCGACTTGAGCGGGCGCTTGTTCGGTCCGGTGATGGTCTTGCCGCGACGGCCGTTGTCGAACAACGCGTCCACGGCTTCCTGCAACATGCGGCGCTCGTTGCGAATGATGATCTCGGGCGCGTTGAGCTCGAGCAGTCGCTTGAGACGGTTGTTGCGGTTGATGACGCGGCGGTAGAGATCGTTCAAATCGCTGGTCGCAAGGGAATGACGCTCAACATCATCCACTCGGGGCGATTGCCGCTCTCGCGGAACGCACCGATGACCTTGAGTCGCTTGGCCAGCTTCTTGCGCTTGGCTTCGCTGGTTGCCGCGCGCATTTCCTTGCGCAACACCTCAGCCAGAGCATGCACGTCGACCTGCTTGAGCATGTCGATGACCGCGTCGCCACCCATCCCCGCCTTGAAGGCTTCGTTGGGATACTCGTCGAGGATCTCCAGGTAGCGCTCCTCGGTGAGCAGCTCACCACGGGTCAGCTCCGTGTCGCCTGGATCGATGACGATATAGGCCTCGCAGTAGAGCACCCGCTCGAGATCCTTGAGCGAGATGTCGAGCACGTTGCCGATCCGGCTCGGCAGGCTCTTGAGGTACCAGATGTGGGCCACTGGCGTAGCCAATGAGATGTGACCGAGACGCTCACGCCGCACCTTGGAGGGGATGACCTCCACGCCGCATTTCTCGCAGACGATGCCGCGGTGCTTCATGCGCTTGCCGCAGTTGCACTCGTAGTCCTTGACCGGCCCGAAGATCTTGGCGCAGAACAGGCCGCCACGCTCGGGCTTGAAGGTACGGTAGTTGATGGTCTCGGGCTTCTTCACCTCGCCGTGCGACCACTCCCGGATCTTCTCCGGGCTGGCCAGCGAGATACGAATCGCGTTGAAGGAGAGGGGGTCTTTGGGCTTCTCGAAAAAGCTGAAGATGTCACGCATTGCTCACTCCTCCTCCGCGGCCGGCGCGGGCGCGCTCTCGACCAACTCGACGTTAAGACAAAGCGACTGGAGCTCCTTGATGAGCACGTTGAAGCTCTCCGGCAAGCCGGGATCGAGCGCGTACTCACCTTTCACAACCGACTCGTACATACGGGTACGCCCCTGAACGTCGTCGGACTTGACGGTCAAGAACTCCTGCAGCGCGTAGGCCGCTCCGTATGCCTCCATGGCCCACACCTCCATCTCACCGAGGCGCTGGCCACCAAACTGCGCTTTGCCGCCCAAGGGCTGTTGGGTGACGAGCGAGTAGGGACCGATCGAGCGCGCGTGGATCTTGTCGTCCACCAAGTGGTGCAGCTTGAGCATGTACATGATGCCGATGGTGACATCGTGGTCAAAAGCCTCACCGGTGCGGCCGTCGAACAAAACCGCCTGGCCGGTGCGCGGCAGCTTGGCCATGTCGAGGGCGGCCATGATCTGTGATTCGCCGGCTCCGTCGAACACAGGCGTACCCATGAAGACGCCGCGACCGAGCTTGCGCGCAAGTCGTCGGGTGTCCGCGTCGGTCAACGAGTTGACGAGCTCCTCGGAAGGACCATCACCCTTGTAGATGGCCTTGAGGAACTTCTTGATATCGGCTGTTTCCTGCTTCTGTTGAAGCATCTGCTCGATTTGCCTGCCGAGCTCACGAGCACCCCAGCCGAGATGTATCTCGAGGATTTGACCGATGTTCATACGGCTGGGAACGCCGAGCGGATTGAGGACGATGTCGACCGGAATACCGTCTTCGGTAAACGGCATGTCCTCTTCGGGGACGATGCGGCTGACGACACCCTTGTTGCCGTGGCGCCCGGCCATCTTGTCGCCAACCTGGAGCTTGCGCTTGATGGCAATGTAGACCTTCACCATCTTGATGACGCCAGGGGGCAGCTCGTCACCCTTGGAGAGCTTCTCGATCTTGTTGCGGAAGTGCTCCTCACGGCTACGCACCATGTCCTCGAGATCTTGGAGGATCTGCTGGACCTGATCACTGTTCTTGTTGGGGATGTCGCCCCAGTACTTGCGCGGAATCGGGTCGAGCCCTTCTTCGGTGATCTTCTCGCCTTTTTGCAGAAGCACCTTGCCGCGGTCGTCGACCAGCTTGCCCTCGGTCATCTTGTTGCGGAGCAACTCTTTGATGCGCCGGAAGAAGGAGTCGCGCAGGATCTTGATTTCCTCGTCGCGGGTCCGCTCGATGCGGGCGCGCTCCATGTCTTCGATCTCTTTGGCGCGGCTGTCCTTGTCCTGCCCTTTGCGCGAAAACACTCGGGCGTTGATCACGATGCCGTTGACACCGGGCGGAACCTTGAGCGAGCTGTCGCGTACGTCGCCGCTCTTTTCGCCGAAGATGGCGCGCAGCAACTTCTCCTCGGGCGAGAGCTGCGTCTCACCTTTGGGCGTGACCTTACCGACCAGGATGTCGCCTGGGGTCACCTCGGCGCCGACGCGCACGATGCCCGCCTCATCCAGATCCTTGAGCCCTTCTTCGCCGACGTTCGGGATGTCACGTGTGACCTCTTCTTTGCCGAGCTTGGTGTCACGGGCCACGCATTCGAACTCCTCGATGTGGATCGAGGTGAAGACGTCATCCTTGGCGATGCGCTCACTTACGAGAATCGAGTCCTCGAAGTTGTAGCCATGCCAGGGCATGAACGCGGTGAGCACGTTCTGGCCCAGCGCGAGCTCGCCCATGTCCATCGCGGGACCGTCGGCCAGCACGTCGCCCGCTGAAACCCGGTCGCCGGTGCGGACGATGGGCTTCTGTGTGTAACAGGTCGACTGGTTGGAGCGTTGATGCTTGATCAGGTGGTAGATGTCCGGCACTTCGCTGCCGGGACCCGTGGGGCGAACCACGATGCGGGTCGCGTCGATGCTCTCGACCACCCCGTTGCGCCTCGCCGAAACGCACATGCCGCTGTCGCGGGCTGCCCTCAGCTCGATGCCAGTGCCCACCAATGGCGCGTGGGTTCGAATCAGGGGCACCGCTTGGCGCTGCATGTTGCTGCCCATCAGGGCGCGGTTGGCGTCATCGTGCTCGAGAAAGGGCACCAGTGCAGCGGCGACGCTCACCATTTGCTGGGGCGCAACGTCCATCAGGGCGATCATCTCGTTGGGGACGATCTTGAAGTCGCCGTTGTAGCGCGCGCTGACCACGTTGGCCTTGAAGCGCCCGCGGCCGTCGAGACCAGCGGTGGCCTGGGCAATGTACTTGCCCTCCTCCTCCAAAGCGCTGAACCACTGCACCTCGTCGGTGACTTTGCCCTTGTTGACGATACGGTAGGGTGTCTCCACGAAACCGTATTCGTTGACCCGGGCGAAAGTCGACAGTGAGGCAATGAGACCGATGTTCGGACCTTCAGGGGTCTCGATGGGGCAGATCCGACCGTAGTGGGTCGGGTGCACGTCGCGCACCTCGAAGCCCGCGCGCTCACGGGTGAGACCGCCTGGCCCGAGCGCGGACAAGCGCCGCTTGTGGGTGACCTCGCTCAACGGATTGGTTTGGTCCATGAACTGCGACAGCTGCGAGCTGCCGAAGTACTCCTTGACCACTGCGCTGACGGGCTTGGAGTTGATCAAATCGTGGGGCATGAGTGTGTCGATCTCTTGCGACATGCTCATGCGCTCCTTGATGGCGCGCTCCATGCGGACCAAGCCGACCCGATACTGGTTCTCCATCAGCTCGCCGACGGCGCGAACACGACGGTTGCCGAGGTGGTCGATGTCGTCGATGCTGCCCCGGCCGTTCTTGAGCTCGATCAGATGGCGAACGGTCTCCAGAATGTCTTGCGGCGTGAGTACCGTGACATAGAGCCCGGGCTTCTGATCGTCACCCAAATCGCGATAGAACTAGTAGTTGAGCTTGAGGCGGCCAACCCGAGACAGGTCGT
>CAZRGL010000242.1:0-7925 GCA_964599485.1 uncultured Polyangiaceae bacterium
GCCCGCATTCGTCGCGTCATCCGCCTGCCCAACATGGCCGAGCATCCCTGGAATTGCCTCTACCTCGGCGAGGCACGGCGCGACGGCGAGCTGCCCATCTTGGGGATGGTCAATGACGAGACGAACGTGCTGCCGTTCTTGCGATACACCTCTTTTGATATGTACCTCGTCGAGCAGTCTGGCTTGGCGGATCTGAGTGATGCCGCACGCTTAGACGATGTCGAGTCGATGCTAGCGCTCAATCCTGAGCTGCGCGGGATGGTCCCTGACGACGACTACGAGCCTTCGTTCTGAGGCGGCGGTCTGGCGGGGACGGTGGCAGAAAAGGGCTCAGACAAGAGCCCAGAAACGGGCCCTGAAGAGACTGTGAGGCTCGAGGTAGGGCCCGAGCACGAAAGAACGCGGGCGGACAAGCTGCTCGTGACGCTGTTGGCTGCAGCGGGCCACCAAGTGACCCGAGCCGAGGTGCAGCGGTGGATTGCGGAGGGCAGAGTCAAATACGCCGACGGCGCGCCCATGACCCAGAAGCGCGCCATGCTCACCGCTGACACCCAGCTGCTCGTGGAGCCAGCTCCGCCCCAACGAAGTGAAGCCACGCCGGATCGGTCAGTCCCCGTCGAGGTGGTTTATGAAGACTCGGACTTGATCGTTGTCAACAAACAAGCCGGTCTCGTCGTCCACCCGGCCAAGGGGCATTGGCAAGGCACCCTGGTCAACGGCTTGCTCGCTCGGGGAGGCTTCGCCGCTGACTCCGCCGATCCAAGAGATTCTGCTGGCCACCTGCGACCAGGCATCGTTCATCGCTTGGACAAAGACACCAGTGGACTGCTGGTCGTGGCCAAATCGTCGGCCGCGCGTGAAGGACTCAAGCAACAATTCGCTGACCGCAGCATCGAGCGAAGCTACCTGGCACTGGTTGCGGGGCGGGCACGCAGCGCACGCTATGACACGCCTCATGGGCGGCACCCGCGAAGTCGAGTTCGTTTCACGAGCGTGTTCGACCGCGCCCGCGACCCGGACGCTGAGCCACCCAAGACGCGCCGCGCAGTTACCCACGTCGAGCTCGTGGCGGTACTTGCGCAGGGCGGCGCTTCTCTCGTGCGCTGCAGGCTCGAAACTGGCCGTACCCATCAGATTCGCGTTCATCTGCTGGAACAAGCCGCTACACCTATCCTGGGTGACGCGCTCTATGGCAAACCGTCATCAAATGCGCGCGTGCAGCAGATCAGCTCGCAGTTGGGCCGCCAGGCCCTGCATGCTGCGGTGCTCGGTTTCGTGCACCCCATGACGGGCAAACCACTGCGCTGGCAAGTACCACCGCCTCGCGACATGGCCGACGCGCTCGGCGACTTGGGCTACGAGCCGCCTACCAAACCGTCGACTTGATGTGCCCTTTTGACTTGACCAGGATGTCGACGATAGCGCGATCGTAGAAGTTCTTGTCGTAGAGCTCGGGTGAGACGCGGCTCTTGTAGTGCGCCCGACCTTCCTCGATTTCTTCGGAGATCGTGTCGAACAAGCTGTCTTGTTGGATGCCTTCGACGATCTTCTCTTCGTTGTACAGCGACAAATCGCTGGCGATCGCGCGAGCCAGCCTCCTGGCATCTTTGTCGGTCTCGATGAGCGCCATGGGGCAAGCATCGCAGCAGCTGCCCAGCGCGTCAAACACGGTGTTGGGGAGGCGAAATGGAGGCGCCACGAGAAAAGGCCACTGGTGACCGCCCGTGGCTTCGTGGTACGAATCCGCCTCCATGCAAGCGAGCGTGTCGAGCTACCGGATCCGTCTCGATGGCATCCGTTTTCGCGCCCGACATGGTGTTTCGGACGCCGAACGCTATCTTCTGCAGGATTTTGTGGTCGACCTCGAGGTCGCGCTACCCGTGCAGGAGCTGCCGAACAGCGACGAGCGCAGCTGTGTCTACGACTACGACGCCTTGGCCAGCTTGGTGGTGCAAGAAGGAACCAGGACCTCATACAAATTGCTCGAGACCCTTGCGCAGCAGCTGTTGGGGCGGGTTCTGGCCGACACGCCCGCGCTGTCGGCAACAGTTCGCTTACGCAAGTTTGGTCCCCCAACTACGGCATCAGTCGACACGGTGGCAATCGAGCTTCAGGGCAGCAGCACCGACCCGCCGAAGCCAATCGCGACTAAGTCGCGGGAATCATGAGCATGATTGGTGGACGAGGCGGCCGCCCGCGCTACAATAGCCCTGCCTTCTTGCCTACCACTGCGAACGGGGCTGCTGGTCACCCATGAACTACTCCATCAAGCTGCTGATGCCGCTCATCGCCAGTTGCGCGCTACTGACGGCCAACAGCGGCTGCCGGTCGGGCACTGGCGATACCGACCCCTCCCCCACATCGACCAACGGCAGCGGCGGGGCAGGCGGTCAGAAGCCCACCAAGCCGCTGACGATCGCCAATTGGAACGTCCACAACTTCGTCAACGACATTGCTGACAGCGGCATCGCCAACGAGTGGAAGGACTACAAGTGGGATGAGCACCGCGCCAACGTGGGCAAGGTGCTCAAGTCGCTCGACGCGGACATCGTGGTCCTTCAAGAGGTCGAGCACATGAAGGTGCTCGAAGAGCTCAACGAGCTCGAGCTCGACGGCGTGTATGAGCATTTGGCGCTGATCGACGCCAACGACCCACGGGGCATCGACAATGGCGTGATGTCGAAGCTGCCTCTGCTCAAAGAGGTCAGCCACAAGGACGAGAGCTTCACCAAAGTGGGTACGCAGGGTCCGTCCTACAAATATTCGCGCGATTGCCTCGAGGTTCACATCGAGCACAACGGTCGACCGATCGTGCTCCTCGGTGTGCACTACAAGGCAAAAGAAAACGACGATCCAGACAAGCGCCTGGCCGAGGCACAGCACACCCGCGCCATCGCCGATGCCATCACCGCGAAAAACCCCCAAACAGGGGTGATCATTCTCGGGGATTTCAACGATACGCCGGGCTCTGTCCCCTACAATTGGACGATCGGCGAGCCGCCCAACCAGTACGGCAACGCACCCGACCAGATCCCGGCCAAGGACCGCTGGACATTCGACTACAAGGGTGCCCTGGAGCTGGTCGATCAGCAAATGGCCAACCCCTTGATGTATGGGATGCTCAACGCCGCTAGCGTGTCGATTCCGCATACACCAGAGGTAGAAGAAGCCAGTGATCACGCGCCGATCCTGGCCCGCTACGACGTCTATTGAGAGGCCATTCCAGCCTTCCGCGACGCCTCGACGAGCGGGTAACGAGGCTCAGGCTGGCGATGATGCATACTTTGGGGTAGATGGCCACAACCAGGCAACAGCCCAATGGCTCCGGCGACGCGGCTGAGCCGGGCAAGCGCGCGAACGGCAACGGCGCCCGCAAGCCGTGGCGCCGTCGTCGCGACTGGGGAGGCATCGTCGCCCGCGTGCTTTGTGTGGTGTTCGCCCTTTTTGGCTTGGTCCCATTGGCTCTGGGGGCGCTGGTTCGACTCGATTGGGTTCAACGATGGGCTGCCAACAAGACCGCCCGTGTACTGGCTGATGAGTTCCGCGTACGTGCCCAGTACCAACTACGATTGCGACCTTGGCCGCTGCAAATCGCCATCGAGGACGTGCGCATCGAAGCATCCGATGGCGGCAGTCCGTTCTTGACTGCCCGTAGCATCGTGGCGAGACCGCGCGTGTTCTCCCTGTTGGCAGCCAAGCCCGACCTCGGCGCGGTCACCATCGAGGAGCCTCGCGTGCGGGTCGTCATCAGAGACGGCGCCATCGCCAACCTCGACTACAAGCTGCCCGAGAGCGATGGCAGCAAGAAAGACGATGAGCTGCCTTTGTCGGCGGTATCGCTCACCAATGCCCAAATCGACCTCAGCGTGATCGGGCAACGCGCGAGCCGACCACGAGTGCTGCGAGTCCGATCCGATGAGATCGACCTCGACGTCACGGTGGATCGGGATGGGCCCATGGAGGTGTCGTTGCGCAGCGGTCGCACGGAAATCGACCACCGCCACAGTCACCCGAGCCTTCCAGAGCAAGATCTCGTCGACGAGGACGTCGTGTGTCGCCTCGATCTGCGCGCCCGCATCACCAGCAGCGAGCTGTTGCTCCGGCGCCTCGATCTACATGGCGCCGCCGACTTCGATCCAAACGCAGCGACGCGACCAAAGTGCCAACTCGTCGAGAACGACTGGCGCGCGCTGCGCCTCCAGCTCGCAGCCATGCGACTCAGGCTCGACGACGGCAAGCTGAGCAGCATCGACGGGCGGTTGGCGGCGAGGCTTCCGCTGCCCATCGCTCACCGATTCCTGGCGCTCCCTCCAATTACGGGTTGGGTCTCGCTCAGCACCGAGCAGCTGAACTGGGACGAAGGGGACAAGTTGCCTCGACCGAGAGCGCTGCTGACCGGGGGGGGTATCGGCATCGACAGCCGGATGATTGCCCACAGCCTCGACGCAGCTGTGGAGCTCGACGGTAAGGAGATCCAAGCCCGTGACGTACGGTTGCGCTGGGGTGGCGGAAAGGTCCGCATTGCCAGCGCGGTCGTCCAGCCTTTCAAACCTGGGATCCCCCTGCGCGCCAAGAAGATCGACATCGACGGCGTGAACATGCCGGACTTGCTCGACGACCTAGCCGCACACCCCAATTCCCATGTGGGCTGGGACCTGAGCGAGGTTCGGGTCGCCCACTTCGGCGGCACCATCAACCCGCCGAGAATGTCCGGACCGATGGTCGCAAAGACACGCGACTTCGCCGTCTATGACCAACCGAGCATCGCCAAAGTCAAACGCAAGATGGTGGGCGTAGAGCGCGCTGTTCTCGACGGCACCTTCCAAGTGACGCCATCGGCCATCGTGCTCAAGAGCTACCACATCGCGACCAAGCGCTCTCAGCTGCGGGCTACGGTCTTGCTCGGCTTCGAGGATCAATTCGGGTTGACCGTCCACGAAGGCTCCAACATCGACGTGGCCGATATCTCGCCTTTGGTGAACATCCCGATGAGGGGACGCGGCAGCATCCAAGCCAACGGTCACGGCACCTTCGACAAGCCCGTCATCGAGGGGGAGCTACGTCTGGCTAACTTCAATTTCGGCGGCTTCCCCATCGGTGACATCCGCAAAGCACGCTTCAAATTCGTGCCGCTGGTGGTTGCACTCAGAGATGCCATCTTGGTGCATGGCGGCAGCGTGGTGTCCGTTCCGGAGCTCGATCTCGACTTTGCCGATGGCGACGCCGACGTGGTCGTCGACGGCACACTCGACAGCCGCGGCTCAGGGTTGCGACTGGCAGACTTTTTCGAAACCGTGCGCTTGAACGAAGACGGACGTTTCAACGACTTGCACGGCATTGCCTTCGGAACCGCCAAGCTCGCTTATGTGCTCGGCGGCGCCCGCGACCGCTGCGGTGCAGGCCGCTTGCACGTGCGCACGCAGATGGGCTTGAGCGACATCAACGTCTGGGGTGAGCCCTTCGACAAGGGCTCCATGGATGTCGATTTCCTCTGGGACGATCCCGACGCCGGCGACCATGGCTTGAACATCGCGGTGCACTCGATCGTGCTTCGCAAAGGTGGTGGCACCTTGCTGGGCCGCGCCAAGATCAGCCACGACAATCAGCTCCGGGCCGATGTCAGCGCGACGTCGATTCCGCTCAAAGCGCTCAGCGCCTTCAGCGCCGCGTTCTCCAACGAACCCGACGATGACGAGCTCCCAGCGCAAAGCGATGATGTCCAACAGACCGACGATCTAGATCACGGCCACCGAGTTGTGCCCGAAGCGTCCATGTCAGCCGTGGGCCACCTGTCAGGCACCATTCGTCGCATGCGAGGTGACATCGATGTCAATGTCTCACCGCTACGAATCGGCCCCGACACGCTGAACGCCTCGCGCTTTCGTGTGTACGTCGAGCCGACGGACAAACCGGTCGCCTACCAAACAGTCAAAACCCGCTGCGGCAACCGAATCGCCAAGCCGCGCCCACCGCCGCCGCCCGAGCAGCCGCTGGCAACATTGCAGCAATATGGTGACGACGAGCCGGAGGGACTGTTCCGCTTGTCGGGCCAGCTGTTCAACAAGCAAATCAGCTTCACCGATATCCAAATCACACAACAACAGCAGAAGATCTTGAGCGGCAAGCTCAAGCTCAACGGACTCGACCTCGGTGCCTTCGCCAATTTGAAGCGTGGTGTCGCCTTTTCCGCCTCCCCGCCCGAAGGCCGCTTGACGGCCGATGTGCACATTCACGAGATGCCGCTCGACGCGCCCGGCCTGGCGGAGGTTCGCTTGTTCCTACAACAAGCGGAGCTGGTCATGGACGGCCATCGCCTCGATGTTGGCAAGATCACCGAGCCGGTCGTGTTGTCCGGCGATTCTGTGCGCATTCCCACCATGCCAGTCAGCGCCAAGCTCAGCAATGGGCTCACCGCCCAGCTGGTGATGGGAGGGAGTGTCGACGCGCTATCCACGAGCCCGACGCTGGGCCTTCGCGTTCTGCTCCAACCCATCGATCTCGCCAAGCTCGGCATGGACTTGCCCCAAGTCACGCGAGCCGAGGGAAGCGTAGAGGCGAACCTGCGTTTCGACGGCCCCTGGGATGTCCCGCGGCTCAATGGCTCTGCGTCCCTGAAGAAAGGACTGCTGCGTATCAAAGACTTCCCGCTACCCCTCGACGAAATCACGATCAACGTGCTGGTCGAGGACGGCGAGATTGTCGTGCACAACTCCAACGCGCGCGCTGGGACGACAGGCGACTTGAGCCTCAATGCCCGACTCTCGCTAGATGGTCTTTCGCTGGGCGAAGGCAGCGCGACACTGGTCGCAACGGACGTCAAGCTACCCGTTGCCGAGGGTGTCAAGCTCACTGCCAACGCGAATCTGAAAGCGACCTACGACCCCAACGACGCAACGAAGACGACGACCGCGCTGCCGAACATAGCCGGCATCGTGATGCTCACCCAGTTCAGCTACACCAGGCCGATGGCTTTTCGGCTCGACCTCGACCAGCTGACAGGCCGCGGGCGGACCATCGTCGAGACCTACGATCCCAAGGACAACGTCTTCACGTTCGACGTCAACGTGGTGTCTCCGCGGCCCCTGCGGATCACCAACAACCTCATCGACATGCGCTTGAGCGTTGCACCAGGCGGCATCAAGCTCACGGGCAACAACCAGACCTACGGTGCGCGCGGACTGCTGCGCGTCGAGCGTGGCTCGAAGATATTTCTACAAGGACACCACTTCTCGGTGCGAGACGGCAAAGCAACGTTCGACAATCCACTACGCATCGCGCCAAGACTCGATGTGCATGCCGACACCGAGTACCGTCGTTACGCAAGCAGCAGTGACTTGGAGACAGCCGCCGCAAGTGACGCCGCCACCAGCGCAAGTGCCGCTGGAAAATGGCGCATCAGCATGCATGCATACGGGGACACCGAGACTCCTCAGGTTCGCTTCACCAGCGATCCGCCGCTGTCCCAAGACGACATCGTGTTGCTGCTGCAAATCGGGATGACGCGCGCCGAGCTCGACCGCGGGCTGGCTGGCTCCCTGGCGCAAAGCGTCGGCATCGAGGCACTCAGCGCCGTGACTGGATTCGACCAAGCGGTACGCAAGACGGTGCCCCTCATCGACGAGTTCCGCATTGGCAGCCAATACTCTTCGAGAACCGGTCGACCCGAGCCGACGGTATCGATAGGCAAGCGCATCACCAAGGACGTACGGGCCACGATCACCAGCGGATTGAGTGAAAACCGCGAGGTACGTTCCAACATCGAATGGAAACTGAGCCGTGGCGTGAGCGTGCAGGGCTCCTACGACAACGTCAACGACGTCTCCAGCTCGGTACTAGGAAACCTTGGCGCTGATTTGCGTTGGCGCCTAGAGTTTGAATAACCGCGATGAGCCGTAAGGCGAAGAGCCATCGAGCACTTGGAGCCG
>CAZRGL010000242.1:8025-15172 GCA_964599485.1 uncultured Polyangiaceae bacterium
GGCAATATCAGGCGCTCGCGAAGCGTCCGACCCGCCTCGCCCACATGTGGGCGGGGCGGACGCGAAGCGCCCGTAGGAACGGCGCAACCGCGATGAGCCGTAAGGCGAAGAGCCATCGAGCACTTGGAGCCGGGCAATATCAGGCGCTCGCGAAGCGTCCGACCCGCCTCGCCCACATGTGGGCGGGCGCGCTGCTGATGGCCCTATCGCTCGTCGTTGCTGATGCTGCGGCTCAAGCCGACGGCAGCGCACAGACCGCATTGCCTCCAAGCGTCAACCCGAGCTCGCTCGAGGCCAACAGCGGTCCGGAGCAGAGCGGCTTGCAAAACGCGAGCAGCGCGCTGCTCCGCCGTGCCAAACAGAACCTCGCCCTGCTCGAGGGAAGACCCATCCACGCTGTGAGCGTGGAAACGGTGGGTACACGGTGGGCGAGCAAACCGCCCATCCGATCGATTCGCATCGGCGAGCAACTGACCGCGACGGTCGCACGAAACGCGCTTCGTGAGTTGCTCGCTTCCGGCGGCTTCGCCCAAGCCTACGCCGATGCGAGAGCATTCCAAGACGGGGTCATCGTCCGCTTGGTAGCGGTGCCTCGCCGCATCATCGCCAACCTGGAGGTAGAGAGCGGGCCGCTCGAACGCCGACGGGTGCTCGCGGCTGCCCAACTGGCCGAGGAAACCGAAATAACCGAGCCGATGTTCCACGCCATCAAAGCCCGGATTCGAAAAGCGTACCGGCGCGAGGGGTACGACCGGGCCACCGTCGGCATCAAAACTAGCGACACCGACGATCCCATGCGGGTGGTGCTCAGGCTGAACATCACAGCTGGGGAAGTGCGTCGTGTGTCCCGACGCGTGTTCGTCATCGAGCCCCGCTACGACCGAGTAGTGGGCAAGCTCAAGCATGGTTACGCGGTCAAGACCGGCAAGCCCATTTCGGAAGACAAGCTACTAGACGCCGACAACGAGATGACCGAGCTGCTCCGCAGCAAGGGTTTCTTCCTCACCAACGTGAAGCACCGGGTACTGCGACGGGGCCAACACGCGTTCCTCTATGTGTACTTGGAGACCGGTCCACAGTTCCGGTTCTTTTTCGCTGGAAACAACAAGTTCGATGACGCCGAGCTGCGCGGCGCGTTCGAGCTCGAAGCTGGGGCGGATCCAAATCTGACCGCGCTCGGTGAACGGGTACGGCGCTACTACCAACAGCGAGGCTATTTCGATGCGCGCGTCAGAACGAGCGAGCGCATGCGGCAGGACGACGCGGTTCGCGAGATATCCTTCGATATCCACGAGGGGCGCTTGTTGCGGGTCACGCGGCGGTTATTCCCTTGTCTACCGGTGGACGCACCCGAAGGGCTGCGGGCTGACGACCTCGGCAAGGAAATCGACGCGGTGCTCGAAGAGCAACTACCGAGCATGCCCTTGTTCGGCGCCATCGATGAGGCGCTGGTCGACAGCCTCATCTCACCAAACAGGGCAAGCACGCGTGCAAGTCTGCGGCGGCTTTCGCCTGCGGTGAGCTATGACACCAAGGCCTACGAACGCGCCCTGAAACACTTGGAGGAGCTGTTACAAAGCAAGGGCTTCCTCAACGCAAAGATTGGCCCGGTGAGCCTGATGCGCGCCGAATGTGATCCCAGCGCGCGAGCTGGACGCTGCGAGCCACTGCTCTTGCCAGCCTACCCCACCCCGCAATGTCGCCTCGATGCGCTGGCTCTGCCCATCGGTGAGCCTCCTCTCAAGAGCTCGTTCAGCTGCAAGCCGGACCCCAAACGCAGCATCAGCTGTGCACCCACCGTGGCGCTGAGCATCCCTGTGCAGCTCGGCCCCCAAGCCACGCTCTACGACATCGTCTTCGAAGGCAACAAGACCATCGCCTCGACGAAACTGCTCGAGACCGCCGCGTTTCCGCTGGGGACCCCCTTGTCACGCTTGGAGCTCGAGGCAACCCGCAACCGCATCCACAATGCTTACCGAGACCTTGGCTATGCCTACGCAAATGTGCGCGCCGAGCTCGACCTGTCGCCGGACCGCACCCGGGCCCGCGCCCGCTTCATCATCAACGAGCACAAGCCGGTCATCATCAGTGGTTACGACGTGCGGGGTGCGCTTCGCACTGATGTCGATCTCATCATCGGTCGCTTGGCTTTGTGTCAGCAGCTGGACCGCTGCAGTGGCCCGCAGAAGTACTTCAAACGCACGTTGGTACGTGAGAGCGAAGAACAGATCGCCACCCTCGGGGTGTTCTCGAGTGTGTCCATCAGTCTCGAAGATCCGGACATCCCACAAGAACGAAAGCGCGTGATCATCACCGTTGTCGAGCAGCGCTCCCAATACCTCGAGCCGCGTGCCGGTTTCTCGACTGGTGAAGGGTTCCGACTCGCGTTCGAATACGGCCATCGCAACGTTGCAGGTCGAGCCATCGCGCTGACCGTCCGGCTGGAGTTCGCCTTCCTTCCCGATTTTCTCATCCTGGACCAAGACGTGCGCGAGCAATACGCGAAGTTTGTCGGCCAGGTCAGCGAACGGCTCGAACGACGCAACAGCGCGTCGCTTCGCCTGCCGGAGATTGGGCTCGGGCCCAAGGTCGATTTGGTGGTAGACGGCGTCGATGTTCGAGACAACCAGCGTGACTTCGGCCTGACCCGCGAGGCGCTCATCCCCACCGTGAGCTACCGGCCAGGTCGAACGCTCACCCTACAAGCGAGTCTCTCGACGGAGCTGAACGACGTCACCTTGTTCGAGGAAGGTGGCCTCAGCGGGGCCATCAAGCGCAATCCCGCGCTGGCCAGCTTGCTCCGTGTGCCCGAGGGACGCACCATCGCCATCGCCCAGCGCGCTTCGATGGGCTGGGACCGACGCGACAACGCGTTTGCCGCCACCGAAGGCACGCTTCTGACGGCAGGGGTCGAGCACGTGAGCGCCTTTCCCTTGGACGAGGACACGGTCATCAGCAGCGAGTTTCTACGCTTCACCGGGCGAAGCGCTGGCTACTTGAGGCTCTCCGACCGGGGTATGGCGCTCGCGTTGAGCCTAGGGCTTGGCTACAACCTGCAGCTCAAGAGCGACAGCCAGACCTACCCCGACAGGCTTTTCTACCTGGGCGGCGTGAGCTCCGTGCGGGGCTTCTTGCTCGACGCGATGATCCCTGAGGACATCGCCCAAGAAGTATTGGACGGCAAAATCTCCATCGACGACGTCACCGTGCGCGGAGGCAACTTCTACATCAATCCACGCGCAGAGCTACGCATCCCACTCATCAGCGCCTTCAGCACGGCGCTGTTTCTCGACGCGGGCAACTTGTGGGCGACCACTGGTTCCATCGACAGCATGGCCGATCTGTTCAAGCTTCGCTACACGGCCGGCGCCGGATTGCGAGCGGCAACTCCCATCGGTCCCATCGCCGTCGACGCGGGCGTCAAGCTGGTCCGACGAGACTGGGAAGACCCCTGGGCAGCCCATTTCGCGATCGGCCTGTTCTAGCTCGACGAGGAGCTGTGGATGAGCCAGCCTGTCATGCGGTTCGGAATGCCCTCGCAGCCGGGAGACCTTAAACGGAGGCATGCGCGTCCGTGGAGCCTTCACCGTTTCGCACAGCTGGCTCCGTTCTTGGCGCATTTCCCGTACTTCGTGCAGCCCGTCGATGCTTTGCAGTCGGCGTCGCTCCCTGGAACGCAATAGGCGCCGCCAAGCGTGCACTTGCCATAGAAGCTGCATAGCGAAGATTGTCTGCAGTGCGCCGAAGTGGTCGCATAACAACGGTTGCCGTGCAGGCCACAATGCGCTTTGGACTTGCAGGCTCTGGACGCAGCGCAGTCAGCGGCGCTCGTGGCTCCGCAGCTCGATCCGGTCTTCGAGCACTTGCCAAACTGCGAGCACATGTTGGATTGGCGACAGTCCGCAGATGAGCGCACAACGCATCCCGAGCCGGTATCGCCACAGGCCCCAACATCTCGACACGAGACCTTGCAGCGACTCGACACGGGAGGGCTGGATGGTGGCCCCGACTTCCGTGATGGAGGCGCTCTGTAGGTTGCAGTCGGCGCGGGCTCTCGAGGCGCTGCCGACTGCGGCGCGGGTAGCGCGGTCCGCTTCGTCGACTCGTTGCTTCGCTCGGTCTCGTCTTCGTCGATGGAGGCGCTCTTGGACTGAACAGAGGATTCACTGCTGCCATGTCGAACAGCCATCACGGCGATGACGGCACCCAAGACGCATCCGATGGCGGCTAGGCTCCAGGTTAGCCGAGCGGAAAGTCCTTTTGGCGCTGCGGGAGTGTGGGCGGGAGCGAAGGAGGCAGGCTGAGGCGGCAAGGGGGCACTCGGCGCGACCATCGCAAGCTGGCGGAACTGCTCCGCGGCCACCATCACGGTTGGGAAGCGATCGCCCGGTGCGATGGCGAGCGCGCGGTCGAACCAGGGAAGGAAATGCGCCGGGATGCGGTGACGCTCATAGCGCGCCTCGCTGATCGATATGCACAGCTCCACAACAGTCCGGCCCGAAAACGGGCGCTGGCCAATGAGCGCCTCGTGGGCAACGACACCGAGTGACCAGATGTCGGCATGGAAGGTAATTTCGTTGGTCGTCACCAGCTGCTCGGGGCTCATGTAGTCAGGCGTACCCATGACCACACCTGCACGCGTGAGCGCGGGCGCACTCCCGCTACCAGGCGCGCCCGCCATCCCCGTGGGATCGGTATGAACCTTGGCGATGCCGAAATCGAGTAGCTTGACGAATGGCTCCCCAGACGGCGTCCGAACGAGGAAAATGTTCGGCGGCTTGATGTCGCGATGTACGACGCCGCTCTCGTGAGCCGTCATGAGCGCGCTGGCTGTTTGTACGAGGATCGTTGCCAGCTCCGCGGCGGGGACGGGACCGCGTGCAATGCGGTCATCCAAGCTCTCGCCAGAGAGCAGCTCCATGGTGATGAACGGCTGGCCATTTGACGCGATCCCGTAATCGAAAATCTGTACGACGTGGGGGTTTTGAATCCGCGCTGCTGCTTTTGCCTCGAGCTCGAAGCGCGCTTGGGCAGTGTCACTCCGCTCGAAGTCGCGAATGAGCTTCACGGCGACTTTGCGATCCAAGGTGAGGTGGTCCGCGACCCACACTTCGCCCATCCCGCCTTCGCCGAGCGGATGTGAGAGCCGAATGCTCGGCGTCACGAACATGCCGGGGCCAATCGTCATCGGTGCTCTGCTGGCGTTAGCTTCTCGGCGAGTCTAACACCAAGAGTGGCTGATTGCTTCGCGTCTGCCGCTGCCACCACGCCTCGAAGGCCAATCGGCTACCAGGTCCACTTCAGGCTGGCTGCTCCCGGAAACCCGACGAACAAAGCACCAGCTTGGTCACGGCTCCGTGCCTCACCGTATTCGACCATCTGCGCGATGCCAGTAGCAATGCCAGCTGCGCCGACAACGCTCATCCCGATGCCTGTCGTGAGCATCACCGGGCTGCGTCGCACCTGGTGATCGCTTTGGCGCTGCTGGGCAGCGTCAAAGCTGGGGGGAGCGCTACCCACGAGCCAGAGAGGAAGCCCGATGGCCATTCCGATTCCGGAGACGGTGATCATGCCGAGGCTGTCCCAGACGCGATCGCGATCCTCGTAGCCGGCCCGAATCAGCATGACCGATCCGCCAACCAGCACCGCCGTGCTCAAGCCGGTCAGCACGATGCCGGTACCCATCATCCCCGTACTGCGGTGTGGGTAGGCCCGTGAGTCCAGCGATGCCCACACCGCTACACTCATCAGTCCGCTGGTGACTCCGCTGGTCAACAAGCCGACACCAGCGGAGCGCGGCCCCTGTGTCTCTGTGCACGCGAATGTCGTGCTGCTGCAGTCGCCATATGCAGCCAGCACACTGATCCCGGCAATGGTTGCGGCGCCACCGAAGGCGGCCAGCGTGATGGCAGGCCCAAGCTTCGGATCGGATGGCGTCGTGTCGGACTGCTCAGCCCGCAGCCCACCAGCGAACAAACACACGGCCAGGCCGAGCGCCCAGCGAGCCAATGCGGGAACAGTCAGTCGCTTCATGTGCTGTTCGTTTGCAACGGGCGTTCCAGCGGCACAACTGCCTGATGACAATACGGCCGAATCCGCTGCGGCTTGTGCCAATGGCACAGGCCCTGCCATCATTGTCTCGGCCCCTACCAGCCGCTGTACTGGGCAGGGCACGGCAAGCGCCCGGAATCACGAGAGAGGTTTGCTGCCGCTCGAGCAACCGATCGGATCGCGATCGGATCGCGAACGGTCTGCCACAGCGGCGACTTGGGCTGCCTGAGCGCTGGTGAATCGAGCGGCATCCAGCCCGCTCAACGGCTACTGGTACGCTGGATGAAGCGCAGCGCCGGCCTCTCTTCGAACGGCAACAAGGGGTCTTCCCGGTCGCGTACGACCAACCGCAAGTGGGTAGACTTGTCCGCAGTGACCGTCAGTGAGTGGCTCGCCCGCAGCTCGAATCGGTAGGCTTTCAGGTAGGAGAAGACCCCGTGGCCGTGACCCTGGATTTGGGCCAAGACCTGCACCGTGTGGGCTGCGCGGCTTACCATGCCGTCGAAGACGGGCAGGCGCGATCGGTCCACTAGGCGACGGCCCTCGGCGCGAAGTTGCACCACGCCGTCGAGGAGCACAACGACCTTTCGCAACCGGAAAAAGGCGCCTAGCTGATCTTCGAGCCGCACGCTCAACCGCGCCACCGCGCGCAAGTCATCAGTGACCTGATCGTGAATCAACGCCAGACGCGTATGGGAGCCGCGAATGAGGTGCCTCAAGTCGTTGATGCGACGCTGCACATCGAGCAGCTGCGCGCGATCGGGCAGCGGTGGTGATTGTACCGCGGTCGAACGCTTGGATCCCTCCGCTGGCGCGGTCGTCGACCACGAAACCATCGACAGCACCAACGCGCACGCCAACAAAGCCCGGGTGAGCCAGGACCTCGACATCATCGCTACCTCCTTGCGGGATTGCTGCCTCGCGCAGCCTCCCCTCTAGTGCCGTTGCACGATGTCGACCGAGCATTCACGGCAGCACGAAAAAGACGAACGGCGCCCTGCGTCCGAAGCACCCCTCAGCGCCCCATGGGCCATGACTAGACCCGTCCGCCGCGAAGCGGTTTTGGGGTGGGGCCCTATCGCCGAAGGCGATGGGG
>CAZRGL010000243.1:0-15162 GCA_964599485.1 uncultured Polyangiaceae bacterium
CGTGAGGTAGGAGGAGGTGACAAGACGTGCCGGCAAAGAAGAAACCAACCAAGAAGAAGGCTGCCCCGAAGAAGAAAGTAGCCAAGAAGAAGGCTGCTCCGAAGAAGAAGAAGGTTGCCAAGAAGAAGGCTGCCCCGAAGAAGCGGGTCGCTAAGAAGAAGGCTGCCCCGAAGAAGCGGGCTGCCAAGAAGGCTGCCCCGAAGAAGCGGGTCGCCAAGAAGAAGGCTGCCCCGAAGCGGAAGGCCGCCGCGAAGAAGAAAGCAGCTCCGCGTAAGAGAGTTGCCAAGAAGCGGGTCGCCAAAAAAAAGTAGCGCCTAGGCCTGCAACGAAAACGAAGCAAATTCGCAGCAAGGCTGCAGCCAAGAAGGCCGTGACGAGGCCGCTGCCACCTCAACCGGATTATCCGCCGATCCCTCCGAACTTCGGACCATACGGCGACGAATCTGAGTGAGTCGGCAAGGCGACGGACTCGGGCTGCAGCCATCACCTGTGAATACAAAAAAGCGTGTTCCTCTCGTGGTTACCGCGATCCAGGACCACAGCGACAACTGTGTGAGGCCTCGCCACTGGGGCGGCACAGAGATGAATGCCCACTCAGGGTGGGCGGACAGTGGCAAATGGTGAATCGCATTTGACTCACCAGCAACACTTTGCTCGGGGCCCGTGCGTCGCTAGCGATACGTGCGACGTGACGCTGACGTCGTGTGGTCCTCGGGTTTTTTAATTCCTTACTTCTTGTAGGTTCATGTGTGTGTCGGGCGCGTCTTGCGGATGTCCGCAGGGCGGGTCCGGTTTACGGCCGTGCGCTGAAACGGAACGGGTATTCGACGATTGTCTGCTTGCCGCTAGGCGAAGCGGGATAATCAATCGACGCGGCCACCTGTTCGACGCACGATATCGTCAGCGGTTCGGCAACGTTGGAGCGATGTGAGTCGACCTTTGCCTGCTTGACGTCGCCGTTGGGTGCCAGTGTCAGACGCAGCAGGATTTTGCCTTCTTTGGACGGGTGCAGCTTTGTCCACACGTCCAAGCAGCAGACGAACGAGGCCGCTTGTGCGGCGATGGCGTCGAGCGTTCCCTGTGTCCGGTCGATAAAGCCGGCATCAGCGGAGGTCATCGCGTTGTTGAACACGACTCCAGCGTCAGGATGATTCAGGATTGCCGTGTTGGGGGCGGTGCAGTGACGCGCCTTTAGAACCTTCGCTTTCCACAGCTCGGCGTCGGACGGTGCGGCGTCGACGATAGCGGAGTCGGAGGAGGTCGGCCGAGTCGCGCTTCTGACGGCGGGTTGGGCCATCGACGCCGTCGAAGTCGCGGCAGTTGTCTTCGCTGTAGTGGGTGCAAGTCTGCCTGGACTGGTGCCGCAGGCCGCAAAGACCAGTGAGACACCAAGTGATGCGGCAAGGACACCGCCAACGAGCACGTGCGATTGCATGGTTGAATGCCGCCGAGGCGAGCATAGTATTACAGCCCGCCGTCCTTGGGTTGCCACATGTTGGATTCGACACAGTACCCGCGTCCGCCCCATCCACCGAGGGGCGCGGAGCGCCTGCGGCGCAGTTCTCTGGTTGGCGGCTTGGCGTGCTCCCTGGTGCTGATAGGTGGGCTGTCGGTCTGGTCTCAAGGTTGCGCAAACAGCTCAGGCATCGAGCTATGCAAAGAGATCCCCACCGACGGTTGCCCGATGAGTCGGGGTGGGAGCTGTGATGACGAGAGCTGTGCTGCGCTCTACAGCTGTGTGGACGGCTTCTGGAAGCTGGTCGAGACCTGCTCGAGTGGCGGCCCAGGCGGTGGGGGAGCTGGCGCGGGCGGAGGCTCAGGGGGAGTCGGGGCGGCGGGCGGCTGCGGGGCTGCATCCATCGACAAGACCAACCAAGCCCAGGGCTGCATGCCCGATCTGCAATCGCCTGATTGCCCCGTGGAAGCCGCCGAGAGCTGTGCGCCATGTGTGACTGGTTGCATCGACTTCTTCATGTGTGTAAGCGATGGGTGGCAAGTCGTCGCGTACTGCACCGAGGAGGGCGATCTTGTCGTCGAGCCCTAGTCCGTTGCGGAGTGGTCCGCCGCCGAGTCCTCTCTGGGATGGTCCGGTGGCGCGAGCGACGCTCGTCTTTGTAGATCTGGAGATGAGCGGGCTCGATCCTGCCAGCGACCGGGTGTTGCAAGTCTGTGCCGAGCGCGTTGTGGGTGATGCGCTGCAGGACCGCCTGGTCAGCTTCGTGCGCCCTGACGCTCTCGAGCTCGTCGCGACGTCACACCATGTTCATGGCATCAGTGCCCGAGAGGTTCAGGATGCCCCGACTATCAATGAGATCGCCGACCGACTGGCAGCCATCCTCGACGGTGCTGTGCTGGTGGCACATGGCGCGAAAACCGACGTGCGCTTCATAACAGCCGAGCTAGCCCGAGCTGGGATCAGCTGGGGGTGCCCGCACTTCCTCGATACCTTGGCCCTGTCTCGGCGTGCGTTCCGCAGAGACCGTCACGGCTTGGCGGCGTTGGCAGAGGCCTTTGGGATCGCTTATGAAATTCGCCACCGCGCCGACCACGACGTGCGTGTGCTTCGTGGGGTTTTCCAGCAAATTTGCCAGCAACTACGCCCCACGAGCCCTAGGCAGCTGTGGTCCATGGCCCAGAAGGACCGCCGCCCGCGGCCTGAGATCATCGCTGCAGCCAAACGTGCCGCAGAGCTGCGTCTGCCGGCGGAGCTGTTGTACCGCTCCTCCGGTAGCGGGCCCCAGCAACTCAAGTTTCATGTGACGAAGGTGCGAACGGACCTCGACCCCCCGCTTGTTCTCGGCTATCTGCAGCACTCGCGAGGCCGCCGAGAGCTGCGCGCGGATCGCATTCTCACTTTCGAGTTGGTCAACGATAACAAGCCGAGCAGCGCGCGATGAGCCTTGTGCACAGATCCTCGTGGAGGCGGCGACGCCCGGACACCCTCAGCAGTTGGGCCGCCTGGCGCGCGCCCAGCCTGACAAACCCGTGTTTTTTCATACTTGCGCTGTGTGCGCTATTGCTCGCCGGCTGCCCGCCCACGGGTCCGGTGCGCACCCCGCGTCCGCCTCGTGCAGAAAAGTGGTTCCAGCGAGCGCTTGGCGAGTTTCAACGCGCATCCATCGATGCAGCCTATGAATCAGCACGTCAGGCGCTCGAGCTCGTGCCAGAAGACGACGAGGTCAAGTTGCTCGTGGCCCGGGCATCGCTCGCGCGACTCGAGTTCGATGAGGTTCTGCAGCAGCTCAAGAACGTCAAGGGGACCGCGGCTTCAGCTCTGCTAGGGCGAGCGTATTGGTACAAGGGCGAGCTCGAGCGAGCGGCCGACCAGCTCGAGCAGCTATTGACCGATCCCGAGGTCAACGACCCTTGGGCGCGAGAGATCACCAAGCTGGCGCGCAGGGGCACGGGGCGGCGACCGTTCGAGATATCGACGACGGTAGGGCGGGTGGTCTCGGTGCAAATGGCCCGCGTTGCGCCAGGGCAACCCTTTTTCGTGGTTCCACTCGAGATCGACGGCGAAAAAGCGCTCGCACTGATCGCAACGGGCACGCCAGAAGTGATGCTCGACAGCGCCACGCGACGTGAGCCTAGTTGGGTTTCGTTGCGCTTTGGACAACGTTTGGAGGTCAAGGATGTTCCCGCGCTGACGCGCGACTTGTCCGCTTTGTCACGTGAGTTGGGCGCTCCGATCAAGGCGCTGCTCGGCGCCAATTTGCTGCGCCACCTCAACGCCACGATGGACCATCGCGGCCGCCAGTTCGTGGCGCGCAACTTCATTCCCCCTCCGCCGCCAATGGCCAGTCGGGTCGACGTCTACTACCTGCGTGGTGGCGGCATGATTCTGGGCAGTGCGCTCGGTGCCGAGCGAGAGCAAATGGCTTCACTTCTGGTCGACACCAGCATGCGCCATCGCGTTGCTCTCGATCTGGAAGGCTGGAGAAAGGCTGGTATCGACGCGGCCACCCTTCCCGTTCTCGGTAAGGGTCCTGACGGCATGTTGCGTGGAGGCGCCATCCCCCTGATGAAGCTTGGGGCGTTCCCCTTGCCACAGGTCGAAGCGATTTATGGTGCACCCTTCGGGCGACTCGAAAAGGAGCTCAACATCGACATCGACGGCGCCCTTGGCGCGGCGCTCTTGCAGCCCTTCCGGTTGACGTTTTCAGATGGTGGACGGGTGTTGTGGGTCGAACAGATCCCACCGGTGCCGCCAGCTTCTCGCCAGAAGCTCCCGCCACTGCCTGCCATCCCGGGCGCGCGCCCGCCGCAACGACCTGCCGGTGTGCCATCCATACCGACAGCGCCCCCACTCGTAATGCCGCCGGGCGCAGCTCCAAGGGGACCGCCGGCATCGCGGCCCGCTCCCGGCGCAGGCGGAAAGCTCAATTTCTAGTCATGACCGGACACGCGACATTGGCAATCTACGCCGGCAGTTTCGATCCGGTAACGCTAGGGCACCTCGACCTCGTGCGCCGCGCATCGAAGCTCTTCGATCGAGTTGTCGTGGCGGTTGGAATCCATCCGACACGCAAGGCCCTCTTCACTGTGGAAGAGCGGCTCGAGCTGTTGCGCAAAAGCACCGCCTCGATAGCCAATCTCGAGATTGCTTCTTTCTCGGGCCTGCTCATTCAGCATTGCCAAGAGATTGGGGCTCAGATCGTCATTCGAGGACTGCGCCACACCATGGACTTCGAGTACGAGCTGCAGATTGCGCACGCGAATGCCGACATGGCTCCCGATATCGAGACGGTCTTTTTGCCGACCTCGAACAAGCACGCGTTCATCACGGCTTCCCTGGTGCGCGAAATAGCCAGCCATGGCGGCGATGTGAGCCGCTACGCTCCGCCTCCCGTTTGCGAAGCCTTGCGCAACAAGCTGCAAAACGCGTGAGCCCTCCGGCTCTAGAAGGCCGCGCGTTGAAGTAGCGGACCGAGCACTTCTTCGATGAGGCCTGGATCGCCTTCGCGCATGGGCGTCGGCATGAAGAGCAGCACGAAGATCAGCATGCAAGCAACCGCCACGCTGCGGCGCCCTTTGCTCAGCTCCCCTGGCTCCGTTGGCGGGTGGTTTCCGCCCGTCGCGCGTGTCATCCCCGCCAGCAGCACGAACCAAACCAGCCAAACGATGCCAGGCTCGATGCGCCCGAAGCGGATGTAGTTGTAGAGGAACACCAGAGGCAGGGCGTAGTGGACCACGCGCGCAACCCGATCTTGGGTCGGTCCGAACAGGGCGTAGCAAATGTGCCCGCCGTCGAGCTGTCCGATTGGAATGAGGTTGAGCACGGTTACGAGCAAGCCAGCCCAGCCTGCAAAAGCCATGGGGCTCAACATCACGTCGTGGCCTGCAGGCATCGGACCGAGCACCAGACGCTTGACGCCCCAATACAGCAGCGACTGGCCCTCGAGCATGCCGCCGCTGGGTTTGATGATCTCAGATTCAGCGAGGCCCAAGCACAGCACCACGATGGCCACCACCAGGCCGGCGAGCGGTCCCGCAGCCCCGATGTCGAGCAGCGCGTTGCGTGAGCGGATCCGCTCGGGCATCGAGATGACCGCGCCCATGGTTCCGAAAGGGCTCAACACCGGCAGAGGAATGAAGAAGGGCAGCGACGCGGGCACGCGATGGTAGCGAGCGGCAAAGTAGTGCCCGAACTCATGGCTGAGCAGGATGGCCATCAACGGCACGGCAAAGCTCCAGCCGCTCGGTAAGTTGCGCAGGACGCCCCAGACGCTCACATCCCAGCCGGCTGGGTAGGTCTGCATCGATCCGGCCACGAAAACCGACAGCACTGTGGCGACAAACAGCACGAGCGGAAGGGCGCGTTTCTCGCGGTAGGCGCTGTTCGGCGGCGCCTCTGAGATAGGCTCGGGCTCAGCTTGAGACATTCTTCGAGGCAGGTGCTTAGCCCGAATTATCCACCGCGTCACCGCGAGCACTTCGTAAGCACGCGAATCCGCTGCTTCCAAAGCACTCGTGGCTGTTTGGTGAATAATTCGGGCTCGCACGAACGCAGCGAATGAGCGCGCGCACTGCGAATGGGCTGACGCGCGTCGAAAGTCCGACATGCCTTGCCAACTCCCCGAAATCTAGACCAGCGCGATGCTGGCAACAGTCTTGCTCCAGCTTGATGACATGCAGCAAGTGGACTCGAAACGGCGGCCGCACGCCCTGTCACGGCTGATCACCTTCGCGCGATCGCTGATGACCGGGGCGGCAGCGAGCCTGGTCGACTTGGGCGTGCTCGCCCTGTTGGTAGGTTTGCTCGGCCTCAGTGATCGCGCCGCCAACGTGCCTGCGTTGCTGGCCGGCGGGCTCATCCAGTTCTTCGGCAACCGGCACTTTGCCTTCGACGCAGCTGCCGGCTCGCTGAAGCGTCAAGTCACGTTGTTTGCCATCACCGAGGTGGTCGCTCTCGGTCTCAACGGCCTGATGTTCGATTGGGTAGCCCAGCAGGCCGAGTTGAGCTGGCTCGGTGCGATAGGTGTTCGCGCTGTCATCAGCTTCGTGGTGTTCGTGAGCTGGAGCTACCCGGTGTGGCGCCACGTCTTTCGGGTGCCGGCTGATCGACCTGCCTAGGTTTCTTGTGCCGCGGGCTGCTACCGTCGCGCGCCTTGGGTCGATCCGGGGATAACTTCGCGTCCCTTGTGCCGCGGGCTGCTACCGTCGCGCGCCTTGGGTCGATCCGGGGATAACTTCGCGTCCGAGCTTCGCCAGCTGGTCTTGTTGGCTACGCCGATAGCTGCTGCCCATCTCGGTATGGTTCTGCTCGGCGCGGTCGATACTGCCGTCGTGGGTCGCCTCGGTGAGCAGGAGCTCGCCGCAGTCGGTGTCGGCAATGCGCTCTTCTTCACCTTCCTGCTGTTCGGCGTCGGCTTGGTGCAAGGGCTCGATCCGCTCATCGCTCAAGCGCTCGGCGCTGGCAAGCCAGGTCGGGCGCGCGGCGACATGTGGCAAGGGTTGTGGTTGGTTGCGCTGGTAACCATGCCGCTGCTGGTGGCCACCTCACTGGCGGCCGACGCGCTTCGTTTCATCGACATCGAGCCTGCTACAGCGCGTCTGGCTTCCGAGTATGTGCACGCCCGCTTGCTCGGGCTGCCGGCCTACATGGTGCTCACGGTTCTGCGTAGCTACTTGCAGGCGCGCCACCGCACCCGTCCCATCGTGGTTGCCGTGGTGGCCGCCAACTTGCTCAACCTCCCGCTCAACTGGCTGTTGGTGTTCGGCGATGCGGGGCTACTGCGCTTCGGTTTGCCCGCAGTAGGAATGCCCGCACTGGGCGTTGCCGGAGCAGGGTTCACCAGCGCTGCGGTCAGCTTGCTGCAAACCGGCGTGGTCGCTTGGGCGGTTCGCTTGGATCCGATCAGCGCCAAGTTTCGTCGCCGCCCGCAACCATCTCGAATTCGCCTCACCGCCCGAATTGGATTTCCGTCTGGCCTGCAACGACTCGCTGAGGTGGGCGTGTTCAGTCTCGCGGGGATCCTGATGGCGAAGCTGAGCACGCTCGACGCTGCGGCCCATCAGGTGGCCATGACGCTGGCCTCGGCGACCTTCATGGTGCCGCTGGGCATCAGCGCGGCAGCTTCGGTGAGAGTTGGCAGCGCAGTCGGTCGGGGCGATCAGGCCGGGACGCGGCGGGCAGGGCTTGCCGCGCTGACGGCCTCGGCGATCTTCATGGCGGCATGCGCCCTGGCGCTGGTGTTGATGCCGGCGCTGCTTGCTTCGGTGCTCACCGACAAGGTCAGCGTGATCGAAGCTGCCACGCCCCTGTTGATGGTGGCGGCTGTGTTCCAAGTCTCAGACGGTTTGCAGGTGGTTGGCGGAGGCGCCTTGCGCGGGGCTGGCGACACGCGTGTGCCGCTGCTGTTCAACTTGATCGGCCACTATGGCATCGGCGTTCCCCTGGGCATTTGGCTCGCCTTCTACGCGCACTGGGGTGGCGTTGGCTTGTGGTGGGGGCTGTGCGGCGGCTTGAGCGCGGTGGCGCTGGCGCTCATGGCGCGCTTCTGGCGTTTAACGGCCACACCGATCGAGCCGGTGCTGTCATAACGCGAGCATGCCGCGCGCTTCGAACAGATCTTTGGCAATGTGCGCGGTCAGCTCGCTGAACGTCTCGGGCTCGCGCTCTGGCACGGCAATCACGGCCATCGAAGCGGCCCGCCCCGCCTGAACGCCTGCCAGCGAGTCTTCGAGCACCACACAGGCCGAGCTCGGCGCACCGAGCGCTTTGGCGGTCTGCACAAATATGTCGGGGGCGGGCTTGGGGTTGGGAACGGACTCGCCGCTCACGACCGCATCGAACTGATCGGCCATCGAGAAACGGTTCAGCACCGCGTCGATGAGCTCGGGGGTTGAAGAGGAAGCCACCGCCGTGCGCACGCCCGCTGCCCGCGCCGCCGCCACCAGCTCCTCGCAGCCAGGCTTGAGCTCGAGCTCGGCTTTTCGTTTGATGAACTCGGCGACCAGCCAGTCGACGCCTTGCCGGACTTCGATGACGATGCCCAGCTCACAGCGCATCGTGGCGATGGTGTTGGGCAAGCCGGTGCCAACGCATTGCTGGGCGAGCGCGTCGGACCACTCTTTGCCGTGCTCGGCGGCAAGTGCGCGCTCGACGCTCCACCACAGAGGCTCGCTGTCGACCATCAGGCCGTCCATGTCGAAGATCAGCGCGGACAAATCGGAAGGCAACACGGGCGCATTGTGGCAGGTATGATGCCGCGTTCAAGCATGAGCGAATGGACCGTTCGATGAACCAGCCTGCGTCGCCCAGCGCGCGGCACCAGCTGCGCCCATTGGCCTTGGTGTTGTTCCTTCTGGTGGGGGCAACGGCGTTGATGTTGTGGCGAGCCGAGCCGCCGGCGGCGGTGGCCAAGTCAGCGGCTGCTGAACGCTTCAGCGCTGAGCGCGCCCTCGACGTGCTGCGCGGTTTGCTAGCCGATGGCAAGCCTCACCCAGTTGGCAGTCCCGCCAACAAGCGTCTGCGTCAGCGCTTGGTCGAGCATCTGAAGACCCTTGGCTACAGCCCCGAGCTGCAGCGTGGTCTTGCAAGCGCGCACGGCGCGACGACCGAGGTCGTCAACATCATCGCCGAGCTGCCCGGCACGGCACCTGGAGCTGCTGATGCGGTGCTCCTCGCGGCTCATTATGATTCGGTCGCAGCAGGCCCCGGGGCAGGTGATGACGGTGCTGGCGTGGCCGCGCTGCTCGAGGTTGCCCGGGCGCTCAAGCGCTCTGCGCCCTTGAAGCGCACTGTGGTTTTGCTCTTGGATGACGGCGAGGAGGCCGGCTTGCTGGGCGCCCGCGTGTTCATGCGGGACCATCCTCTCGCCAAGAAGATCGGCGTCGTCGTCAACGTCGAGGCTCGCGGCAGCTCGGGCGCCAGCATGATGTTCGAGATGAGCCGCGGCAACATTGCCTTGGTGCGAGCCATGGCGCGCGGTCTGTCGCGCCCGACGACCAGCTCGCTGTTCAGCGCTGTCTACGAGCGTCTTCCCAACGATACCGATTTGACGGTGTTTCGCAGACGGGGTCTGGCCGGCTTCAACTTCGGTTTCATCGACGAGGTCGCCCACTACCACACGCCGCGTGACAGTCTCGCCAACCTGAGCCCAGCCAGCGTTCAGCATCAGGGACAGAACGCCCTGCAGATGGTGCGCACTCTGGCCGCTGGTGACGTGCCGCTCAGTCGCGCCAAACCGTTCAGCAAGCACTCCGACCAAGACGTCGAGCAAGCGGTCTGGTTTGACGTGCTCGGCGTGACGCTGCTGTGGTGGCCCGCGGCGTGGACCAAGTGGTTGGCCTTGCTTGCGTTGCTGTTACTCGCCGGCTCGGCTTGGCGACACGCGCAAAAGACGTCCGACTTTTCGTGGGGCGCGATGGCGCTGTGCGCTGGAGTCGTCGTGCCGCTCGTCGTGGTCGCCCTAGCTGCCGGCTTCTCGGTCGTAGGCCTGCTGCGAGCGACCTCGAGCGCGCGGTTGCCCTGGCAGGCTCATCCGTGGCCAGCGACGTTGGCGCTGTGGGCTGCTTCTTTCGTTGGCGTTGCGTTGGCAGCAGCTTTGGTGGCGCGGCGCTATCCACTTTGGGTGCGCTACCACGGGATCTTCGGCCTCTGGGCGGTGGTGACAGTGGTCGTAGCTGTGTTGTTTCCGCCAGCGAGTCACTTGTTCGTCGTGCCCGCGCTCGCCGCTGGGATTGCCGGATTGGTTGCGGCGCTGGTTCTGAAGCCTTTCGAGGAGACCAGCGGCTGGTCGCATTGGCTCGTAGCCCTCTCGCCCGCAGCCATCGCTGCGCTGATGTGGCTACGTGTTGCCCATGGTTTGCGCATCGCGGTAGGTGTCGAGGCGCATCCGGGAATCGTTGCCGCCACCGTGCTGCCATTGCTGACCGTCATGCCGGTGCTTGCCGAGATGCAGGCGGCTCGCCAGCGGTGGTGGCCCTGCGCGTTTGGTGGTGCCCTGTTGGTTGGCGCTACCTTGCTGGCGGCGGCAGTTCCGGCATACAGCGCGGCGAGTCCGCAGCGCATGAGCATTGCGCACGTTCAACGCGCCGCCCCCGCGCCTGCCCAGTGGCTAGTCGATGCCAGCTGGGGAACGATTGGCGAGCCCTTGCGCGAGGCCGCGGGACTACGACCATTACAGGCCTCACCGCTTCGCTGGCTTGGGGTGAGGAAAGTGATGGTGGGACCGGCGCCGGCTCTGGACGCGCGTCCGCCGACGCTCGTGTCCCTCAAGGTCGAGCTCGGGCAGGACCAGTACGTCCGTCGTCGCGTCTTCGCCCAACTTCGGTCGCGCCGCGGAGCGCACGTCATGGGCCTGATCGTTCCTGCCTCGGTCGCGTTGTGGGGCGTCAAGCTCGGCGACTATCCGTTGGCGATGCGCCGTTTGCACAACGCCTGGTGGCCGGATCACAAACTGTACGTGCTGCTCTCGGTGCCCCCCGAGGGTCTTCGACTCGAGCTGCAGTTCGGTGATGACGCCGAGGAGCATCCCATCGAGCTTCTGGATGTCGTCTATGGCTTGCCACCTGCGGCCAAGCCACTGATCGATGCGCGAGGGCAGGCCGCTGTTCCCTCACAAGGCGGAGATTTGTCAGTGCTCGTTACGCGCTCCAAGATCTGATTCCGCGGAGCACGGGCAAGCCGAAGCCTGCCCGTGGCAGTCGCGGCGAGCGGCTCGTGCTCAGAACACGTAGCTCATGCTGACCGAGAAGGCGGCATCGACTCCTGCGAAGCTCTGAGCGTCGCCATGCTCCGGCTTGGCGGGGGAGTTGGTGCCGAATTGGACCACCGCCTCGGGGCCTGCTCGCAGCATGAAGCGGGGGCTGGCGTAGAAGGCGAGTCCAAGGCCCGCACGCCCGACGCCCCCCGCTACCGTCGAACGAATGAGGTCGTCAGGATCGAGGGCAGGGACGGTCGCGTCGCGCTTCGTATAGAAGCCCCCAGCGCCCAACATCGGCCGGAGGAACAGACCGCCGCCGAGCGGCACGTTGTAGGCAGCGTTGACCGTAGCGATCCCCCCCAGATCACTGCCAGATAGGTCGCCTTGTGAAGCGTGCTTGTAGAGCACCCCTGCGCTCAAGCCGAGACTGAAGTTCTTCAACAAGAAGTAGTTGAACGCCGCTGAGCCCACCACCGTCGCGCGCAGTTGGCCATCGGCGTCACCAACCTTGTCGTAGCCGACCACGAAGATGCTCTCGACGCCGAGATCTTTCAGACCGGCGCCGAGACCGCTCACGACTCCTGAGTTGTTGCCGCCTGGTCGCAGCTCGTATGCGTCTGTGGGGCTGGCGAGGGCTGTTGCTGCGCAAAGGATGGAAAAAGAGACAGTAAGTTTAATAAATTTCATTACTTAAGTGATCCTCACAAGAAATGGGTCGAGCCGTTCCCGTTGTTGCCTTGAGAGAGCAAAGCGGGGGCCACCGCGAGGACCATCTCAGCGCCCAGTAATATCAGCGACTTGCAGCCACCGAGCGCACCCGTCCCGTCTAACCGTATTCGGAATGCAACACCTTGTGGTTCACACTCCTACATCGGAGCAGGGCTCAGCTATTCTGTCTTACGCGCGCTCAGGCAGCGGCCTGGGGTTCCGGCAAGCCGACAATTCGTTGGACGTCGACCTTGCATTTGACGGGCCCATCGTCGCCTTCAGCCCACAACAGGGCGATGGTGCGGCAATCGGGGAACGTCGTGTCCAAGCGCGAAATGCGCCCGGTAGTTCCATCGTCGAGGACAACCCGGCGACCACTGGTCATGTACGCATGGATTTTCCGTAGGTCTGCCATATAAATAACATGGGCCTTCTGAGCAAAAACGCCAGTTTGTGACAAAGAATTTAAGGTCTTTTCGACATGCAATATCCGCGCATATCCGGCGGCTTGCCGGGCTCGTGGCCGCGGTGTTGACGTTTGCGCATGACGCTGATAGCCCGGCCTCATGCCGACCGTCCGTAAAGCCCTCTCACTGCTGGGTCTGATGGCCTGCGCATTCTTTGTCAACGCAAGCTCGCTGGGATGCGCAGACTGCGCTGAATATGGCGAATACTGCGTCGATCTGGACTGTTGCGACGATATGGTCTGCAAATTCGATCAGACCGCAGGCTACCGCTGCCGCTGACTCGGCGGCGGTCAGCCCAGAATGACGACGCAGTTCTTGCGCTATCGCGCGCGGCGCCTGTATGACGACCGCCTTGGTTTGCGGTATGAGGTTGTCGAGATGACAGATCGTGAAATGCGGGCCGTGCTGCACCAGATCATCGAAGATATCGACGAGGGACGTCTGAAGCTTCCGCGCCGTTCGTCGCGAGCGCTGCCAGTCGGCGGCTCAGTGCTCGTCGCCGCCCTAGGGCTGGGTCTGGTTGGCTGCTCGGGTAGCAAGCCCACCACGGTCACTCCGGCGCCCACCGAAACGGTGGAGCCGAAGCCAGCACCCACCGAAACGAGCACGACACCATCGCCGCCGCCAGCGCCCACCGAGACCAAGCCGGTCGATCCAGGCCCCACGCCTGACTACATGGCGCCCGATCCTGCACCCCAGCCAATGTACGGCGTGCCCTTGTGATGCAGAGCATGCACCTGGTGATGCACGACGTGGACTAGTTGTCGCGCGCGAAGCTCGCGGCCCATTTCTGACGCAACCGCCTCAAGGCCGAAGCCGGATGCTACCAGTCTTTGCAAGCGTACTTCAGGCAGGGTTGGGGTATCGCGACAGCTGACTTGTGCTCTTGGAATTTCTTGCGTTGCGCATCGTCCGCCAGCTGCTTGGCGATGACTTCTTCGAGCTTTGTCAGTCGACGCCGGATGACCTTGTCGTGAGCCTGCAATCGGGCCTCGAACTGTTTTGCGATAGCTGAGCTGCCAGAACAACGTGGGCCCATTCTGCCGTACGCGTTTCGGGCCTGCTCCAGGTGCTTGGCGATGGTGCGCCAGTGCGTCTGGCACTGGTCCTCGTCGATGGCGCAAACGGTCGCGAGCAGCTTTGCGGCGCCGTCGAGCTCGGTGTGGATCGTCGGAACACGCGAGGCGAGCCGCTCGTAGGCTCCTTTGGCCTGCTTGCCAATTCCCTCGGGCACGTCGAGCGGAGGGATTTTGGGCCGTCCCGGCACGTCCGAGGGGCGCACATCCGCGGTTGCGCTCGTCGCGGGTAGTGGTCCACCGTGCGGCGTCACAGACACCACCGGCTGGGTGCCAACTGGTGGCGTGCTGACCGGTTGCTCCGCGGGGCAACCGCTCAATGCTGCCAAGGCAGATCCCATGAGAAGGGCGCGACGCCGTTGGAGAATCCTGTCCCGGTGGTTCGAGCTCGACATGAGAGCGACTCTAGCCGCCGCGGCCGGCGAGGCACACGATGCTCCGACCTGGTCGCCCCAGCCCGTGCGATCTGTTAGCTTCGTTTCGTGCCTTCGAGAAGCTCGGATTCCGCCGGAACTCCTAGCCTCCCAAGGCCGGGGATGATGGTGACGCCAAAAGTGCGTCTCACGGAGATCCTGGGGCAGGGAGGGATGGGGAGCGTGTGGCTTGCCGACCATCTCTCGCTCGATAACGAGGTGGCGGTGAAGTTCCTCGCCCCCGAGCTTCTCGCCAAGGATCCGACTCTCGCCGAACGCTTCAAGCGCGAGGCCGCGGTAGCCGCCAAGATAAGCAGTCCGCACATCGTGCAAGTGCTCGATCATGGTCTGACTGACGACGGCCTGCCCTACATCGTCATGGAGCGGCTCAAGGGAGAGAACCTGGGTCAGCGGCTCGAGCGCAGCAAGCGACTCAACCTGCGTGAGACTGGTCTCATCTTGTCTCAGGTTGCCCAGGCGCTCACCGCCGCTCACTCCATCGGCGTCGTGCACCGTGATATCAAGCCCGACAACATCTTTCTGGTCGAGTCCGGCTACGAGCTGTTTGTCAAAGTGCTCGACTTCGGCATCGCCAAGACGGCGCAAGCGCCTTCCGACAAGGCGCTGACCAGGACTGATCTGGTCATGGGGACGCCCGAGTACATGAGCCCAGAGCAGCTGCTCAGCACCAAGAACGTCGACTTTCGAGCCGACTTGTGGCCGTTGGCCGTAGTGGTTTACGAGGCGCTCACCGGGATTCGCCCATTCATGGGAGAGACCGTTACTGCGCTCAGCATCGCTATTTGCAAGGGTGCGTTCCGAATGCCCAGTGCGGTCGAACCGACGTTGACCCCGGCACTCGATCAATGGTTCGTGCGCGCCTTGAAGACCGAGCGCGCCTTGCGCTTCGACTCCGCCGAGCAGATGGCCCGCGCGTTCTCCGAAGCCCTGGAAGATACCCAGTTCACGTTGGTGGGCCTAGGCTCAGCCGATGCCGAGCCATCCTATCCATCGCTTCCTGAGGCTGCTGGTAGCTCGCCGGGAGAGATCCCGAGCGGTTTCGACATGGTGGGGCTGACCGACGACCTCGCCACGGATATAACCGAGCGCGCAGCCGAATCCTATTCAGGCGACAAGGTACAAGGTGATGCAGTTTCCGCTGCTACCGTCAGCCAACATCCCGAGGACGATGCGAGATCGGGACGACGGGAGGTTTCGACACTTGATGCATTGTCGACCTCCTTGCGTGGCAAACGCTCGCACCGTGGCGTAATGGCCGGCTTGTTGGTCGTGCTACGGCGAGCCCCACGCCGTGACGATCGCCTCGGAACACCAAAGTCTTGAACAC
>CAZRGL010000244.1:0-15103 GCA_964599485.1 uncultured Polyangiaceae bacterium
GGGCCTAGCTCGAGGACATGCGCAGCGCGTTGCGCGATATTCAACACACAAAAGCGGCCGCCAAATGGGATGCAGTATCGCAGTAGGAAGTCGACCGCGTCGAGCTGAGGCTCGAGAAGCTCAAGCAAGCACATTTGCGCCTGCGTGACCGAATGGACCGCGTAGAGCTCGTGACTGAGGCGCTGTTTGTGCATTTGGAATCGACCGGCGCATTGGACGGGCCTGGACTGCGCAAGCTGATCAAGCAAATCGACGCCGCCGATGGCAAAGTCGACGGGCGAGCACGAAAGAAGCCTAGCAAGAAGGATTGACCCCAGCACCGGCTCACTACCCGGATGGGGGGACCTCCTCGTAACAATGCAGCGAGCTGGCTCGATTGCCCAGTCGATTCGAGCCGCCGGTCTGGATGACCATTTCGGATTGGTACCCAAACGCACCCGCGGACGCGACGCCCGAGGGCGGCTTTGTCAACCGCGCTAGCAACCGCATGTTGAATAGCTGATCGCGCACGGTCTCAATCCGCTGGTAACGGTCCAAGGGGCGCTTGGCCAAACAGCGACCAACCAGCATAGCGAACGCGGGCGGGCAGGCTTCGCCGCTCGTCAACTGCTCAATCCGCTCAACCGGATCACGCACGTGGGAGAGCATGATCCGACCGCGGTCGGCGTCGTGGCGCCCAAAGGGAATCGTGCCGGTGGCCATGTTGTAGAGCACCACCCCAAAAGCGTAGATGTCCGCACGCGTATCGATCGGTTGGTCCAAGCACTGCTCAGGCGCCATGAATGTTGGCGTTCCCATGACATCACCCGCCGGCGTGAGACGTCGCCGTCTCGGGGCGACCGGCCGGGCGATACCGAAGTCGAAGAGCTTGCAGCGTCCGAGCGGCCCGCTACCCGGAACGACCATGATGTTGGCTGGTGTGAGATCGCGGTGAACCATGCCCACGCCATGAATGGCCCCCAAGCCATCGGCGATCTGCATGGCCAGCTCACAGATCTCATCGAACCGGAGCCCCCGGCGCAGCAGCTGAGCCAAGGTGATGCCTTCGAGCATCTCCATGACGAAATAGGGCCGTCCATCCGCGAGAAAGCCGAGGTCAAAAACCTGAACCACGTTCTGATGATGGACCAGAGCGGCGGTCTGTGCCTCAGCGATGAAACGCCCCCGCGAAGCACGATCTCGAAACGGCCCTGCGCGCATGATTTTGATCGCTACCCGCTTGCCGATGGTCGCATGGTGGGCGTCGAGCACCCATCCCATCCCCCCCCTGCCGAGCCTCCCATCGATGACCCAGCGATCCCCGAGGATGCTCCCAGACCCCAGGCGAGTCAGCGGACGCTGTTGCCTTACAGAACCCTTGTTTCTGATTGAAGAGGTCACCTGTAGAGCCGGACTTGCAGACGACCAGGTCGTTCTTCATTACTGAGCCGGACGCGATAGCGTTTGCTCGATGGCCTTGGCGATGGCGCGGACAGACTTTGAAGGCGCTACGTTGCGGTCCGCACGGCGTACCTTGTCGCTTCGCTCACGGCGCGCCTTGCCCCGAGATGAGCGTGTGCCTTCACGGACACGATCCGCGCGCCGCAGTTGCTCGAGTGCCTCGGACGCGCGAGCACGTTTGGATAGGCGGCGCCCTTGTGGCGCGACCCTGGTTAGCGGATCGAGCGGAGCCTCGACCGCTTCGCAGTCGATGGTCTTGGCTTCGTCGAGCATGGCCGACAACTGGGATGAGCTCGAAACCGGTGGGCGCGTGCTCTTGGGCGAAGTCGGCAAGTGGATCCCATCGGTTGGCGGCGGCCAGGGGTGTCGCTGCAACGCTGGCAAACCCGCAGTCGTCTCAATGCAGCCCTCGAGCGCGACTCTGAAGCACCACGCCAAGAGCAAGCGTTGGCTGATGCGCTGCTGCAACGCGCTTTCGATGAGGCGGCGCAGCGAGGAATCGCACAGCCCAATCGGTGGCACGCCTTCCTTCTCGATGACGGCGCGGACCTCATCAGCATCAGAGCCAGGAAAGGGCAAGCGGCTGGTCAGCAAATAGAACAGCGTGACCGCCAAGGCCCAGGTGTCGTCGGCAGCCGACCTGCCTCCGCCGGCGAGACGCTCCGGACAGCGATACCCGTAGGGGCTCGGTGCATGCCTTCTGAGCACGGCCCAGCAACGTGGATCGCGCCCTCCCGTCATGACGCTCTCGGCAGAAATGCTGCCGTGTACATCGCCAGCTTCATGCATTTGCTCGACGGCGCGGGCCAAGCGCATCACCCACCCCACCGCTTGGGCCTCATCGAAGGGGCCATTGCGGCCGACCTGCTCACTGAGACTCATCGCCCCGCCGGGTAGGGGCAGCTGACTCTCTGGCGCGTGCCGTTCCCTCACGACCAGCTGAACCGACGAGCTTCTCTTCGATTCCAACTCCTCGACCCAGTGTTGCTCGATACTCATGGTGTTCTCCCCTTACTCTCGGACCCATCGACTGCGGTAGACCCATCGACTGCGATGCCCGCCCTCGACCGCGAAGCGCCAGCTGGACGATCCACCAGATGCTCGAGGGCGTATTTCTGGAGCTTTCGATAGAGCGTCGTGCGGCCGATACGCAGCTCCTGAGCCACCGCTTTGCGGCGACCGTTGTGACGACTGAGTGCTCGCGATATGGCTGCCGCCTCGAGCTCGGCAAGGGACATCCCGTCACGCAACCAAACCCCATCTGCCAACTCTGCGGCTGGCTGCTCGCCTTGTTGGAGCACCACACCTTCGAGGACGAAGCGTGGAAGATGACTTGGTCTGAGCTCGCCGTTCGCGCAATGGATGAGCGCATACTTCACGGCATTCTGGAGCTCGCGCACATTGCCCGGCCAGGGATAGGCTTGCAGAACTTCGATGACGGCGTCGGATAGCTGCAGCCCGTGCGTAGCGGACGGGGCGGTCGCCTGAGCAATGAAGTGTGCGACCAGGTCGGGGATGTCTTGTTTTCGAGCCGACAGCGGTGGCAGATCGAGTTGGTAAGCAGCGATGCGGTAGTACAGGTCCTCCCGGAAGCGACCAGCACGAACTTGCTCCCTCAAGTCTCTGTGTGTCGCGGCAATGAGGCGAAAGTCGGTCTCGATCGGCACGGCGGCGCCCAGGCGATGGACGCGCCGGTCTTGAAGCACCCGTAGCAGTTTCGCCTGGAGCTTGGG
This sequence comes from uncultured Polyangiaceae bacterium, assembly GCA_964599485.1. Classification (GTDB taxonomy): domain Bacteria; phylum Myxococcota_A; class Polyangia; order Polyangiales; family Polyangiaceae; genus JAPYTK01. Next base: position 3,174 of record CAZRGL010000244.1, read on the forward strand.
GCCGAGCTCAGCAACCTCGTCGAGGAAGAACGTACCACCATTGGCCAGCTCGAATTTGCCCGCGCGACGTTGTATCGCACCGGTGAACGCGCCGCGCTCATGCCCGAACAACTCCGACTCCTGAAGGGCCTCGGGAATCGCGGCACAGTTCACGCTGACCAACTTCGCTTCGTTTCGCGTGCTGCCCCGATGGATCGCGCGGGCCACCAGCTCTTTGCCCGAGCCACTAGGGCCATTGATCAACACTGCAATGTCAGTATTGCTGAGCTTCTCGATCTGACTGTAGACGGCCTGCATCGGCGGCGAGTCGCCCACCAGACCTTCAGGATTGCGCGCTCCGGGCAGCAACGATTCGAGGCGCTGCGGCGGCCACGAAGCCTCGAGCGCCACGTTGATGGTGGCTGCGAGCTCGTCAAAGTCTACCGGCTCGCAAACGTAGTCGAACGCGCCCGCCCGAAGTAGCTCGACGATCGCCTCGGCATCGCACCGGCCTACCACCAACACGATGGCGGTCCCCGGATTACAACGCCGCAGCAGGCTCACGCGGGCGGGGCCCAACCCTTGTCGCGATCCACCAACTGCCAAGACTATCGCGCTCGGACGACTGCCTTCCGACGTGCGTGCTGGCTCGAAAATCCCGAAGCCTGTTTCTCGGAGACCTGCACTGAGCGCTTGATGCAACCTCGGGTCGTCACAGACGACGAGAATCTTTTGGTTGCCGACAATACTCATGGTCCCACCGCAAGTGCTTGGACTTGAACTGTGCGCCCGCAGCGCACCTTTCACCCCAACCCGTCCTCCCGGTTGAAGTCATCGAATTGGCCGACGCGCGACCCCTCTCGCCTCCCCGAGGAGGGGCCTCGCGCCAGTTGATGATTCTTGCAGAGATCGTGCCGCGACGTGGGCAACGGTGATTCGGCTGGTTGGCGCAGCAGATGTGCGTTGTTGTGTGCAACCAGCTGTGTCGTATTGTGCACGAATCGACACGTCCTTTACGCGCGCTTCACACCGCATAGGCAAACGCTTGGTCAAGCGAGCTCTCGGCTTCTGCGTAGTTTTCGAGGTCGATCAACAGCGGGCTCAGATTGCCATCGATGTCCCGCAGCGGAATCGTGTCAAGACGCGCTAGCAGAACGATGATGCGCTCAGCAAGCCGATCGGCACGCGCGACGATTCGACCAACGCGCTCACCGAGATAGCCGTTATCGCGGCCATCAACGTTGCGCAGCTCCAAGTTTCGCTGCAGTAGCGCGTCGCGTATGTTGATCAGCAAACGCTCCAACCGCATGCGCGACACCGAGTCTGTGATGACTTCTAGCTGCAACAGCTCGGTGATGCTCTCGTTGAGGTCGTCCTGGGGTGTTCGCGACATCAGCATCGCGTACCAGGGCTCCAGGTAGTCAAACGTCTCTTGTTGATGAATCATGTGTGCGCCTCCTGATCACAAACGCACACACGAATCATGCCAGCACACGCGACGCGAATATCCTTGGTCGAGGATGAGATTTGTCGTCTCGAAAGGAAACGTCCGAAGCCACGCGCGTTTCACAACCGAACGCTGGAGCTGGCCTCACCAGCCACCCCTGTTGCGCGACTACTCAACGCGACAAGGCGAAATAGAAGCACTCGCCGCGCCCTTCGGATTTGTTGATTCCTCCAAGCCCCAAACAGAGTGAGTCGCTCAGCGGTTTGACCTCGTCATAGAGCAACCCTTTGATGGGGCCCGGTAATCGAGAGGCCTCGTAATGAAGACATATCGTGTCGGTCTTCCGCCACCGTGACGGACCGATGCGTGCTTCGAATCGACCCATCTTCAACCGTCGACCGAGAAAGGACCAGCAAGACCGCTCGAAGTCCACACAGAAGGGGGCAGCGGCAAATCCGAGATAGATGATCGGCCGCAAGAGCGGGTGACGTGCCTCGGGCGTGTCCAGCCAGGCCAGATGGAGACCTTCGAACGCGACCGTCGGCACCTCGAGCGAAGAGGTGGGCTCGCAGTACAGCTCCTCGAGCTGCGCCAAGCTGAAGCGGCGCAGCTCTGCGAGCGTCAGAGATTCAGAGGGTAATGCCACCGGACTCGAATACTAGTTGAGGGTTCTCCCAAACATGGGACAGATCGACCATGGTCGGCGAATTGCACGACGAGCAGCCTTCAGCCAAGCAACGCAGCTCTTTGAAGCGCCCCATTTCCATGATCTCCTTGAGCGGCGTCTCGCGGATGTTGGCAATGGGCTTGCTCAAGTCGAGACAGTACTCGGCGTTGCCCCAGCCATCGACGAACATGACCAGCTTGGGCAGGTGACAGGTGTAGCCGGGCCGTCCTTGCACGAAGTAGTCGAAGTAGCGCTCGGAGTTGATGATCGGCGCGCCGGCGCGCTTCTTCTCGATCAAACGGGTGCACACCTCTTGCAGCTCGCCTAGCGGCATCCCGCAATTCGTCTCGCTGTGGGCACTGCCTTCTGCACCGTTACGGCGCTCAGTGATCACGTCGAAGGAGATGCGCACGCCCAAGTCCTCGGCAAGAGCAATCAGGTCGTCCACTTCTGATCCGACGCCTTGCTGCACACAGCAGTTCAGCTGAATGGCGAGCTCGGGGTAGCGCTCGCGGGCCAAGCGCACGCCCTCGACGAGCCTGTCGAACAAGCCAGGCAAGCCGCGGATCTCGTCGTGGCGCTCGGCTTTTGCCGAATCGACGCTGAGCACCAGCATGTCGACATGAGGTAGCGTCTCGTCCATCCGCTGCTTCAAGAACCAACCCGTCGTAATCAACAGGATCGACATCTTGGCCTCTTCTTTGATGAAGCGCAGCAGCTCGCCCAAGTCCTTGCGAAGGAAGGGCTCGCCGCCGGAGAAAGCCGTGGCGACAAAACCCTCCTCGCTGGCGCTTGCGTAGAAGCGCTTGAGGTCCTCGAGGGGTACGTCCTCGCAGTCGTTGTCCTTCCACAAGCAGCTGGCGCATTTGCACATGCAGCGGTTGGTGATGAAGTGGCCGACCATGAAGGGTCGTCCGTCTGCGCGCTCGCGGGCCTGGATGGCGCTGCTGACGATCTTGAGCACGGCCTGCTTGCGCCCTTGTGGCATGTTTGGCTGATTCATGGCTTCGCTTCTCGTCTCCTTCTTGGTCCGCTTGTGGGGTTCTCTTGGCCAGCTCTTCGAGGCCTATTTCTTGCGGCGCTTGCGCGCGGCGGTAGTCTTGCTCTCTTCACGCAGCTCCGACTCGAGCATCTCGAGCATGCGGTGCAGATGGCGCTTGCGACGCTCGAGGTTTTGGGGCGACAGCGGCGAGCTACCGAGCAGCCCTTCGAGCACTGGGCTGTAGGTGAAATAGCTCACCACCATGCCGTAGAAGCTGACCAGCACCTGAGGCGCCGCCAAGTCACCCCCGCGCGTGACGGGGTACTCCTCGCGCAATAGCTCCACGCCCATCTCGAAGATGCCGGTCATACGAGTGACAATTCGGTCGAGACGTTTCCCCCCCGAAGCTTCGCGCTGCACGATGCGGCTGAAGTTGGGATTGTCGGCGAGAAAATCGACGTAGACATCGAGGGTCGTACCCATGCGTTTCAATAGCGGGCCTTCTGCGATCAACGCCTCGCGCAGGACCTGCTCGAGCTGTTGGTAGTAGCGGTCGAGCACCGCGTTGAACAGGTCGTCCTTGGTCTGAAAGTGGTAGTGGATCAGCGCCTTGTTCACGCCGCAGCAGGCGGCGATTTCGCGCGTGCTCGCAGCATCGAAACCCAGCCGACCAAACAGATCGTCGGCGGCGTTCAAGATGTTCACACGTGATTCGGTAGCCACTTGAGTGTGTCTCGATTGGTTGAGCCCTAATTGGGCGCCCGGTTTAACCGGGCGCCCAATTAATAACGCGGACCCTGTCCTCAGTCAACCTCCTGTTCGGAGATGACAAACAGATGACAAAGAGCGCCGAGCTCAGCTCGCATGCCATGGGCACCCGTACCCACGACCACTCGCTGTTGAGACGGGCGGGCTACTCGCTGCTTCCGTAGGGGTTGTCGACGTCCAGATCTACAGGCAGCGGAAAAGAAGGCACCTGGATCTGCTTCGCGGTGACGCTGAGTGCGTCGCCTTCGACAACGTTGGCACCAAAATCGTAGATGGGCGCGTCGCTGCCATCGAGGAGGGTCGCTTCACAGCTGCGCTGCCGCTCTTGAACCGCTTCGTTCTTCTGGTGATGCGCTGTGATGGCCTCGGCGCCATGGCGCTGCGTGAGCAAGCGTTCGGTGATCGTCGGCGACAGCAGCAAGCCGGTAGCGTTGTTGCCGCCGAACCCTTTGGAGTTGATGAAGACGCCTTGCCAATGATCGGTCGCGTACTCGCGATGGCGATTGCTCAGTGAAAGCCGCTCGCTGTGGATGTCATCTGCGAACTCTTCGGCCGTGACGATCCCAGGCACCCAGCCATGTGCGAGCGAGCCGAGTCCGAAGGCGGTCGCGTCGCCCGCAGCAGCACCAAGTGAGTGGCCAACGAAGCACTTGCTCGCTGCCACGACCCAATCGCGAATGTCGTGGGCCTTGGCGATGGTGTCGAAGACGTGCGACTCCGTCACGCGGTTCTGCGGCGTAGAGGTACCGTGGGCGTGCAAGAAGGTATGCTGGCGCAGCCCGCGCTCTCCTAGAATCTTCGACGCCAGCGAGCATGCTTTGCCCAGGGTGAGGTAGTTGCCGATACCCGGCGAGGAGATCGATGTCTTGGCACCATCGGCGTGGATGTAAACGCCAGGCGCTGAGCCCAATATGGTCGCACCCTGAGCCAGGGCTAGCTCGTCGGACATCAACACCAGGTACTGGGCCGACTCGCCCATCGTGAAGCCGCAGTTTTCGGCAAACGGACGCGAAGCGCGGCGGTGATCGGGCTCGGCGTCGTCGCTCAGACCGTCGAGCTCCAGCAGCTCTGGGTCTTCGGCCAAGGCGCTCATCGCCCGATAGCCCTCGAGCACCTCGGCAACGACTGGCGCCTCTGCTGCTCCGACCAAGGCGAGCTTTATGACGCCCGATTGGATCTCTTGGACGGCTTTCTCGAGGTTGTACAGGAAGGTCGCGCAGGCGCCGATGAGCCCCGCGGTGCGGCCGATGCTGCCGATGACATAGGCGTTGATGAAGTCGGCGGGCATCTGCGGCAGACCGAAAGGACAGTTGCGTGAGGTGGTGAACTTGTCGACCAAATGGCTCTGCAACATTTGGCCATAGCCCAACCAGTCGAGCTGTCCCATGGCGCTCGAGGCATAGACCGCCACCTGGTCACCGGGCACGGTCTCGAGCAAGCTCTTCCACGGGATCCCAACTGATTGAACCGCAGCCGAGGCGGCATATACGGCCATTTGCAGTCCGCGCGGATGACTCTTGCTGCGATGCTTTCCACCAGGGTTGAAGCCGCTGGGAAGCTGACCACCAGCACGAACGGAGTACTGCTCGTAGTCTGCCACCATGAGGGTGGTTGGCTCGACGACCCGAATCTCGACTTGGTCGCCCTCGCGCTGCTCGACATGCCACTGCGGCGGGATCGTGGTCGGCAAGTCGGAACGGTCCATCCTCCAACACAACGAATCGCCCGCAGGCGTCAGCTCGATTTGCTTGTGTCGCAGCATTCGCGCCGTATCGATCCAAGTCGGCTCGAGGGAGCGGATCAGCGAACCTGACAGCACTTGCTGCTCGAGCGCTTCGGTAGCGGTATCGGCGGCAACACCCATGAGCTGGGCTAGCGATTGGCGCACCGTGTGCTGCTGCGCTGGTGACGACACCTCGTAGATCGTGCGCAGAAACGCGTGGTGAAACGAGCTGCGTCCAGCGGGATTGATACCGCCAAAACCGACAATGACAGGCAGGCTGCGCAAAGCCTGAGCTTCTTAACCTGAATGCTCGGGCAGCGGAAGACGCCCGTTGGAGCCGCGGGGCAATGCATGCTATTGACAATAATTGCTACCAGCATTATATGCTATATACAAGCAAATGACAGCAGGCCCACGAAAGCTGAAGAAAGCCCGAACGAGCAAGTCGCCCAACACGAGCTCGGAGGACCTCGTCGAGCGAACGCAGCGCTCAGTCTCACGGCTGTTGCGCTCACTGTCGCAGCTTATGCGAATGCAGCTGTCCAGCGGTCCGGTCACCGTCCAGCAATGCTACGCGCTGCAAGCCCTCGCGGAGGGACCGAAGGCCATGAAGATGCTGGCCGCTGAGCTCGGCCTTCATCAAAGCACGCTAACTCGAGTCATCGAGAAGCTCGAGCGACAGAAACTGGTGAGCAGGGTGCGTGACGCCGACGACTTGCGGAGCGTGCGGGTGCAAATCAGCGAGCAAGGTCTGGCCACCTACGCCGTGCTCCACGAAGACTCCAAGCGCGTCATCGGTGCCATGCTCGACATGCTCCCAGCCACGCGCCGCAGCAACATGACCGAGACGCTGGAGCTGCTCGCAGGCCTGCTCGATCCCGCCAACACCGAGTTTCAGAGCCTACTTCGAGGATGTTGCCAACTCGCAGCCTTGCCGACAGGGGACGACAAATGACCGTCAAACTGATCATTGCCATCGTTGGTTTGTTCGCGGCAGGAGTTGCCGGCCTGCGCCTCGCCGCACCAACGCTATCGCCTTTCGCACCGATGTTCCTTTCGCTCGGCGGCGTCCTGTTGATCTACATGGCGCTCAAGGCCGGCTTCTACCGAACCGGGGCCGCATGGGATCAGGCCTCGACCGAGCCCAAAGCCTGGCGGCTCGGCCCGCTCGACTACCTCAAGGTCATGGTGAGCTGGCTGCTGGCGTTCCAGCGGACCTATGCAGTCGAGCCGGGGCTCTACTACACGGGCGACCACTATGACCCTGACGCCCCGCTGCTGGTTACCTCGAACTACCACATGACGGTCATGCTGGTGGTGCGCCACGCCCGCGCCCTCGGTGCGCGGCTTCTGGTCGTGGACACCGATGGCATCAACGTCTGGTGCGCTGCTGGCAAGGGCGCGTTCTCAAACGCAGCAATCCAAAAGCAGCTGGACCGCTATGACCGGGCGCTGCTCACCGACGGCAAGTGGATCAAGTTGGTGCTGCCCAAGTTCGGCTTGGCGGGCATCGACCTCCGCGCGCTGCGCAAAGCGAAGATCAAGCCGATCATCGGCCCACTCTATGCCAAAGATCTGCCGGCCTATTTGAGCAATCCTCCGCTCAAGGACCGCGACGAAGACCGGGTGCATTTTGGGCTGCAGATGCGCGCGTTCTCCTGGCTGCCGGGTTTCGTGCAGCTGGTGGGCTATAGCATCCTGCTGCTGCTCTTGTTCGCCGCTGCGGCGGTGCTGACCGGCTCCTCGATGCCTTGGGGGGTGCTGCCCATCACTGCGATTATCGCAACAGCTTATCCGTTTCTGTTTCCGTGGATTCCCGGAACGCGCTTCGCGGTCAAAGGGTTGTGGCTGGCGACCATAATCTCGGCTGCCCTCGTTGTTCTGTGGGCCAGCGGCGGGCTGCTGCTCGGCAATCTGCTGGCGACGGTCCTGTTCAGCTTTGCCGCAGCCATCTTCGTCGGCCTGGCCTACACAGGCAACTCGGCGGTCAGCAACTACAGCAAGGTCCGCAAAGAGACGGCCCAGTTCTTCGTCCCTGATCTGCTGCTCTTTCTGTTGAGCCTCACCGCGTTTATCATCACGGAGGTAGTCGGATGATTCGTCTCGAACCCGAGTCCTGTAATGGCTGCGGTACCTGTGTCAAAGCCTGTCCCCACGCCGTGCTCCGCGTGGAAAACAAGCGCGCCTACTTGGCCGCCGAAGAGCGCTGCATCGAGTGCGGCGCCTGCCAGCTCAACTGCCACGACGACGCCATCATCGTCACCAAAGGCACAGGCTGTCTGGCCATCATCATCAAAGAGGACATCCTTGGCCGGAAGCCCAACGTGCAACCCGCCCAGCTGAGCAGTTCCTGAACCGCCTCCCAGCTCAGCTGGAGGTCGTGTCCCACTGCGCTTGCTCGAGCAGCAAGCAGCGGCCATCCGGGACGAGCACAGTCTTGGTGCCCTCTAGCGTGGCTTCGCGAAACACGACGTCTTTGAGACTGCCAGCGGACTTGCCGCTGAACATCGTGTCGGCCGTCGTGACGGTCATGCTTCCTGCGGTGGCGAAGAACGGCGTGGGTGACTTGATGCTGAAGTTCTCGAACGCCAGCAAGCAGTGCGCGCAACTCGAGTAGTTGTCGTCCGGGCTCTGGCCCAATGGATAGCTACCTGCGATCTGGGGGCCCGCCACGTCGTAGAACTCGAGGTAGAGCACGTGCGTCTCGTTGGGGTTGAGGCCAGTCAGCTCGTAGGCCAGAGAGCTTCCACCGGCTTCGGTGTCGACATCCAGCAACGAGCCGAGCTGAATCGAGGTACACGATTCGCCCTTTCCGCCCGCCCCGCCCTGCCCGGTCGAGCCACCCTGCCCAGTCCCGGTCGAGCCGCCTTGACCACCCGAAGCTGTCGAGGCTCCCTGTCCGGTGCTCTTCGTCGAGCTGCCGCCGCCCGTTGCCGAAGATCCAACCGACGAGCCCGTGTTGCTGTCGCCATTCTGATCAGCGCCACAGGCCAGCAACGCTAGCAGAACCAGCCACACACTTCGTCTCATGGCGAGCAACCTACCACGCGTGGATATCGGGTAGAGTCGGCGCGACATGCGAACGACGCCAATCCTGCTCGCTACGCTCTTGCTCGCCGCCGCTTGCCAAACGGACAAGGCTCCCGTTCCGGCGGCGCGGACGACAGCATCGAGCACATCGATCGTAGCCACCGTCCCGACAATTGCGAGCGGGGCGGCGAAACCTGGACCGCCCAAGAGCGCCCCGTGGTCCGCAGATGTCGAAGGCCGGCGCTTCACGCTCAAAAAGAGCCGCGCCAAGTTCAACTACCGCGGAGACCTCTCCATTTCGCTAGAGGCTGAGCACACGACCGCGGACGGGAAAACCCGCACCATCGATGTAGGCGCCACCCTCTTGCCCGGTCCGGGCGGCAGCTTCTACGCCGGTCGTACCATCGGTGTGGCGCTTGGTTTCTCGGGCGAGCCCAAGCTGAAGGACTCCTTCAGTCTTCGTTCTGGAGCGACACGCTTGTCGCTCCAGCCCTTCGCCCTGAAAGCGGGCACGCGCATCCGCGGCACCCTCGAGTTCGACGCTCGTTCGAGCCGCATCCAAGCGGGCACGACCAAGTACCGCTACCGAGCAGCGGGAACTTTCGACATTCCGCTCGAGGGCAAGATCCCCAGCGGCGGCAAATATCCCAGCAAGCTATCCAACAAATGGGTCCAAGGCACGGTCGCCGGCAAACCCTTCATCGGCAAGTCAGCTACTGCACTCGTCTTTCATGGCTTCGGCAACGACAAAGAGGTGAAAGAAATCACCGTCTGGGAAGAAGCCGATGTTCCTTGCTTGTCGAAGAAGAGAAGACGCGGCATCGAGTTCGACAGCCGCGTCTCACCTGGTGGTTTGCGGGCCAATGGCGACCCGCACCCCGTGCCCTACGCGGACGTCCACCATGCAGAAGGCAAAGTCCAAGAGGCATCCCTCCAGCTCGTCAACGCGTGGATCGAGATAGATCGTGTTGGCGCACGAGCAGGCGACCGCATCGTCGGCCGCGTCTACTTGAAGTCGAGACCCTTCGAAGAAGGTAAGAACGATGACGTGGTGGAGGTCTCCGGCCGCTTCGACGCAAAAGTTTGCGTGGTGGGGAACCCAGGCATTCGAAGATGAACGAGTCCGCCGCGGCGGATGACGAAGGAGTAAGACATGAGACGCGTGATGGTTCGGTACAAGGTCACGGCAGACAAGGCAGAAGAGAACGAAGCCCTCATCAAAGACGTGTTCGCAGAGCTGGCGCAGAGCGCGCCTGGTGGGCTGCGCTACGCGTCTTTCAAGCTCGACGACGGCGTCAGCTTCGTCCACATCGCGTCGATCGAGACCAACGAAGGCAATCCCCTCGGCGAAACTGCAGCGTTCAAAGCCTTCCAAGAAGCCATCAAAGATCGCTGCGAGGAGCCGCCGGAGGCGGTCACGCTCAACGAGATCGGCTCCTATCGTTTCTTCGGTTGACGCCTTCGGACGGTGTCACCCCAAGATCATCTTGTCCGCGCTTGCTCGCCAGCAAAGCGATAAGCGCGCCACGGCTGCCCGGCTCGCTTGATCGAAGGCCCTGATCGCTCACGGCGGTGTCCACTTATGCGTCCAGGCTTTGAAAATGCGGCCGAGCCCCAAGGCCAGCAGCGCCAAGGCGAACATCCCGAAGCCGATGGCGATCCACGGAAGGGGGTTTTCGCCCAGCTCTGTGACGGTGAGCGGCTGGAGCGACTTCTCGGCGACGTAGGTATCTATTTTGGTCGCTACGGCCTGTAAGTCTGATGCGCACTTCGAGCATGTGCTCAGCTCGACCGGCCCCGTGCCCGTCTTCAGGATCAGCTCCGAGCGCTCGTTTTTTCCTGAGCCGGTCGTGAGCACGTCCGCACCCAGCAGCCTGGTCACTGAAATGACCCCGGTCTTGGAGCCGGCCAAGGTGACGAGAATGTGGCAACTCGTATGTCCGTGGCACACCAAGGTGTTCATCTCGCCTGAAAACCAGGTGATGACGGCCAGGGGAATCGCAATCAGGCCAGCACCTCCCCAAATGAGACCGGCTTGAATCCCTTTGCGGCGTTTCCTATCGGCCTGCTTTTCCCACTCAGCCACGAGTCGGTCCCAGCAGTCGCGGCAGGGCGACGGGCTCTCATCGCTGGCGATCGCGTCTTTGATGTCGACCACGAGGTGCTCATCCACGAGCGCCGCGAGCACTTGGTCAGCGTCTTCTTGCCGGTCCAGTCTTTCAAGAGCGGCCATGCGCAAGAGAGCGAGCGGCACTTGGGCCGCGCGGCTCACCGGGATGGATTGGGCCGGCTCGCCAGCGACGAGCAGCACTTCTGCCCAAGCTCCGTGACTCGCTTCGAGCGCCCCGCGCCGCCAGCGATACGCGCTGTCGAGCTCGAGCTCGTCGGGTTGTGGATCGCAGCCGGACAACCATCGCTCGGCCGTTTGTGACTCGCCCACCGCGATGGCCATGCGAGACAGATCGCACAGCGCCAGCTGGCGCCAAGTCGGGTCGCTGCTCAGCTCGTAAGCTTGCTCGAGCAGGGGGCGCGCTCGCACTGGCTCACCGCGAGTGATGAACATCTCGAGTGCGCGGCGGGCAATCCAGCTGGGCGCTCGCTCTTGGTCGCTCAGCTGCGGCATGGCGCGACCCGACTTGCGGTACGCGCCGCCACCACCGGCCGCCGACTTGCCGCTGAGCAAGAGTGCTTTTCGCGCCTCCAAGAACCCTTGATGCAAAGCATCGGCGCAGGCCGCGTCCTCGGCCTCCAAATGCTCGAAGCGGGAACAGCTCTCGGGTGTCCTGCTGAGGTCGTAGGGCGACCCGTAGCGCGGCTGCTGCTTCAGCCGGTCGAGCCGCACCTGATCGTCAGCAGGCGACGGCAGAGCAGACAACTCGCCAAGCCGCAGCGGCGCTGCAGAACAGCGGTCGCCGCAAACCGAGCAGCCCGTCTCACTGCCATCCACCGGCACCGTCAACGGACCGCCACAGCCTGCGCACACCAAGAAGCGAGCCTCGGGCCCGGCGACCAGCGCGACGGTCAGCGCCGAGCTACCAAGACAGGTCGGGCAGCGATCGCGACCGGCGTACGCAGGAGCTTCACAGTCCGCACACTCGACAGCTGCTGATGCGCCCACGTCGCCAACGCTAAGGGTCTCAAACGATGAGTGTCAATCACGGCCCCCGCTCAAAGCACCTCCTACTATCGTCAATTTGAGCAAACGTTGCATTTTTGCAGTTTTACTCCTCATCGCGCAACGTTGCGGCGCCTGATTTCCAACACTTGGGACTGATTTAGAGTTGGCATCAGGGTTGCTCTATCACCGTGCGACACCACACGGACCCAAGGAGCT
>CAZRGL010000245.1:0-15078 GCA_964599485.1 uncultured Polyangiaceae bacterium
GGCCAGGTCCGCTCTCGGCGGCGAGGTCCAGAGAGAGCGGGGAGGACCAGATAGTGAGGGCATCCCCCGATACAGCGGTCAGGAACCGATACTGCGGTCAGGAGCGATATCGGTAGGTAATCCGGCCACGAGTCGGCTCGTAGGGAGAAACCTCTACCTTCACACGATCACCCAACAGTACGCGCACGTAGTGACGACGCATTCGACCGCTGAGCGTGGCGAGCACCATGAGCCCATTGTCGGCAGCGATGCGGAACATCGCGTTGGGCAAGGCCTCCATGACCTCGCCGTCGAAAGCCAACTTGCCATCTTGGGCATCCTTTGGGGCGCGCGGGCCACTGCGGCGTCGCGGGCGTCCGCCTCGTCTCCTAGCCAATGTCTACGTTACCTTTCGTGCCTCTACGCTCGTCTGAATCCAAAAACGGGGCGAGCCTAGCAGAACACGCGGCGATGTATAGGCGCTTCGAGGCTCTGTCACGACAAAAGTGGCCGCAGCGTCGCTCTGCGCGGCGGTCAATGAGTGATACAAGGCTTGGTCGTGGGCGCTAAGGCTGTCGAATCAACCAAAACTCGGGGAGATAGGAGTGAGCGCCCGCCGCTAGACTTCAACATCGCGGCCTACAACGTGTTCTTGCGCCCACGGTACTTTTTCGCCGATGGCCAGGTGCTGCGATCTGAACGTTTGCCCACCTATCTGTGCACGCCATCCTACGACGCCATCGCCCTTTGTGAGCTGTTCGATCGGCGTTGTCGCGAGGCGCTGCTCGCTCAAATCGCACCCACCTACCCCTATCGCACCCGGCTTCTGGCTCATGACAACCCCGACTGGAAGTTCCACGGAGGCGTGATGGTGCTGTCGCGCTGGCCCATCGAAGACGAAGCGGAGCGCTTGTTCGGCTCTGCCGCGCAGGGTGACGACATCTTGGTCGACAAGGGGGTTGTGTACGCACGCATCAACAAACAAGGCCGCGCCGTCCATGTGTTCGCCACCCATGCCAACGCCCGCCCCTGGGCCCGGCGCGCCCGGCGTGAGCAGTTCGCCATCATCGCTGAGTTCATCACATCACGGCGGATCGACCCTTCGGAGCCGGTGATCATCGCGGGCGACCTCAATGTCCATCGAGGCCGCCCCGATGAAGTCGAAAGCACGCTCTCGCTACTGGGAGCCGAGCAGCCCCCATGCTGCGGCCACGGGCACACCTATGACCCCAAAGCCAACGCTTTGGCCACAGGGCGCACGCAGCTCTACTTGGACTACGTGTTGTACTCGCGCCGGCATCGCCAACCGCTGCGCTGCCATAACGAGGTTCTCAAGCTGCGCTGCAGCGTTTGGCGGCAGTTCTTCTGGCAGCGCGGCTGTTGTGACCTGTCCGATCATTACCCCGTCGTGGGACGATTCACTTTCTAGCGGGAGTTGCCTACCATGAGCCACGTGCCCAGACTCATCGCGTCGCTGATCTTGATCACGTCACTCGGTCCGTCGCTGTGGCTGTCGGGCTGCAAAGTCGTCGATTCCGCCAAGCATTGCGAGCAATCCCCAACAGAACCCAAGTGCCGCGCGTGCTGCACGAAGGCGGGGCGTCGCGGGGCCACCTGGGTCGATGACGACTGCGAGTGCTACGAACAGTAGCGCTTCTCTCGTGCCCGGGTTCGCATGGCGCAATGCAGCATTTTGCCGATGTGACTGAACCCTGACATCAATGCACGCCAGGCTAGGCCATGCTCCCGAGCATGACGTCGGCACTTCAACCGCAGGCTCGCGTATTGCTCACTAGCGTCTGCCGTCCCTTCGGCGGCCCCGGCGAAGGCGACTCGGTTGGTGCCGAGCTGTTCAATGCACAGGTGACGCGAGCCCAAGGTCCGTTCAGCAACCGGCAGGTGATCCGCGTCTGGGCGCTAGACTATTTGGCCGAGAACATCGAAGCACCGACTGTCACGCTCCACTACCCGTCGAAGCGAGAGCTCATTCGTGAGCTGAAAGGCGGCGGCTACACCCACGTAGGCATCAACTTCGTCGTCGCCACCTTCCACAAGGTCCGCGAGATGGCGACGCTAATCCGTCGCCATGCTCCTGGCGCCAAGATCGTGCTCGGTGGCTATGGCACCGTCTTGCCCGACGAAGTGCTGAGGCCATGGGCCGACGCGATCTGTCGCGAGGAAGGGATTGCATACCTGCGGCGACTGCTCGGCGAGCGAGCCGACCGACCCTTGCGACACCCCCACGCGCCCATCACCGCAGTGCAGATGCTCGGCTACCAACAAGAGTCTATGGTGGGGCATGTCACTGCAGGGCTCGGCTGCCCGAACGGTTGCGACTTCTGCTGCACTTCCCATTTCTTCCGGCGCCAATACGTGCCTTACGCAAAGAGCGGGCGCGAGATCTACGAAGCGCTGATCACGACCCGTGAGCGCGCCCACGCCGATGGGCAATCCATGGATTCCTTCATTCTCATCGACGAGGATTTCTTCCTGCAAGAGCGCCGCGCACGCGAGTTTCTGGACTGTATGCGCCAAGGCGGTGAGCCGCTGTCGATCATGGGATTCGGCAGCGTCAAAGGCCTGTCGAATTTCACACCTCGAGAAATTGGCGAAATGGGCTTCGATGTTGTTTGGACCGCCTTCGAGGGCACAGCTGCGGGCTACCACAAGCAAGAGGGCTTGCCGATCGAGCAGCTTTATCGGGGCCTCAAATCGGTCGGTTGCTCCCAGCTCAGCTCGATGATCATCGGCTTTCCGTACCAAGACGAAGCGCGAATCCGCCAGGAGTTCGAACAGTTGATGGCGCTCGAGCCCACACTGACTCAATGCCTCATCTACTTCGCGTTTCCCGGCACACCGCTGCACGCCCAGGTGGTCGCCGAAGGGCGCTACCGTCCCCAATATCGCACAGCCCCCGATCTGCGCCGCTGGGACGGTTTCGCCATGCACTTCGAGCACCCCAAATTCGCTGATCCGGAGCGAATCGAAGCGCTGCAGCGCGAGCTCTATCGCGAAGACTATGCACGACTCGGCCCCAGCTTGCTGCGACTCGGACGGGTATGGCTCACCGGCTTTGAGAACCTGCGCGACGATCCCAGTCCCTTGTTGGCCGCCCGTGCTGAACGTCTACGCAACAGCATCCGTACGATGCTCCCGAGCATCGCGGCGGCAGTCGTTTTTGCGCCCAGCGATGCGGCCCGGCAGCGCGCGCTCGCCCTACGTAGCGACATCATTCGCTTGACCGGTGAGCAAAGCGCTCTGGAGCTCGCCAAGCAGGCCGCCACCCCGCTGCTCCACCTCGGCTCACAGCTTGCCCGCACCCTGGGCTTGTTCCAACAACCAGGGTTGCTGCGCACCGAACACCGCTGCGGCAATAGCGCCGACAGCTGCCACACGCGTCAAGTCAAGCGTCTCCAGGGTGGGCCTCGAATCGCGCCGCTCCAGGTGCTCGCCGAAGACCTGACCGATCGGCTGCGCCCACTGTGGTCGCGCCTCACGGGACGAGCGGAAGCGAGCGGCGTTCCTCCCGCAGCCGAGGTGATCAACGCCCGCGCTCGGGAAATCGGCCGCTCGCTCCCAGTCATCAGCCCGGCCGCTCCGCCACCATGTACAGCGCACGCCAAACGAATACCCTTGCGCCGCTCACCTGTGCAAATTCAACCGACGGCCTGAGCCGAGCAGCGCTACCAGCGCTCGAAAGCCAATCCCTCGATGGCTTCGCGCTGAACGCTCGTGCCCGTACCACGCAACACGGACTTGCACGCATCTAGCGTCGTCTGCTTGGCGTAGCTGCCTCGCTCGCTAGGTGACGGCACATCGAGGCACATGCTTCCGTCGTCGTTGACGATGAACTGGAGCATGCTGCCATCCTGCACCGTCACACCGAGGAAACTCCCGGGCGAGACGAGGATCTCGTCCATCAGGACCAGAACCTCTTGCAAGGACATGCTCACGCTACCGTCGGCGGCCACCTGTCGGCCGCTCTCGTAGTCACAATAGGAGACGAGATATTCGTTCACGGTTGGTCCTGAGCCCCGCAGCATTGCCCAATCGAGGTCCCCTGCCAAGCTCGAGCGCGCACGGGCGCTCCGGGGGCCCGCCCTGCCATGGCGCTCAGCGCCGTGTGATAGCGTGATCGTGCCGTGCGCTTCTTGCCGTCATTTTTGGTGTTCGTCGGACTTTTCACCGCTTGCAGTAGCGAAGACGGTCCCCACGGAGGCGTCGCTGCGGACGCTGGCGGTGGCGCGGCGACCAACAGCAGATCCAACACGAGCAGCGGCGGCGCCCAAACTGGCTCGGGCGGGTCAGGCATGGGTGGCAACCACACCGGCGGGGGCTGCGCGTCCGACCAAACCGTGCACCAAGGGCAAGCCACCTACTACGAGCTGGCCACCGAGATGGTCAACTGTAGCTACGAGACGCCCACGCTACCGCAGCACTATGGCGCGATGAACACGGCCGACTACGCCGACTCGGCGGTTTGTGGGGCATGCGCGCGTGTCAGCGGTCCCAAAGGCGACGTCGACATCCAGATCGTCGACCAGTGCCCCATCGCCACAAATCCCATCTGCACACAAGGCCACATCGATCTCAACGTCGCTGCTTTCGAGCAGATCGCCGACAAAGTCACTGGCGTCGTTGCCATTCAGTGGCAGTACATCGCCTGCGGCACCGACGGCAATCTCGCCTATCACTTCAAGCCGGGCAGCAACGCTTACTGGACGGCGGTGCAAGTACGCAACCACCCTTACGCAATCAAAACGCTCGCCTACGACAGCGGCGGTGGCAACTTCGTCTCCGTGCCCCGAAAGAGCTACAACTATTTCGTCGCCGAAAGCGGCATGGGCGAGGGACCCTACAGCTTGCGCGTTACCGACATCTACGACCGGGTGATCACCGACACGAACATCCCCTTGACCCCCGGAGCTGCGACGCTAGGGAACCATCAGTTTCCACCCTGCGAGTAAGCTCAACCCATGAATCCGGGTTGGTTTGGTGGTGTGCGCGTGGCTTGCTGCCTCGTCTTTTTGGTCGTGGCCACTTGCGTGCCCGACGCCACCGTATCGCCCTCTTCCCATCGGCGGCGAAAGCTGGGATTCGTTCAAGGCAAAGGTGACATGTTCGTCGCCTCGTTTGGGCGCTAGACTGTCGAGCAATGAGCACAACAGCGACGACAGGACCGCTTGTGGCTTACGTGGCCGCCTCCTTTTTGGCCCTGGCCGCACTCGCGCCTTGGGCATGCGGAGGAAAAGCAGTGGTTGATCCGGGGGGCGAGGGCGGGACCAACGCAACCGCTACGACCACGAGCACGCCGAGCGGCCCAATCACGAGCACGGTCACCGGCCCGATGACGAGCACGCCGAGCGGGCCGATGACGGGCACGGTCACCGGCCCGATGACCTCCACGACCAACCCCGGGCTCTGCGACAATTCGGGCGACTGCTATCTGTGCCAGGAATGCGCGATAGCAGGGCCCTGTTCGGCGGTTTGGAACAAGTGCATGAGCAACCCGCAGTGTTCGGGATTCATCGAGTGCCTGCAAAACTGCAACGACGACGCATGTTGGGACCAGTGCCAGCAGGACTATCCGGGCGGTCTCGAGGATTACACGAATGCAGCGATGTGCATCCTCTGTGACGAGTGCTACGTCGACTGCGATGGCGCCGAAATTGGTTGTTGATCACGTCTGAGGCTCAGCGCGCGCTCTACAGGGCGGGCGAGCAGGCCTGGCAGTTGACGACCGCCAACCGTTATGATGGTACCGGGAGGACGGGGCCATGGCGGGCGTGGGCGAGAGGGCGTTCTTGCTCTCATTATCTTTCTTGGTTGCGTGTGCAGGTTTGGCGGCAAGCAGCTGCAGCGCGGATGACGTAACAAACAACACGACGAGCAGCAGCACCAGCAGCAGCGGCAGCGGCGGCTCGAGCAGTAGTGGCGGTGGCGGCTCGAGCAGCAGCGGCAACGGTGGCTCGAGCAGCACCAGCAGTAGTGGCAGCGGAGGCAGCGCCGGCGGCAATATCGCGCCCGGCATCTGCGACCCGCTACCAAAGCCGGCAGGCAACATCATCAACGTCACGCCCGCCCAGGTAGGTCAGCTCGAGAGCATCATCTCGACAGCGCAGAGCGGCGACACCATCTCGTTGGCCGACGGCACCTATCCGCTCAACGGGATCGAGCTGTTGTTTGAAACACCCAACCTCACACTGCGCTCGACCAGCGGCAACCGCAAGGCGGTCGTCCTCGACGGCAACTATCAGGGCGCCGAGATCATCACGGTGGTCGCTTCTGATGTGACCATCGCCGATCTGACGATCACGAAAGCGTTCACCCACCCGATTCACGTCACCAGCGGCGACGGCGGCGATACGGTCAACACGCTGATCTACAACGTTCACATCATCGATCCACGCGAGCAGTCCATCAAGATCAACCCCGGCTACAGCGGCTACTTCGTAGACTACGGTGAGATCGCTTGCTCGCATCTCGAGCTCACGAGCGAGGGCCGCCCCAACGTGCAGCCCATTCCGGACGGCTGCTACACCGGGGGCGTCGATGCCCACCAAGCCCGCGGCTGGACCATACGCGACAACCGCATCGAAGGCTTTTGGTGCAACACGGGCATCTCGGAGCATGCGGTGCATTGTTGGTATGGCTGCCGCGACACCATCGTGGAGCGCAACCGGCTCATCAACAACGCCCGCGGGGTCGGTTTCGGCTTGCTCGACAGCGGAACGGCGAGAACCTACGCAGACAACCCCTGCCCGGCAGCTGGCAGCGGCTACGTGGGACACTACGACGGCATCATCCGCAACAACTTCATCTTCGCCAACGACCAAGGCTTGTTGCAGTCGCCTGACGGCTTCGACTGCGGGATTTGCTTGTGGTCGGCTTGCGGCGCCAAAGCAGTGCACAACACCGTCGTCTCGACTGGCCCGAACTATTCGTCGATCGAATGGCGGTTCTCGACCAGCACTGGAGTGGAGATCACGAACAACATCGCCACCCATCCGCTGCGTGAACGCAACAACGCTTCTGCCACTCAAGCAGGCAACCTCGAGAGCGCCCCGCTGTCCTTGTTCGTCGATGGCGCCGCCGGCAAGCTGCACCTCGACTCGGGCGCGAGCACCGCGATCGATCAAGGGACGACCGTGCCGACAGGTGTGTGCGACGACGATATCGACGGCGAAGGGCGCAGTGGCAGCCGCGACATTGGCGCCGACGAGATCCCTTAGTGTGGTGAGCTCGACTATGTGGTGAATGGGAATTCACCACACATGGCGTCCGGCCCGCAGCAAAAAGCAGCCCATCCAGAAGCGCTCGTTGCTCAGCAACCTTGACAATGAGCTCAACCAACACGAGAGTGCCGCGCCATGACTCAGGGGCCCACCTCTCCTTCACAAGTTTCAAGAGCAGCTTATGTGCTGGAGCGGTGAGGCGAGCGCCGCCATCGCGGCACTCGGGCTCACGAGCGCCTACGTCCTCAAGCGCAGGGGCGAGCCCAAAGAGATCTACTTGCCCACGGCTTACTTCGTGCTCATGGAGGGGCTGCAAGCGATCACCTACATCGTCGTGGACGAGTGCGGCAACCCGTCCAACGTATTGCTGACGCAGCTGGCCATCCTGCACATTTCTTTTCAGCCCTTCTTCGTCAACATGCTCGGCATGGAGTTCATCGACAAGAAGGTCAAGGAGCGCATCAAGACACCCATCTACGTCATGTGCGGCGTGGTCGCCGCACTGTGTTTGGGGCGTCTTCTACCGCTATTCGACACCCTCGGGCGCTGCGAGCTCGGCACCGCGATGTGCAGCCACACCCAAACCTGCGCCTACCGTGGCGAGTGGCACATCGGCTGGGAGATCTTGCTCAACGGGCTCAATGCGCGATGGCTCGGTTACATCTTTGCAGCGTTCGTCGTGCCGGCGCTCTATGGCTCATGGAAATGGTCGCTCTACCACTACCTGGTAGGACCCCTGCTCGCGAGCCTGACGACCGCAGACGTCAACGAGCGCCCGGCCGTGTGGTGGTTGTTGAGCACCAGCATCATAGCGCTGCTCGGCAACACCAAGCTGCGCCACTACAAAAACGTCAAGAGCTGGCCCCCCAGGAAGTGGATTCTGCGCTGGGTTCGCCCCCCTCCCGAAGTCACGCCAAGCACCGAGGGCTAGCGCAACGCGCCCAGCCTACTCTAGCGCAACGCGCCCAGCCTACTCTAGCGCAACGCGCCCAGCCTACTCTAGCGAAACGCGCCCAGCCTACTCTAGCGCAACGCGCCCAGCCTACTGCTGCGTCGGGAAGCCGAGGTTCTTGCCGCGGTGGGCAGGATCGGGCCAGCGCACGGTGACCGCTTTGGTGCGCGTGAAGAAGCGCACGCCCTCGATGCCGTGCACGTGATACTCGCCGAACAGCGAGTCCTTCCAGCCACCAAAGGAGTGGTACGCCATGGGCACCGGGATGGGCACGTTGATACCCACCATGCCCACCTCGACCTCAGTCTGGAACTTGCGCGCCGCGCCGCCGTCGTTGGTGAACAAGGCAACCCCGTTGGCCCAACGGTTGTTGTTGAGCAGCTCCATGGCCTGCTCGTAGCTGTCCACGCGAACGACGCAAAGCACCGGCCCGAAGATCTCCTCTTGGTAGATGCTCATTTGGGGGGTAACCCGATCGAACAAGCAAGGTCCCACGAAGAAGCCTCCCGCCCGATCTGCAACCTCCAGCATCCGGCCGTCGACGAGGAGCTCAGCGCCCTCTTTGACACCCTTGGCGACACAACCACGCACGTACTCACAGTGAGCTTTGGTGACCACGGGGCCCATGTCGACGCCCTCGTTCATACCGTCACCGGTGTTGATGTTGGCGATGCGCTCTTTGATCAAAGGCATCAGCTTGTCGGCGGCCTCCCCCACCGTCACCAGCACGGAAATCGCCATGCAACGCTCGCCGGCCGATCCGTAGGCTGCATTGATGGCTGAATCCGCGGCCAGATCCATGTCTGCATCAGGCAGCACGATCATGTGGTTCTTGGCGCCAGCGAGTGCTTGCACACGCTTGCCGTGGCGTGTGCCGACCTCGTGGACGTACTTCGCAATCGGCGTCGAGCCGACAAAGCTGATGGCTTTGACGTCGGGGTGGACCAGCAAGCGGTCAACCGCCACCTTGTCACCATGAACGATGTTGAACACGCCCGGCGGCAGCCCCGCTTCGTGTAGGAGCTTTGCCGCAAGCTGACCCGAGGAAGGGTCTTTCTCCGAGGGCTTGAGCACGAAGGTGTTGCCGCAAGCAATCGCGATTGGATACATCCACATCGGCACCATCGCCGGGAAGTTGAACGGGGTGATCCCAGCCACCACGCCGAGCGGCTGGCGAATCTGGTAGCAGTCGACCAGGTTGGAGACACTCTCCGAAACCTCGCCTTTGAGGAGCTGCGGAATGCCGCAGGCAAACTCCACGATCTCGAGCCCGCGCTGCACCTCACCTCTGGCGTCGCTGAGCACCTTGCCGTGCTCGAGCGTCAGCAGACGGGCGAGCTCATCAGCGTTGTTGGCGAGCAGCTCCCGATATTTGAACATGATGGTGCTTCGCTTGGCGAGCGATGCAGCACCCCATTCGACCAGGGCCTTCTTGGCCGCCTCGACAGCCAAGTCCACTTCCTCGACCGAGGCAAAAGCGACCTCGGCCGTCACTTCTCCTGTGGCGGGATTGGTGATCTTCCCGGTGCGCGTCGGGGCAGCTTGATGCTCTTGGCCAGCGATGAAATGTCGAACGAGGTTCACGGCGTCTTCCTTGGTTGTCATCAGGGACCCATTGGGCAGGCCTGGGTTGGACGCAGGGTTGTGCTGGATCGGAGCGCAGGACGCAAGCTGAGCGCGCTACTGAGCGTCAGCGCAACGCTGTTGGCTTGCCACAAATCGGTGCAGGAGGCGCGTTGCCCGCCCGGGCAAGCCCCGCGCGACAGACATAGACGCGATCGCCACGCACGACCCAGATGTCGTTCCCGCTAGGCGCAATCGCCACCCCGGGCGTGGCTAGCGCGGAGCTGGTCCGCGGTGTGACGGTGAGTGTAGCGATGGTGGCTACGCAGGCCGCGGCTGCGGCAATGAGCCAGTGATGACGCCGGATCCTCTGGTGTGCTCGATGCATGTTGCTCCTCTTTTGGGCCTTGCATGGCCCCAAGCGAAGAGAGTCAGCGGCCGCAGCGATGTGAATGTCCTTTTTCATGCCGATACTCGGCTCGTAGCGCTCTGTGGCTCGTTGTTGCAGCAACGCTCGTCGCTTCTACCTCGAAACTGGCAACATCACGCTTTGCCCGAGCGGGTGCGCCACGGGGACACCAGCCCGAGATTGCAAATGGTCTACATGTGCCAATGAACACGCTGGCTCGCCCATGCATTAGGCTCCAATGATGCGCATCATGTCGCGAGTACTCATCGGGACGCTGCTGTCCTTGTGCAGCTGTGGTTCGCCGGCACTGCCACCGAAAGTGGAACAGAAACCGCCGCCTTGCACCGCCGCAGAACAAGCGATTGCCCACAGTCGGCAACTGCACGAACGCGGTGAGCTCTACGCCGCCGTGAGGCGAAGCGAACCCGTCAGCGGCAAATGTCTGACTCCAGCGCGGCGCGTTGCAATCGCCATGCTCAATGCGGAGCTCGGCGATGCCGAACGTGCCGAAGAATTGCTGGCGCCAGTCGCGAAAGCTGCGGACTCGAAAACCGTTGCCACCATCCGCGAACGTATCGCCGCGCAGCGCGCGACCTTCGAGCGCAACCCGTCGGCCATGCATGCGATGCTCGAAGCGTTCGATGCCGGGCTCGACGCAGCGGCAACCGATCGGAAGGCCGCAGTCGCTCATTTCCTGCGGTCGTGGCAACTGTGGCGTCCCAACGGAATCGCCCTCATCTACGCGGCCGAAGCCGAGGACGACCCGCTCAAAGCCCGCGCGCTCTACGACCGCGGCGTGTTCTCTCTCGAACGTGAAACCGGCCAGCGCGCAGAGCCTGTGTCGCTTCAAACAGGGCCCCAAGCCACGGCCTCGTACCCGGAGTGGGGCCACAACGACCGCTTCCTGTGGCTGAGCTATTGGGTGTACGCGGGCGCGCCGCTTCGACAAACCTTCGTCAGCAGCGACCAGGCAAAACCGCATGGGCTGTCCGCAGATCGCCGCTTTGGCGTCCGTTACGATCCAACCACCGGCATGGCAACGATACGGCACGCTGCCTCGGCGCACATCGTCGGCCGTGTCCAGCTCGGAGTGGATCTGAGCTGGGAGGCCGAGCTTCAAGTCGAAGGCAGCGGCGCGCTGTTGCTGCAGCGGTCGCCAAAAGTGCAGCGCATATTCCGGCTCGGTAAGAAGATCTACGAGCACTGGCGCACCCACTGCGCCGCCGAAAGCTGTCCCGCCATCGCCCTGCTGTCACCAAACGGTCATTGGGCGCTCGTGGCCGAGGCAGACGAGCTGATGATCTTCGACACGCGCACGGCAAAGCGCCGCGTCCTGTCCCAGACTTCGTTCGTGCCGTCCTACTCGAGCTTGCCTTTTCACATGGGCAGCTACTCAGCCGTGGGCTTCTCGCCAGACTCCCAGACCATCGCGATTGCCAGCGAAGACACCGTCAGCTTGGTCGCGACTGACACGGGCGCGGTGCGGCGCGATCTCGTGCTACCCGCGGAGATTCTGGCATTGCGGTTCTTGCGGGATGGCATGCTGTCGGTCGCCGTCAAAGCCACCGAAGGCGCGAACACCCACATCTTCGATCCAACCACGGGAACGCAGCGCGCGCTGCACCTCGCAGCAATGTGGACGGCGGGCGGCGACCTGCTGACCCTTCCCGACGACAGCGAGGATGGACCGACGACAGCCCAACTGCCCGGCAGCAAGACGAGCTTCTCACTGGGCTTCGCCCTGGGCCCCGTGTCATTTGTCGATCGCTCCCGGAATGGACGCGTTGCCGAACACGTCGCCACGGGCTCTACCCTGTCGTTGTACCCTGCCGACGCAGAGAAGATTGTGCACACACTGCACACCTATTTTCCGCGTTTGCATGAGCTTGCAGTCGCCGAAGACACGGCCGTTGTGGCGTTCGGCGACGGACAAGCCCGCGCTTGGACGCTCGATCTGAGCACGGCCCAAACGCGGATCTTCGGCACCCCACAGGACTGCTACAAAGAGCACCCGCAGGTGGCCATCTCCGCCAACGCTAAGTACGTCGCTGCAACCGTCTGCAAGGGCGTGACGGTCTGGGACACCAGCACCAAAGCTGAGATGGTCCACATCGAGGAGGCGACCCGCGTCGCATTCATCGGCAGCGCACTGGCGGTCGCGACGCCCGACGGCGCGGTCGCCTATTCCTTCGCCAGTGGTACTGCAAAGCGCAAGGCCGCAAAGACCAAGCACATCCGGGCTCAGATCGTCGCGGGAAAGAACTGTCACCCACGCTGCTTGGGCCACATCCCGTCCTCGCATGACCTCGCCGTGAGCAACATACGTGACATCAGCTCACGGGGAGGCACGACGCTCAGTTATCAATCCGGCCGCAAGCTGATCGCCAGACGACGTGGCAAGAGCACCACCCTGACCGCTCCGAAGGACATCTATGGTGCTGCGATTTCACCCGAGGGCATTCGTGTCGCCTTGCGCATCGAGGATGAGTTCGCAGTGCACCGAGTTTCGACAGGCACGCGCATCGCCCATTGGTCCTTTGGGGGCGCGGAGCAATTCGTCTACCTCACCGAATCACGCCTGCTGATCAGCGACGGCGTCCGCGACTTGGCCGTGGTCTCCGCAAAAGACGGCAAGGTGGTCGGACGTTACCGTCTGTTCACCGATGGCTCAGCCGCTGCGTTCGATGCCAAGGGTGACTTCACCTTGCTGGGCAAGCCCAACACGCTCGCGTGTGGCATCGACGGCATTCGGCTGCAGTGGCGCGCTTGCGCCAACCGCCAGAGCTCGTCGTGGAGCAACCCGAACGTGCTGGCTGAGTGATGGCTGACCGACAGGCTCGGTTGGCAAACGCCGACCGTCACCGGGGAACTTCTCCACGCCGCTGTTGTCGCTGTTGGGGTGAGCGCTACGACGAAGCTAGCGCTGTGCGTCGCGATGGCTCTGGCAGCTTGTTCGGTCCGTGGACCGGTCAAGCCGTTGGGTCAGAGCGGCACAGCAAACCACAAGGGCACCGTCCTGGCCGACGGATTCTTGCTGACAGCAGCCAGCCAAGAGGGCTCCGCCGGCGCCCCCATCGCGCTGACAGGCTCTGACGGCAACCCGCTGCGGCTCACTTCCGTAGATGCCAAATCAGTCGTGCAAGGGCCGCTGGTGTTTACCGAGCTGCACCTGTCCTTCGATAATCCTCAAGACCGAACCATCGAGGGGCGCTTTCGCATTGCGCTACCGCCGGGGGCGTCGCTGAGCCGCTTTGCCATGCGAATTGGCGAGCATTGGCAAGAGGGCGAGGTCGTGGAGCGCAAGAACGCGCAGCGCATCTACGAAGACTTCTTGCATCGACGGATCGACCCAGCATTGCTCGAGCAAGGGGCGGGCAACGCTTTTACTGCCCGGGTGTTCCCCATCGCCGCCAAATCGAAGAAACAGCTCGTCCTTTCCTATTCGCAAGCGCTCGGTCGCGATCGCCGCAACATCGTCCCACTGCGCGGTTTGCCTCAGCTGGACAAGCTCGAGGTGCAACTGACATCAGCGAGCAACAACACTTCCCTGCAGCAATTCAGTAAGGCGCACTACACACCGGACGCTGATTTCTCATTGGATCGAGCGAGCTTGGGCGCTGCTGGCCTGCGAAATAGCAACCTGGCCCTGGCACGAATTACGGTCCCTGCCTCGCCAGGCGGGCAGACTCGTCAGCCCGTGAGCAAGGCCCTCTTGCTCGTGGACAGCAGCGCCTCGCGCGCGCTCGAGCTGAACGAGCAGATTGCTTTGGTCAAGATGATGGCCCGAAAAATGGCCACCAGCCCAAACAGCCAGCTCGCGGTGGCCTGTTTCGACCAAGTACGCGAGCTGATCTTCCAAGGCACACCGGGCGATTTCGGCGCCAAGCATGTCGAGCGCATGCGCCGCCGCCGCGCTTTGGGAGGCTCGGACTTGCGCGGAGCGCTCCGCTGGGCGGGACAGCAAGCAGCGACCCACAAGCTCGAACGGATCATCCTGCTGAGCGACGGCGTGGCGACCATAGGCGAAGACGGCAAGGCCTTGTTGCGCACCGCCGCGGGACTCAAGAGTGGCGGCGTGAAGCGCTTGGACGCCATTGCCTTCGGTGGGATCCGTGACGAGGACGGACTTCGAAGCGTGGTAACCGCTGGACTCGACCGCCACGGCGTGGTGGTTGACGCCACGCTCCAACACGCAGCGCTTTGGCGGCGATTGAGCACCGCTACCCGGTCGAAGGTCAAAGTCGAAGTAGCGGGGGCACGCTGGTGGTCACCCCGCAGCCTCGAGGGGGCACAGGTTGGCGACGAAGTACTCCTGCACGTGGAGATCGCCGCCAACAAGCAGCTGCAGGTTTCAGTCGATGGCCGACAGGTCGATGGCCTACGGATCGAGCAGACCGCCCGGCCGCTGCTCGAGCGGTCCTGGGCCCGAGCGAAGATCGACAGCTTGCTCGAGCGCGAGCGCCGCGAGGGTAAGTCCGCAACGCTTCGCAAAGAGATCGTCGCGCTGTCGAAGCGCCACCGGGTACTGAGCCCCTATACCGGCTTGCTCGTGCTCGAGACGCAGCGAGACTACGACCGTTACCAGCTGTCCCGCGACGCGCTCGCTGACATCCTGACCGTGCAAGGCGGGCGCTTGCAGGTCCTGCAGCGCAGCGTGCCTGTACCGGCAGCCAAACCGAGGACCAGGCCGCTCCGCGGTCCGCGGATGGCCAACGGCAACCCGACCAGAGGGTCCTGGGGCAGGCCACCTCCTAGCACTGACCCCCTATCGGCGTCGGGCAACATGTGGGGTGACGAGATTGGCGACTCGTTCGGCGCCGGTGGCCTCGCACTCAGTGGTATTGGCGAAGGTGGGGGGGGACGCGGCGAGGGTATCGGCTTGGGCAAGCTGGGCACCGTTGGAAGAGGCGCCGGCAGCGGCACTGGTCAGGGCTTCGGCT
>CAZRGL010000246.1:0-1445 GCA_964599485.1 uncultured Polyangiaceae bacterium
GAGGCCGGCGAACTATGCGAGGGCCAAATCTGCGTGCCGCTGCCGTGCCTCAATGGACAGCAGGATCCCGGTGAGACCGACGTGGACTGCGGCGGGCCCTGTCCGCCGTGCAGTAGTGGCAAAGGATGTCAGCAGGGGAGTGATTGCGTCAGCGGCGTATGCGATAACGGAATCTGTCAACCAGCGATCTGCGGAGACGGGTTCGTCAACGACGCGGCTGAGCAATGCGACGGAGACGGCAACGGCAATGGTGGCGAGACAGCTGGCTGTGACATCGACTGCACGCAAGTCGCCTGTGGTGATGGCCTGCACAACGCTGCTGCAGGCGAGGGCTGCGATGATGGCAACCAGAGCAACTCCGACGGCTGCCCCGACGGCGTGATGGGCAGCTGCCAACCCGCCAGCTGCGGCGACGGATTCGTGCACAACTCCAATGGTGGGCTCGAGCACTGCGATGGCAGCGAGCTCGCTGGCCAGAGCTGCCTCGGCCTAGGCTTTTCAGGTGGGGCTCTCACTTGCAGTCAGCAGTGTGACCTCGATACGAGCGGCTGCGCGAGCTGCGGCGATGGCATCTGCAATGGCGGCGAGACCCTAGCAACCTGCAAGGTGGACTGCGGCATCCTGAGCGTCGCTGTGGGCTTCACCCACGCATGCGGGCTGCTAGGTAATGGGACGGTCCGCTGCTGGGGGCGCAACAACATGGGCGCTCTCGGCAATGGAAAAAATGAGGACAGTAGCGTTCCTGTCGCGGTCAGCGGCTTGTCCAATGCCGTAGCCGTGGCGGCCGGAACATCACACAGTTGCGCCCTGCTCAGCGACGGCACGGTTCGGTGCTGGGGCGCGAACAACGCAGGCCAGTTGGGCAATGCCAGTATTGTCTGGTCCAGCACCCTGCCAGTTGCAGTCAGTGGCCTGACGAACGTCGTCGCAATCGCCACCGGGCACTATCATAGCTGCGCGGTTGTCAGCGACGGCTCGGCGCGCTGTTGGGGGCTCAACAACGCGGGACAGCTCGGCGACGGCACCAAGTCCAATAGCATCGTCCCGGTTCCAGTGAGCGGGCTGGCCAGCGCGATCTCGGTAAGCGGTGGCTACACCCACACATGTGCTATGCGCTCGGACGGCTCGGTGCGCTGCTGGGGTAGCAATTCTGCCGGTCAGCTAGGTGACGGTTCAACTATGGATAGCGCCGTGCCGGTCGCGGTCAGCGGGCTGGCCAACGCAGTTTCCCTCGGCATCGGCTGGAATGCGAGCTGCGCTGTGCTCGCTGACGGTACGGCGCGCTGTTGGGGAAGTAACTACGATGGCGGGCTCGGCAACGGCGGCAAGGCCTTTAGTAGTAGTGTTCCAGTTGTGGTGAGCGGTCTGAGCAACGCGGAGCGCATCAGTCGCGGCGGGTGGGGCCACAGTTGCGGCCGGCGCGCGGGCGGGCGGGCGCGGGGGTT
>CAZRGL010000246.1:1455-14985 GCA_964599485.1 uncultured Polyangiaceae bacterium
CCACAGGTGCGCCGTGCTCGCTGACGGCACGGCGCGTTGTTGGGGAAAGGGCAATAGTGGCCAACTCGGCGACGGAAGCTTCATGAAGAGCACCGTCCCAACCCCAGTGTCCAATCTGTACAGCGCTGTTGGTGTCGCTGGCGGTTACGACTTCAGCTGTGCAGCGCTTGGCGACGGATCGGCGCGTTGCTGGGGCGCCAACTCCTATGGTCAGCTGGGCAATGGCGACGAGGCCATCACCCTGACGCCGTCAGTCGTCGACGGCTTGACAGATGCTACGGCTATCTCTGCCGGGATGCAGCACAGCTGCGCGGCACGCGCGGACGGTTCAGCCCGTTGTTGGGGCTTCAACGGACACGGCCGGTTGGGCGACGGAAGCGACCAGCCTTCGAGCTCGCCGGTAGTGGCTGCGCTGTCCGGCGCCGTCAGCGTTACAGCCGGTGCTCGCTCCAGCGGCGCGGTCCTCACCAATGGCGCCGCTCGCCAATGGGGCCTCTGGATTGGCCCCATCCCAGCTGGTGTTGGCGGCATGTCGAACACCGTGACGATCGACGCAGGACCTTGGCACACCTGTGCGGCGCTGGGTGATGGCTCTGCGCGTTGTTGGGGCAACAACCATCACGGCAAGTTGGGTAACGGCTCCGCCACTACGAGTATGACGCCCGTCGTGGTGAGTGGCTTGAACACTGCGATCTCCGCCACTGCCGGAGGAGAGCACAGCTGCGCCACCCTCGCCGATGGCACAGCTCGCTGCTGGGGCCGGAGCAACCGAGGGCAGCTCGGCAATGGTTCCACGACTGGCAGTATGGTTGCGGTGGTGGTCAACGGTCTGACGGGCGCCGTCGCAGTCGACGCTGGTGATTGGCACAACTGCGCGCTGATCGGTGACGGGACCGCACGCTGCTGGGGAGACAATTCCTCAGGCGCATTGGGCGACGGCTCCGCCACCCAGAGCAACATTGCGGTCGCGGTCAGTGGGATTGCCGGCGTTGTGGGCATCTCAGCCGGGCGAGCTCACAGCTGCGCGGTACTGGCCGATGGCACTGCCCGCTGTTGGGGCCGCAACGACCACGGGCAGCTCGGCGACGGCACGACGACCCTCAGCTTGGTCCCAGTGGTGGTCGATGGCCTTGCGAGCGCTGTGGCCATAACGGCCGGCTCTTGGCACACCTGCGCCTTGCTCAGCGACGGAACAGCACGCTGCTGGGGCAGTCACTCCCATGGCCAGTTGGGGAGCGGTGCGACTGGGCTGCGGGGGGTGCCCGATCTGGTCGTAGGCCTGTGACGCGCCCGCCTCGCTGTCGATGACGTCGAGCGCACCTCTTGCCCGACTCTAGTTTCTTCACGCATCAAAACGCCACAGTGCGGGTCTTACTTGTGCGGAGGTGCGTGATGAGGCTGGTTGGGATCATGGCGATGGTGGGTCTTGGCGTCCTGATGGCACAGGCCTGCTCGGCGGCTGGAGATCTGCCAGCAGAGGTTGAGCCGACAGGCGGGGCAGGGGGGCAGACGAGCAGCTCGATCCAGGGCGGCGCGGGCGGCACCACGTCGGTGACGTTCACTGCCGGCGGCTCTGGCGGCGGCTGTCACAACGCTTGCAGCGAAGATAACAAGCAGATCCTCGACTGTTACGGCGAGGTCCTGCAGGACTGCGCTGCCCCGAGTGTGTGCGATCCGTCAGATTGGTCCTGCCGTCCGCCCTGTGATGTCGCCGTCAACAACAAGCACGCAATTGGTTGCGAGTACTACGCCACCTTCATGAACAGCGTCTCGTCGAAGTCGTGCTTCGCGGCTTTCATCGCCAACACCTGGGATACGCCGGCCCACTTGTCGGTTGCCTATCAGGGCAACTTGCTACCTGTTGCCAGCTTCGCGCGTATACCCTCGGGCGCGGGCAACTCGCTGACTTACGCGCCCTACGATCCGGCAAAAGGGATTGCACCCGGCGAGGTCGTCATCCTGTTCTTGTCTGGTGACGGTCCCGGCGATCCAGACGCTGTAGGCAAGATCCGCTGCCCCATCGATTCGGCCATCAAGGGCGGTGTGCACCTCAATTCCGGGACGGGCGTGGGCGACTCTTTTCTCATTACCTCCGACGTGCCGGTGGTGGGCTACCAGATCAACCCTTACGGTGGCGCCGAAGGAGCGGCCGATGGCGCGACGCTGCTGTTGCCCACGAGCGTGTGGGACACCAACTACGTCCTGGCCAACGCCTATCGCGGAGGCATGCCGTCGCTCAACATCGTGGCCGGGCAGGACGGTACCACGCTGACCATGGTGCCCGTGGCCGACATCAAGGGCTTTGGCGGGATGGTCCCAGCAGGCAAAGCCAACCAGCAATACAACTTCAAGCTCGACCGCGGACAGCACTTGCAGATCACGCAGGCTGACGAGCTGACCGGCTCGGTGCTCAGCGCCGACAAGCCAGTCGGTGTCATGGCCGGGCATTGGTGCAACTATGCGCCCGAGGGGCAGAGCTTCGTCTGCTGTTGTGATCACAGCGAGCAAGCCATCCCGCCAGTCAAAGCGCTCGGCCACGAGTATGTGGCCGTCATGCACCGGCAGCGCGCCAGCGAGCCGGCGCTGTGGCGGATCATCGGTGCAGTCAACGACACCAAGCTGACGTGGTCGAGCGACGTGGGTGGTCCCAGCACATTGCAGTTAGGACAAGCCGAGGAGCTGCTGACCGACAAACCCTTCGTGGTCAGCAGTCAGGACGAGGACCACCCGTTCATCTTGCTTGGCTACATGGTGGGCGGTCACTACCCATCGGTCAGCGGTCAGGGCGATCCCGAAACGGTGATCAGCGTGCCGCCCAAGCAGAACTTCAAGCGCTACGTGTTCTTCACCGATCCCACTCATCCTGAAACGAACCTCGTGCTCGTGCGCTCGCAAGCCAAGGGCATGTTCCATGATGTCACGCTCGACTGCGCTGGCGTCATCAGCGGCTGGCAACCCATCGGCGACTATCAGTACGCCCGCGTCGATGTCAGCACGCTCGATCCCAACAAGCCTGACGAGTGGAAAGCCGGAAACTGTTCAAATGGCGCGCATGAGATTCACTCGGACGCGCCCTTCGGTCTGTGGATTTGGGGCTGGGGCACCTTCGACAGCGTGCCCTCCACCGGCAACTCGTCCTACGGCTATCCCGGCGGCATGAACGTGCAGCCCATCAACGATGTCGTGATCGTGCCCAAGCCGAAGTGAAGGTAGCGGCAACTCGGGCGGTTATCCCCGCCCGTGTAGCGAAATCCGGTAGGGCTCCGCGCTCGTAGGGCCGGGGTTTATCCGGGTTTATCCGGGTTTATCCGGGTTTATCCGGATAAACCCCAATGCAGTTCACTTAGCGCTGAAAGCACGTGCGGCATGGGCAAGCAACGCTTGCCCGTGCTGTGAAATCCCTCGAACACGGGCAAGCCTGAAGCATGGCACACATCCCGTTCTCAACCGAACGTCATTGGGGTCTATCCGGCTTATCCCGCCCAAAGGGAGCTCAACTGTCTGGGAGGGAGGACATGAGCGGGCTCGGTGTATGCTTCGGCGATGCGGTTGCGATGGATTGTCACTGGATTGATGCTGATGGCTGGCTGCGCCCATGGCCCCAAGGTCACGACAGCCGAGCTGCGCCAACAATGTGACAGCAACCGCTATCGAGCTTGCCATGAGCTGGCCAATCGTCACCGCTATGGCAGCTACGGAGTCGTGCTCGATCCCGACCTTGCGCGCGGCCTGTTGCAGCTGTCCTGCGATAGCGGTCTCAGCGAGGCTTGTCGAGCACTGGCGAGTGAGCGCAAGAAAGGTGGGCTGCTGCGCGAGCTCGAGGGGCTGGACCTAGTCACGACGACACGCCAGCTGGCGATTGCCGCGCGCCGCCGAGCATGCCTTCTGACCGCCGCCGACAAGCGAGGGCGACAGTGCCGCATGAGCTTGCACAGCGAGCGACTCGCTCTGTGCGTCAAGGTGAGCTTCGATAAGCGGGATGCACGCGGCAAAGCCTGGGACGATACGCCGATTGCCAACGCTCCCGATATCCGTGTCTATGTGAAAGGAGACGGCCACTCAGGTGGGCATCGTTTGGAGACTTCGGGTTTCGTGGCGCGGAGCTGCTGGAAGACATTTCTGCCTGAGGAACGGTGAGCATTCATGTTTCCGAGCAGGACGTCCTGTCGAGCCACGCCAAGAGCAGGTTTTCTCTGGATATCAAGCTCGGCAACCATCTGCGCAAGCGAGGACCGGGCTACGCGGTCGAGGCCGAGGTGCTCAGCATCGAGGCGTACCAGTCGCGCCGCTCACCCTCGTCCCTTCGCGGCTGCTCCTACGATCTCGCTGCCTGTAAGACGCAATGCAAGCAGTGCCAATCAGATGAGACCAAGTGCGAGCAAGTGCACAGGAGCCTTCGCTATGGTTGCAAGCTCAACAAGGTCGGTCATTGTGACGAGGTAGCGCGCCACTTGCGCGAGGGGGGCTGCGGCTTCGAGCCCGATCGGCAAGCATTGGAGGCCTTCCTCACCCGAGCTTGCTTGGCGCTCTCAGGACCGATCGCCACCTGCCGGCCTGCGGCTGATCTCGCCTTCGAGCACAGAGACGACCCGGCAACCATCGAAACGACCCGCAAGCTCCTGTCGCGTATTTGCACGACGACCAGCGGTCGCTTCGACGGTTGCGTCCAGCTCGGCAAGTTGCACGAAGAGGGACGGCTCGGCCCCGCAGGTCGTGACCGTCAGTGGGCCCGGGCCCGCTTCTACTATCGTTTTGGCTGCTACGCTGGCGAGCAAAAAGCGTGCACCGAGCTGGCGCGCTTCTACCGAGAGGGTCTCGGCGTCGCCAAGGATCTCGCTCGAGCTGCGAAGCTCAGCGAGCCGCATCAGTAGCGTCGTTCGTCACGTCGGTTGGCACTCGCCTGGCTGTGTTCCCACGCCGCACAATACGGCGCAGGGACAGATGCTGGCGCCGATACATTTGTCGTCGGATGGGCAATCCTCATCGGTCCAGCATTGGCCGGTTTTGAGCTTTGGCACACAGGTTCCGTCGAGGCAGTCGCTTGCCTCTGGGCTCGAGCAGTCCGCCGAGGTGTTGCAGCAGCCTTCGATCAGCTCGCAGGCGACCTGCCCGGCGACGTTGCACGCGCATTGGCAGTTGCCAACGATTTCGACGCCGTCGCCTAGCGACTCACAACTGGTGCAGACCACGCCCTCGCATCCGCCCACGCACCAGTCGCCGAGCTCGCATTCGATCGAGCTGTCGTAGTCGCAGAAGTCGCAGGAGTAGAGTGCCTCGGAGTCACAGGTGCAGTTGGTCGGCGGCGGCCACTCGCAGTCCCAAGATCCGTTCACGCAGATGGGCGAGTAGAAGTTGCCGCAATCGTCCATGCAATCGACATCCCACGAGTTGTCGCAATCCTCAGGATCTGGCGTGACGGGACCAGTGGAGGGGGGGCTGGTCGAGACCGTGGACGGCGCCCCGCCGGAGCCTCCATCGTGGCCAGCCCCGCCTTCGACCAAGACGGTGGTGCCGCAGGCCACGGCTGTGAGCACCAATCCGCAACAACCAACTGCTATGCCGAGCTTGCCCATGTGGCCTTGGAGAGCTGCAAACAGCGTGCCGCGCCAACTCGCGTAGCTGGGTTGGCAGTTTTGGCACACACTGGCTCAGCCACAAGTGGACATGGATCCTGGATGCTGGGCTCGTATAGGATGCCCGCGCGGAAAGGGATACGACTGGTGGCCTCACGACGGAACAAGGTGCTCGTGGTCGACGATGACAGCCAGGTCCTCGCCTCGTTGAGGCGCATCTTGAAAGGCGACCACGACGTGCTTTCCGCCGACTGTGTCGAATCAGCTCTGCCATTGCTCGAGGAGCACCCGGATATCTCGGTCATCTTGACTGACTTCGACATGCCCGGGCGCAACGGCGTGGAGTTGCTGCTCGACTCGATCGAACTGGCGCCTCACGCCGTCCGCATCCTCACGTCGGGCCAGGCGGAGCTATCCCAGTTTCTCGACGTGATCGACAAATGCAAGCTCCACACCTTCATCCCCAAGCCGGCTGCGGTCGACGCAGTCCGTCTGATCGTGCGCCGCGCGGTCGAGCACTATGAGCTCGATCTACGAAACCGACGTCTCGTGGCTCAGCTCGAAGGCGAAATGGCCAAAGAAGCAATGCTGCGGCGCTCGTTTCAGCAATATGTGCCGAGCGAGGTCATCGACGAGCTCATCGAGGCAGATGGCCGGCTCGACGTCGCCGGTCGTCAGCGCTCGGTTACTGTGTTGTTCGCCGATCTGCGCGACTTCACAGCTTTCTCAGAGAAGCTCGAGCCGGCGGCAGTGGTGAGCATGCTCAACCGTTTCTTCACTGCGATGGCAGCGCCGCTCGTGGCCCACGGCGGTACGATCGACAAGTACATCGGAGATGCCATTCTGGCGCATTTCGGCGGCCTACGAGCCGATCCAGATGCGGCAGGACACGCTGTGCGAGCGGCGCTGGCCATGCGACGTGCGTTGGCGGAGCTCAATCTGGAGCTGGCTGACGAAGGCCAGGGGCCGCTCTGCTTCGGCGTGGGCATCAACACGGGCACTTGCATCATTGGCAATGTGGGCTGCCCAGCGCGTATGGACTACACCGTCATTGGCGACGCGGTGAACGTGGCGGCGCGAATCGAAGGGCTCACCAAGAAGAGCCCTGATACCATCCTCGTGTCCGCGGCGACCCACGCCCTGTTGGGACCAGACTTCGAGTCGACTCGGAGGGCGCCAACGAGCGTGCGCGGCCGCGACGAGCTCGTCGAGATTTACGAGATTCTGAGTGCGAAAGACCAGTGACTCTCGTCTCAGTCGTCGCCGACCAGGAAGACCTCCATGATCACCATGGCGCAGATGGTCTCGCCCTTGAGGGCTTGGGCGCCGCAGATCATGGTGTAGGCGTCTTCGCTCAGCCGCGTGCACATCAGCGTCATATCGTCGCCCGGCAGGACCGCTTCCTGAAAGAGCGCATGGTGGATCTTCAGCAAGCGCACCGGCCGCGGCTGATCGTCGGGGTGAACCTCGGGCCGGCCCGCTTCGAGCAAGTGGTGCAAGCACAGCGACGACTGGCCACACGCCTCGACGAGCAGTGCCCCCGGGTAGACGGGGTTGCCGGGGAAGTGTCCGGCCAAAAGCGGATCGGCCGGATCGATGCGCCGGTGGGCGCGCATGGTGCAGTTGGGCAAGTCCACGGCGCTGATGCGATCGACCAGCAGCATCGGATGGCGGTGCGGCAGCATCAGCTCGATCTGCTCGCGACCGATGGCCACCTCGACAGAAGTATCGGTGGGCTTGAAGAAAGGACGCCTGCGGGCTTTCTTGATGACTTGGTCGAATTGCATGTCCGTGTTCCCTAGGAGGATGGGGTCGGTTCTTGCAGCTTGGCGCGCAGCTGCTCCAAGAGTTGCTCGAGGTGGGCGGCGGTGTCCTCGCTGCTATCTAGATGCAGCTTGCTCACGCCGCGATGCCACTTGCGGTCGAGCAGATTGAACAGCACCCGCTTGGGGCCGACCTCGAGCAGAATCGAGTCGGGCTGATCGGCCATGACCAAGTCGATCGACTTGCGCCACTCAACCGGCTTGCAAACATGCTCGCTCAACAGCGTCACGAATTGCTCCGAGGTGGGCTCGACGATGCGCTCGGCCGTTCGATTGGGCAAGTAGGGCAAACGCGGCTTGTTGAATTGCACCGTTTCGAGAAAGGCTCGGAAGCTCTCTGCCACTGGCGCAAAGAGCGAGCTGTGCATCGGCACCTGTTTTTCGATGACGGTAGCCTCGACGTAGTGCTCT
This sequence comes from uncultured Polyangiaceae bacterium, assembly GCA_964599485.1. Classification (GTDB taxonomy): domain Bacteria; phylum Myxococcota_A; class Polyangia; order Polyangiales; family Polyangiaceae; genus JAPYTK01. The sequence goes on from CAZRGL010000246.1 coordinate 9,263, forward strand.
TCTTCGAGCAGCTCCATGGCAGTCTCGAGAGCCTCGGTGGCGCCGCTGAGCACTTGCTGGCGCGGGCTGTTGCGGTTGACTACCTCGAGCACGCCCTTTTCAGCCGCGCGGTCGGCGACTTCTTGGAGCTCTTCGAGGGTGATGGGGAACACCGAGGCCATCGCCCCGCGCGGTCCGGCGTCGTAGGCAGCGCCGCGCTGCTCGACCGCAGCGAGAGCATCTTCGAACTTGAGCGCGCCGATGTGCACCAGGTGGTTCCACTCGCCCAGGCTCAAGCCCAGCGAAGCGTTAGCCTCGATTCCTTGGTCTTCGAGGATCTGCCAGAACAAGTGGTTGGCGACGAACACGCCAATCTGCACGTCCTTGTTGCAGCTGAACGCATCGGCGTTGTCGGCCCGGTAGTGGTGGGCCAAGTCGCGTCCGAGTTTTTCGGAGGCCGCCTCGATCAGCTCTGCGCCCTTGGGCAGCAGCCCGCTGAGCTTGGAAAGCAACCCCGGGTAGCGTGAGCTCTGCCCCGGGAACATCAGCACCAGATTCCGCATGCTCGCTCCTCGTCTCTATTGGCGCGCCGCGCCTCGACTCAATCGCTACCGCCGTTGAGTAGACTCTTGGCCCAATTGCCGACCTTGCTGCCCGCTTGTCCGAGCTCGGCCGCCACGAAAGGCAGACCAGCGTTCTGGGCGCCGCGCAATTTGGTCTCCGTGAGCCACAGCGACTTCTGCAACGTGCTGGCCTTGGTTTGGGTGCCCTTTGGCAACAAACCCAGGTTGCTGCCGATTACCGCCAACGCCTCGAGCGAAAAGCCCATGTCGGCGCGGTTGTGCGCGGCGGTCACGTTGCAGCGCAAGCGGGCCTTACCCAGCTGAACGCCGGGATAGACGAAGGGCATCATGATGATCTGGGCGCCGTGGTACAGGTGCGCCCCCGCCGTCAGCGTCTTGATCTCGTCGCCGATCATGATGGGGGTGATGTGCGAATCGCTGTCACCCAAATCGAATCCCAAGTCGAGCAAGCCATTTCGGAAAAAATCGCGGTTTTCCTCAAGCTTGCGGAAGTAGCTGTGATCGGACTGGATGATGTCGAGGGCCGTGGCCGCCGCTTCGATTTGCGCTACGGGCAGCGAAGCCGAGTACACGAAGGAGCGCGCCTTGAGCTTCATGAAGTCGACGATCTCGCTGTCGGCCAGCACGAAGCCGCCGATGCCGCCGAAGGACTTCGAGAAGCTGCCGAAGAGAATGTCGATCTCGCCGAGCACGTTCTGCACTTCGCAGACGCCGCGTCCGGTGGGACCGATGGTGCCGATGCCGTGGGCGTCGTCGACCACTAGGGGCGCGTCGAACTCTCGGCACACCTCGATGATGTCCTGCAGCGGGGCCATGTCGCCGTCGACGCTGTAGAGCCCCTCGACCACGACCAGCTTCTTCTTTTTTTCTGATTGAGAAAGAGCACGCCGCAGCGACTTGGCGTTGTTGTGCTTGAAGAAACGCAGTTCCAGATCCGGGTTGACACCTTGGGCGAGGAAGGCGCCATCCAAGATGCAAGCATGACTGAGCTTGTCGAGCGCGACGGTGGTGTCGTCGTCGGCATAGGTCGACAGCACGCCCACCATGCCCTGGTAGCCGGTGGTGAAGATGCAGCAGGACTGAAAGCCCAGCCAGGTGGCCAGCCGCCGCTCGAGCGTCTCGTGCCGGTCGCTGGTGGCCTGTAGCCGCGCGCTGCCAAGCCCCGTGCCGTAGTGGTGTACAGCGTCGACGGCGCGGCCGATCAGGCGCGGATCCTGCGACAGTCCCAAGTAGTCGTTGGAGGTGAAATTGACGTAGCTGCCGGAGCCAATCTTGACCCGGGTGCCCATGTTTTCGAAGGGGCGAAAGAAGGGAAAAGCCTTCTGCTCTTTGACCTCCTCGACTTCATCGAGGAATTCGGTGGTCATGTCATGTAGCCAGGACATTGCTCCTCCCAGGCTCAATCGAGCTGAGTTTCGTCGCGCAGCGGCACTACGCTGCGCGTCTGGATGGCGAGATCTGCATCGGATCCGCGCCGGATGGCAAGCGCCAAACGGTGTTTCGCGCTCGGTTGTGATTGGGCCAATTGCCAGTCGCTGGCGTCATCGCCCAGTGATGGTTGGATGACGAGGCGGGGCAGGGCGCCGTCGTCGAGCTCGAAATGAAACTCGTCCAGTGGGATCGCCAGGCCCATCCCCCGCGCCTTGATGTAGGCCTCTTTGAGGGTCCAATACGCGTAAAAACGTTCCAAGCGACGTGATTCGGCCACCTGCTGCAGATCGGCGAGCTCGTCGGGTGCAAACACCGACTTGGCGATGGTGAGGGTGGCGCGCTGCTTGTCGACGTGCTCGATGTCGACGCCGATCTCTCGGTCGCGGGCCACCACGCACGCCACCAGCCCGGTGGTATGTGACAAGTTGAACTTCAGGCTTCGGTGCGCAGCCGGCTCGGCAATCTCGGGTCGTCCATAGGCATTGACCGCGAACTGCCACTGCGACGGCTCAGCGGCTGCATAACGTGACAGCACCGTTCTGACCAAGGCGCGCGTGACCAGGTGGGTGTGGCGGTCCTTGGCGAAGACGAAGCGCTGATGACGCTGGCGCTCCTGCCCGCTCATCAGCCGCTCGTACGCCTGCAGTAGCACAGGATCGCTGATCGCCACGGTGTCGGCGAGCCAGAGATCGACGCGCTGCCTACCCAGCCTGATGCGGTCCGGCGCCACGTGGGGCCCCCATCGACAAAGAGCCCTCTGACAAGATCAGAAGGCCCAGAAACGGCTCGAAGTGGCCGAGCGGGTCAGCTCGCCAGCTTGGCTTTTTCTTGGAGCACGACCTCGAGCAGATCGACGAGCTCGTCGATGTTCTTCAGGTTCTTGAGCTCCGAGCGGGGAACCTTGACCTTCAGCTCGCGCATCGAGCACGACACGATCTCGACGATGTCGAGGCTGTTGGCTCCAAGATCCTTCATCGACTTGGAGGGATCGATCTCAACGCCTTCGAGCTCCTCGACCGTGTCGACCAGGTTGCGAAGCACGACCTCGAGTATCTGTTCGCGCGTCATTATCAGTCACCTACTCCTTGTGGGCGTCATCATTTAAGCTGAGACGAAACCAGTGTCGAAAAACCGACACATCAGAAAACACTGGCTATATACCAGGTCCTGAACACAAAGACAGACAATCGTCCCAAGAAACGACCCACATGCCGTTCTGTTGCCCAATTTCCGCGTATTTCCGCTTTTTTTGACGAATGACGCGCTAGGTCATGATGGGCAAAAGCTCGTCTGGGAACTCTCGAAGCTCAAAATCTTCGTCTAGGCACACGAGTTGCACTGAGGCTTCCGTCAGGAGCTCCTCGCCGTCTTGTTCAGGTCGATAGAGGCGTTGCTCCATCTTGAGGCGGAAGGGGGTGCCGGGGGTGATCTCGGTACCGACCTCGCAGCGGTCACCTAGTCGCCCTGGCTTGTGAAAGGTGATGTTCATCTTGAAAACGACCACGTTGCATCCCATGGCGTTCCACTCGCCGATGGGCCGGCCGAGCGACTCGATGTACTCACTACGCCCGCGCTCGAAGTACTTGAGATAATTGGCATAGTAAACCACTCCGAGGCTATCGGTATCCTCGTAGTAGATTCTGACCTTGAGTCGCTTCTCCATCGCTGCTCTGGCGGCTTGTACCATGTCGGCGCCGGGCATGTACGCGTAATCGCAGCGCTCCTGCGCCCTTTGGCGGCTAGCTGGGTCACGGTCGGTGGGACAAAAAAAACTTCTTTGCGTGTCGGTGTTCGAGTATGTCCGCTTGTCCGGGGCGGGAAAGCCCTGAGCTTTGTTCTGGAACTGAGCTTCGTTTTCGGGAGAGAAATGAAAATCGATCCGCAGCGCTATTATCGACTTCCTTGGAGTCTTACCGACAACGCGGTGTCCTGGCTCGAGGTCACCACCGACTGCAACCTCGCCTGCGAGGGCTGCTATCGCGATACGCGTTCGCCGGACGGGCACAAGACGCTCGAGCTGCTCGCCGAAGAGCTCGAAGTGTTCGCCCGTGAGCGCAACACCGATTGCATCAGCATCGCTGGTGGCGATCCGCTGGTTCACCCGGAGATCGTCGAGATCGTACGCATGATCGCCGATGGCGGCTGGAAGCCGGTGCTCAACACCAATGGGCTGGCGCTGACCGAGGAGATGCTCGCCGATCTAGCTGACGCGGGCGTGTACGGCTTCACCTTCCATATCGACACTTCTCAGCGCAAGCGCGCCGACGCGATCGGTGCCAAGACCGAAGAGGATCTCAACGCCCTGCGCCTCAAGCTAGCGCAGATGCTGGCCCGTCACGACATCGCTTGCTCGTTCAACCAGACGCTAACCGTAGACACGCTCCCTCAGGTGCCCGACGTGGTCCGCTGGGCGCAGAAGCATCCCGACATCGTCCACTCGGTGGTGTTCATCCTCTATCGCGAGCCGCGCTTGTTCGAGGATGAGTACGACTACTACGCCAACGGCAAGAAGATCGTCGTCGAAGAGAGCTACAAAGCGCCCAAGACGTGGGGCGGGAACCGCTCGATCAACGCTCAGGCCGTGGTGGATCAGATCCGCAAAGCCGATCCCGAGTACGAGCCCTGCGCCTACCTCGGAGGCACCGTCGATCCGCGCAGCACCAAGTGGCTGCTGGCCACGCGCATCGCCAACAAGCAGCGCAACTTCGGCTACGTCTCGGCGAAAGTGATGGAGCTGATTCAGCTGGGTAACCATCTGATCAACGGCACCTGGCTGGCTTATTCGAAGCCTGACGCGCTCGCCGCCGGTCGCGCCAGCATGGCCCTGTTCAGCCTGCTCGACAAAGGCGCTCGCAGCAGCCTGTGGAAGTTCGTGCGCAACGGACTGAAGAACCCCCGCGAGCTCATCCAGAAAGCCTACTCGCAGAGCTTCGTCATCATCCAGCCGATCGATCTGACCGAAGATGGCCGGGCCGACATGTGCGATGGCTGTCCGGACATGACCGTGCACGAGGGCAAGCTCTATTGGAGCTGCCGCCTCGAAGAGATCAAAGAGCACGGCTGCTTCGTCACGGCGGTACCTCGGCACAAGCAAGCCGAAGAGCAGCCCAAGCAAGAAGCGCCCGCGCGCCGCGAGTTGCCCGTCGTCGCGCTCTGATCGTCGAAATATGGCGGATCATGGCGGCCGCGCCCCACCGAGGCGTTGACGCCTCGTTGCGAAGGGGCGCCCGCGCCACGGGTGGTGCGCACCAGGCGTGCAAGTAGTCGAAATTGGGCGGTCCACGGTGTGGTACGGGGCGTGCAACTCGTATGCGCTACCTAACCAAAATGGAGGTTGTGCATGTCCCACCGAATCATCAAGTCCCTCGTCGTCGTCTCCGTTGCTGTCCTGGCTGCTGCTTGTCAGACGGCTCCCGATACCGAAGAACTGACCGGTCAGGAGGCTGCGGCTCTCGATGCGGCTGTCGATTCGCTGGAAGCGACCAGCCAAGAGGGCGGCGAGCTCGAGGCTACGCCAGTGGAGCTGGAGGGCTTGGGACAGGATTACTTGGCCGTGTCGCGCGACAAGGTCAGCTGTCCGCTCAAAGGCGTAGCAGCCGGCATCTGGTACGACGTCGCCAACAAGCAGGTCTTCGAAGGCTCGTGGTTCCAGCTCGGCACTGGCGAGCTCGGCGGCACGCTGCAGGGCAAATACGGCGACGGTAACTTCTCCGGTGGCTTTGAGGGCAC
>CAZRGL010000247.1:0-14688 GCA_964599485.1 uncultured Polyangiaceae bacterium
CTCAATTTTTGGACGAAGAGCTGCAAGCCCTGTCTCGAGGAAATGCCCTCGCTCGGAGCGCTGGCGAACATTCTGGCCGAACGTGGCGCCTCACTCGTGACCGTCTGCACAGACGAAGGACCGTCCGCGGTCCGCTCGCAGCTGCAGAAAATCTTCAAAGGCCAGGACCCACCTTTTCCGATCCTCTTCGATCCAGACAGCAAAGTCGTCGGTGACAAGTTTGGTACGACCTTGTTCCCCGAGACTTGGCTCATCGATGGCGACGGCGTCATTCGCGCGCGCGTCGACGGCAAGCGTGACTGGACCAAGCCGCTCGCACTCGAGGTCGTCGAGATGCTCGGTCGACCTGGAGGTTGCGCTGTAGAGTTCGCCCGGGGTCGCGCGGTCGGCCCATTCAGCGGACTCTGCGACCCGAGCTAGAGGAAGCTAACAGGCCAATAGGAGGCGCTAGCGAAGGACACGCGCGCCTTCGCCCCTTTAGGGGCGCGCGAGTCCGTAGCGCCTCTTGGGCCAGACGCTAGTTGGTGTTCACTTCGACGCGCAGCAGCTTGCGGCCGATGAAGACGTAGTCACCATGCTTGAGCACGCGCTCGTCGGCGATGCGCACGTAGGTGCCGTTGCGACTGTCCAGATCGGTGAGGGTGAACGCTCCGCCTTGGGTGTCGATTCGGCAGTGCTCGCCGCTCATGAACAGGTCCTCGGGGAAGTTCAAGTCGGCGCCGTCCCGTCCGACGGTCATGCTGTTGCCATTGGCGTGAACACACATGCCGACCGCTTCACCTCGGAAGACCTGGCAGAGCCTGAAGGTGCTGTCCTTGCGCGGCGATGCATAGAAGTTCGTGCCATCACCGTCAGGGCCATCGTCGTCGACCCCGTCGATTTGCTCGAGGCGGAACAACTGCTCGCCTGCCAAAAAGGTCTGGGCGGGCTCGATCGGTACTGAGCCCCGAATGCGGATGTACACCCCATTGAGGGAGCCTTCGTCGCGCACCACCAAAGAGCCGTCGCGATAGAAGAAGTTCGCGTGCTTGGGGGAGACGAAAGGGTCATCTGGAAAGATGAGCTGGCCCTCACGCCCGACGATGTGCTGCTCGGCCTTGAGGTGGAATGACAAACCATCCATACCCTCACCACGGATGAGGATCAGTTTGGCTTTCGTCGGGTTCTGCATGTCCCCGAAGAAGTTGGTCTTCAACTCTCGGATTTCTGCCGGCACCGGAGTGCCGCAGCGCCCACAGAACTTGTGTCCGGCGGGAACAGCGCTCGAGCACGATCGACATACGTAATGGCGTGCTGGTTCCATTTCTTCCTCCTCCCGACCGGCCTCCTCAGCCGGCTGGGGTTCGTCTTCTTTGTCTCGGGTGAAAGCCGCGAGGTCGGCGTGCGGTGGATCGGATGATACAGCCGGACGGGTCGTGCGGGGCCTGAGGGCCAGGTCCGCCTCGCAACTCGCGCACGTGCGCAAGCCGAGCGTGTTGAACGCATGGCAACGCCCGCAGACGATCCCGATTTGCTGTTTCGCGGCTCCGTTCAAGCTCGCTTGACCTCTGGTTCCCTTCTAGCACGGCTGGCGCCAGGCTTTGCGCGATTGACGCCGCTGGCGTGTGCGATTGGGCTGCGTCGTGGACTTGCGCTGCACGTTTGTTCATGGCCAGGGTGCCCAGCTCGGCCTGAGCTAGCGAATGATGGTCATCCTCGTCTTGGAGTCCGTCCAACCCCCCGCACCCCAGAGTCTGAAGACGATGCGGCGGTTGCAGGAGGCCTGGTCGATCGTTCCAAAGTCACGCGAGTCATCATGAAAAGAGCGATTGTCGCTCAACAAAAAGACCTTGTTGGTGCCGACGAGCTTCTTCACGTCCGAGCCCCGCACCCCCTTGGCTACTCCTCTGAAGTGCCAGCCGCCGCCCATTTCGACCCGTGTACAGCGCATTTCTACTTCATGGCCACTGTCTGGGTGATTGACGGTGAATGTTGGCTCCTTGCAGGCCTCGGTCGCGTCGTAACGGGCGCGGTTCACCCGTAACGTAACACCGGCGACATAGACGGTATCGCCCGGCAAACCGACCAAACGTCCGATCACCCAGTGTTTCTCTTTGGCGTTCGCCTCGTTTTCTGGATCCGGGCAACGAACCAAGTCACCCGACCCCGGCGTGCCCGGGCGAAGCAACAAGACCGTGTCGCCGGGCCGTAACGTCGGTGCGATGGAGGCTGCCAAGACTGAGTCGTTTGGTATCGTCCACACGTCGAATACGAGAAGCCGCAGGGCGATACCAATCACTACGATGACGCCGACGACCCACGCCAATATCCGTCCAGCCTTCTCCATGCTGCTTCAAGCCTACGGACCGATCGGCTCCGGTGGCAACTTCGAACACGTTCTGCGCTGCAGGTTGCTCGGCCCATCAACCTACGTCGCGAGGCACCAACACGAGGTCGTCGCGATGGATGAGCAGCGCTGAGCTGTCAGCTCTGACCCCTGCCAGGCGCGCCGCGTCCGTAGCCGACAGGCGCGTCAGGCCCCGCGCTATCTCAGTGCCTTGCTCGCTGACCACGGCGATGGGGTCGCCCTGGACGAAGTCGCCGCGCACGCCCACTACCCCGACGCACAGCACGCTGCGTCCGTCGCGCTGGATAGCGCGCGCGGCGCCGCTGTCCACGATGGCGGTGCCGCGCGGGCGTAGGGTGTAAGCGATCCAATGCTTGCGGGTGCTCAGCCGTTTGCCGCGTGCGGGCACAAGCGTGCCGATGTCCTCTCCAGCGATGATTCGCTCCAGCACATGCGGCTCGGCGGCAGGGGCGATCACCACGTTGGCTCCAGCCAGGGTAGCGCGGCGGGCAGCTTCGAGCTTACTGCGCATGCCGCCGCGTCCGGCAGCAGAGGTGCTCTCAGAGGCCAGCGCAGAGGCTTGCTCGTTGACGGTTGGCAAGTACGAAATGCGCTGGCCTTGCTCGTCGAGCAGCCCATCGACGTGCGAGAGAAGCAGCAACAAGTCGGCGTTACACAGGGGAGTGACCATTGCGGCGAGCTCGTCGTTGTCGCCGAAACAGATTTCGTCCACTGCCACCGCATCGTTTTCGTTGATGATGGGAAGTAGCTTCAGCCCGAGCAGCTTGAGAAGCGCCGCGCGGGCATTGTTGGCCCGCACCCGGCTCGACAGATCAGCGTGTGTCAACAGCACTTGCGCCACGCGCAAACCCACCTTGTCGAAGGCCTCGGCATAGCGTTGCATCAACAAGCTCTGACCTGCAGCGGCGGCAGCCTGAAGCCCCTCCATGCTGCGTGGTCGTCGCGCCATGCCGAGCTGGCCCAAGCCCTGCGAGATAGCGCCGCTCGAAACCAAAACGACGCGGCGGCTGGGTCGCTCGCCTGGTCGCGCGATCGCTTGGATCGAGGTGGCCAGGTGCTCAAACATGTCGGTCGACGGCGGTGCGGGGTGGTCGTCGAGCGCCTTGGAGCCGATCTTGACCACTACACAGCGAGACCGTGCGAGCGCAGCGCGTGCCTTGCGGTGGGCCTGCTCAACCATCGGCCAGATCGGGGGAACGTTGCACCAAATCGTCGAACGCCGCCTCGAGACGCCGCTCGAGGTAGCTCGGTAGGGTTGCACCGGTCAGCAGCAAGGTGTCGACCCAGCGTGTGAACTCGTCGCGCAAGTCCTCGACCGTTTCGGTGAGCAACAAGGGACGGGGAGCGGTCGAGGGATAGAAGGTCCGCAGCACCGACTCGTCGATGACGCGCCGCACGCGGAGCGCCTCGGCCTCATGCATGCGCATGGTGCCCTTGGGCCGGACGTTGACGAAGTAGCGCTCGAGCAAGCGTCCTAGGGCATAGACCTCGAAGGTCGCCGCTGCGGTGCTCAGCGGGGCCAATGGCCCAATTCTGCGCAGCAGTCGCTTGGCGAGGAGCTCGACGCCGCTGCGCAACGCCGCGCGCATGCGGTCGCGCGAGCTCGGGGTAGCCAAAGCGCGACGTGCGTCAGTCGACAGGCTGATGCTGTGACGCGATGCAACGTCGTAGGCGAGGGCGCCACGAAGATGCTGCAAGACCCGGTTGGGCACGATCGGCAATGGGATGACCGCCGCAACCAGCGACATCCCGGTCAGCATTCCAAGCCGTCCTCGGACGGGCTTGCTGGTTCTGCGTAGCTCCTGGCTGTCCTCGGCCATTGCCCCCAATATCACGAACCGCCCAGCAACGGCACAATCGAGACGACCGCGGCCTCGGATTGCGCAGCGGCGGCCAGCAGCTCCCATGGCTCTATTTCGGTGGGCAAGTGAACCGAAAAATGTAGCGGGCCGCCGCAGAGCTGCACCCCCCGCTGTGCGAGGAGCGCGCCGAGCTCTTCGGCCCTGCTGCGAACGGTCAGCTCATAGACACGCGCCTTGCTGAATACCTCGTGGGGCGCGGCATGAGCCATCAGCTGGCCTCGTCGCAGGACGATGATGTCGCTTGCACTGCGCGCGAGCCGCCCAATTACGCCATGGGGCGAGATGTGGGACACGGCCGCGATGACTGCGCGGCCGTCAGAAGCGTGGCCTAGAGTCGCGGCCAGAAAATTGGCTGCTTGCTCGTCGACTCCATCAAAAATCTCTGGAACCACGAGCACCTCAGGATCGTTGACCACCGCCAGTGCTAGTGCCACCGCGCGGCGTTCCACGCGATTGAGCAGCTGCAGGTGGCGACGCCGATGACCGGCGATGTGCAACCGATCGAGTGCCGCCGATGCGAGGCTCAACGTGCTCGCCGCCGAGGCGCCGCTCAGTCGCGCTCCCCATCCCAGGTAATCGAGCACCGTCCAGTCAAGGGGGGCTTGCGGATCGAGAGGCGTCACGCCTGCTACTGCGAAATGCTCGCCTGAGCCGACCTCACGACCGAGCAAGCGTAGCGAGCCTGCGACCAGCTCGGCGCGCGGCTCGGACGCTTCAGCCGGATCGGGTGCGCGTTGTATTCCGCCGGGTGTTCCGCTGAGCACCGCGAGCAGTGGAGCCGCATCGCCACCACCGAGCAAGATGCGGTTGCCACGAGTCGAGAAGCTCAACGCGTCGAGAGCGACGGCTTGGGCCACCGCGATGCGGGCGCTGTCTGCGACCAGAACGGGGCCGGTGCTCAGGTTGCTCATGGCTCGCTGATCAACAATTCCATGCGGGCTAGGGGCTTGTAGGACTCGTAGATAGTCAGCGGAACGAGGGCGCGAGCAAGCTCGATGACCGGTGGCGGAACCCAAGCCGTTGTCGCGCTGGAGCTGCGGGCCAGGCCGACCAAGTCGAGCGCCATTTCGAGCAGAGAGCTCGCCTCACGTGGCAGCTCGACGATGGGGGCGTCGGCAGGCAGGCTAGCCAGCTCGCGTGCTTTGGCCAAAGCTTGTCGCAGTCCGCCGATTTGGTCGACCAGTCCTTTTTGTTGGGCTTGTTCGCCAGTCCAGAGGCGTCCTTGGGCGACGGCATGAACCGCGGCGGGCTTCATCTTCCGTCCCTGCGCGACACGGCCGATGAACAAGTCGTAGAACTGCTTGACCTTCACGCCGAGCTCACGGCGCTCGTCGTCACTGAAAGGACGGAACAATGATTCTGCATCGGCGCGGGGTGCGGTCTTGTAGCCGACCGTTTTGACGCCCAACTTGCCGAGCAAGCCAAGCACGTCGACTTTTCCGTAGAAGATGCCGATCGAGCCGGTCATCGTGGCCCGGTTGGCGAAAATCTGCTGGCCCGCCACCGATGCATAGTAGCCGCCGCTCGCGGCACGGCTGCCCATCGAGACGACGAATGGTTTGACCTTGGCGGTCAACGCGGCCTCGCGCAGGATGACGTCTGCGGCCAGCGATGATCCTCCTCCGGTCTCCACGCGCAACACCACGGCCTTGACCGTGGGGTCCTCGCGCGCTTTCTTGAGGGCGGCGCCCACCGTGCGAGAGCCGGCGAGCCGTAGTCCGACGATGGGGATGCGCTGGCTCTTGCCATCGACCATGTCGCCATGCAGATAAACCACAGCGATACGTGGCGGCGTGCGCCAGTATTGGGGGGCGCTCGTGTGCGTCTTCAGGTCGACGATGCGCACGTCGTGCCCCAGTGCCTCTTCAGCGAAACGCCCGATTTCGTCTTCGTAGACCAAGTCGTCCACCAGCTTGGCGTCGCGGGCTTCGTTCGCAATGAAAGGTCCCTTGGCCAAGCGGCGTCGAACCGTCTCTGCTGGTTGGCCCCGGCCCTTTCCGATTTGGTCGACGTAGACCTGCTCGATTGTCTTGAGCAGCTTGCGGTGATCGGCTTCACCGACCGCGCTGGGGCCCTTGGTGAATTGCTCGGGAGCGAGCTTGTGTGAGCCGATGCGCACGAAATCAGCTCGGATCCCGAGTTTGTCGAGCAAACCGCCAAAGTAGAAGAAACGGCTTGCCAGCCCCGAGAAACGCAGTCCGCCAGCCGGATTGATCGCGATGCGATCAGCTTCGGAGCAAACGAACAACGCCCGCCCTCCGGCGTCCTCGAGATGGCACAGTACTTTTTTGCCGTTGCGCTTGAACAAGCGCAGAGCGTCGACCAGCTCTTCGGCATGCGCCAAGCTGGGCGCTGGCTTGGCGCGCAATACCAGCAGCACGCCATCGACCTCCGGGGATTTGGCGAGCTTCCACAACTGGCGCAGCATGCGCACGTGTCCGCGGATGTCCGGCGTCGAGTTGATTCGGATGCGCACCAGGCGGCCAGCCGACGGGATCTTCGGACTGTCGCGGAAGCTACGGATGGCGGCGCCAGCGTAGAAACCAGTTCCGGGGCGTGTGATGGCGCTTCCGAAGACCGCTCCGCCCATTACTTGGAGGCTGTCGAGGTTGACGTCCAAGCCAGCGCTTGCAACGACGCTCGCCTCTTCGAAGTCGACGACCTGCGCCCCGCCACGGAGGGTGCCCACATAAGGGATGTCTACGGCGAGGTTGGCGCCTGGGACCCAGCGCTCGACATCGCTGCGGTAGGATGCTTCGAGGCCGACTTGCAGCAGCTTGCGTCCGAACACGGGCCGCGCCGCTAGGGCAAGGTCCACGCTCGGCTCAATCTTCTGGCCAACATCGTTTTCCGGGGAATTCCAGTCGCGGAACACCGCCGCCGCGCTGAGATAACGGTTGGGGCGAACGGTCAACCCGGTCGTCACGCTGAAGTGGTCGTGCAGTTGCTGGGTTTTGGCGTTCGACCAAGCCAGGCTCGTGCCGACGGCCGCAAAGCTCCCCAAGCGGATGGCGTTGGCCCAACGCACCCAGCCGTAGTTCTTTGGCGATCCGTCAAACGAAAAGGGGGCTGGCGCTGCGTCCGGTGGTTGCATCCAGTCGAGTCGCAAGCCTGTAGCCAGAATCCACAATGGTGCGGCTGCGTCGAAGGCGTAGCCCTTGTTGGGGATGGTGGAGGCGTCGCCGGTGTGAATGAGCGTGAAGCGTACCTCTGGGCCCGGCATCAGTGCGATGTTGGCGGGGTTGACGAAGATGGCTGCAGCGTTGTCGGTGCTGGCCAAGCCCTGGGAGGGCAAGCGCACCCCGTCGCTGATCCGCGGTGGCACGGCTTGGCCGCCAGCGGTGCCGCTCGCGGTCGCAGCCGCAGCAAAAGTTGCGGCGAGCAACAAGCGGCGTGTCGTCATCGTGAAATGGGTTCTTTGCTCAGGCACTTTTTGTCTTTTCATTTTTGCCCGCACGGCCACACAAGAGGCGGAGCGCTGCAGCCTCGGCGGCGTAGGCCCGCCGGAGCTCTGCGATCGCGGCCCGCTCGACCAGCACACCAATCAACCTGGGTCTGACCACCAGCTCGCCTTTGACGGTTCGGCGGGTGCGCCCCGCGGCGAGCGAATCGAGTTGGTAGCTGCCCGCCGCGTTGAAATGCTTGCGCCAATGCGCCCTGGGGCTGTCGTCCCCCTGGGGGATCACGTGCCAGGTGGCGCGATGGGATGCGCGCCCGTAGCGCGAATGCTCATCCCAGCTGAGCATCTGTCGGCTGATCTTCAGGCCCGACAGCACTTTGAGTGGAGCTTTGGCGCGAAATCGCCAGACGCGCCGGAAGCAGGCTTCGTCCACCTCGTGCTCCAATGCCTCAACCGTTTCGATCGCCTCGTACTGCCGAGCAAACAGCGGGCCTAGATCCTGAGCCATGACCGCTTGCTCGAGGCTCTCGAGGGGGGCGTCGAAATCATGGCTAATCGCGAACTGCACAATCTAGCCTGGCTCAGTCGCTGGCCGCGCACCCACGCGACGCTGCGATTTGCTCGATGGCAGCACGGTGGATTTCGAGGTCTGCCGGGGTCTTGACAGGCAAGAAACGGCTCTCGCTGCCTTGTCGCGACACGCGCAAGAAGTTGGGTGCTAGCGCCATGGTCATCTCTCCGATCAACCGCTCGAACTGCACCGCGGTCTGCTGTCCCACCTTCTTTTTCACTTCGAGATAGGTCCAAGGCATATCGAGCTGTGCCAGCTCGATCGAGTTGACCAAGAAGGTGTTGGTGTTGAATACCGGCATGGCGTCGTGGTCAAAGCTCGACGGCAGACGGAACAGCTCGGCAATGATCGGCCTGCCATCATGGATGACGGGCCCGCCGCCCTTGTCGCCTTGCCATTTGTCGACCAGCTCGACCGAGAGTGCTGCTTCGCTCGCGATGTGTTGGCCCAACAGTACCGGATCGACGCTGGCGCCGAGGTTGTCCAAGTTGCTGATCCAGACATAGCGGCCACCGCGCGCGTTGAAGCTGTCGAGCAAGCCGCTGCGTTGTAGCGCTTCTGGCAGATCTCCGTGGCCAGTTGCGTAGACACTGGGTTGTCCCTCGTCGTCGACAAACAGCTCACCGTCGGTGGACAAACGCAACGAGACGAACTGTTCGAAGCTCGCGATCTGTTCGCCGTCGCAGCGCGATCCGAGCGCGGCACGGATGGGCCCGTCGGTAGGCTCGCTGGTCATCAACCACAACGGAGGGGCTTGGCCATGCCGTGCGCCCAGCTGCGCCAGCTCTGCGATTCGAAGATCCATGAAGGTGACCCCGGGGATCACCTCGACGAGTGCTTTGACTACGCCACCCATGCGTGTGGCCATACCTCCGGCCAGCACACAAACCGCGAGCTGTCCTTTGGCGATGGCTTCGATTCCCAAGGCACGCAGCCGCTCACGCTGCTCCTCATCGGGTGGTGGCCGATGCAGCTCAGATTCTGCTGCCGGGCGTAGCTGTCCGGGCAACAAGTTGCGCGTCTTGGCATCGCCCCCCATGGCTTGGGCCCAGCCCAGGAGTCGTTCTTGCTCGAAGCCGCGCTTGCTCAGCCGCTGTAACAGCGCCTCGGGCAGGTCCTTCAGCTGGTTTCCCAAAGACATAGGCTCAACCTGCTTGTTCACCGGCGTCGGTTAGTCCGGTCAGCATTTGGCTGTGGCTGCGCAGCAGCTCCTCGAACTCTGGCTCGGCTTGCTCGAACGCCACTGCGATTCGATAGGGCCATAGACCGTTGGGATCAGCGTCGTTGACCTCGCAGCGGATGACCCGGGCACAGATGACCTGCTCCTCTTCGCTGTCTGGCGGAACCCGAATGAACAACTTGATCTGCTCGCCGACCTTGCGCTCGTCACTGGTGACCATCAACGAGCCGGTTTGGCTCATATCGTGACCCACCGCGAGCCGTGAGCGCGGCGCGTCGGCCCCCTCGATGCGGGTGGGTACCCACAGCTTGTAGCGATGATGGATGCGTCGCTCTTTGCCGCTCATAGCCAGGGCCAAGGTTAGCACGGACGACGGCCGGTTTGGGTCCGTCGCGCGGGGGCGGGCCGGCGCTTTGTTGTCGCTGCCGCCGCGGGGCGGCTACGGTGAGAGGCGTGCCGCTGCTCTTAGGGTGTTGAGCGTCGCTCGGCGAGGGGCAACAATGGCGCGAACGGCCCCATGGCCCTGACATTGCTGATCGTAGATAGCGAGGGGAAGGACGCCGACGGCGCGCCACTCGCGCTGTCGTTCGACTCCCCACGCATCGTCATCGGGCGAGCCACCAGCTGTGATGTGCTGTTGGTCGATCCTACGGTCAGCCAGCGGCATGCCTCCATCCGTCACGAAGGAGGGCGAAAGCTCATCATCGACGAGGGGAGCGAAAACGGGATCGTGGTTGGCAGCGTCAAGCTCCCGCCCCACACGCCTCGGGCAGTTCGCGATGGCGAGCTCGTTCGAATCGGTCGGGTCTGGATCGAGCTGAGCTTCGACGTGCAGCCGCCGAGCCCTGTCGAGCAGGTTCAGGCGGTGGCCATGGGCCTGTTGCGCCGCCAATTGAAGGCTGCGGGCGAACAGATTCATCCCACGGTCGAGGTGCTGAGCGGGCCTGACGCCGACCGTGAGCTCATCCTGGACGACCCCGAGCGAGAGTACATCGTGGGTCGATCCAAGGAGGCTGACCTGTGCCTGAGTGATCCGTTGTGCTCGCGCCGCCACATCAGCTTGCTGGCCGTCGGCTCGGCGTGGCAGGTGCGCGACCTCAACTCCAAGCGTGGGTCGAAACTTCTGAGTGGCGAGGTAGAGCCGACGGCGTTGACCGAGCAGCCGGTGGTCTGGCAGCCCGATGACAAGGTCCGCCTCGGCGACAGCGAGCTGGCTCTGTCGACCCCCTTGGCTGAGGCGTTCGAGGAGGCGCTGCGCACACCAGACGTGCGGATGAGCCCCAGCGAGTACCAACAAGCGCCCCCCAACGCCTGCCCCGAAGAGGAGGTGGCACCGGTCGTGGAGGCGCCCTCAGAGGCACCAGAAGAGTCGGAGACGCCTACCCCGGTGCCGGTGCGGCCGCGCAAGACCGACTCGGCTCCGGCCACCAGCTCTGCGACCCTGGACGTGCTGGTGGTGCTCGTCGCTCTAGCCTTGTTGGCACTGAGCGCCGCAGGCTTGTGGTGGGTTTTGCGTTAGCCCGTCTTGATCCCACGGGCCGCAGCGCGTACTCCTCAGCGAATGTCCGCGCAACCGCAGGACGCGCTCGCGTCACAGCGCTTCTTCTTCGTGACCGGCAAGGGTGGTGTTGGCAAGACCACCACCGCGGCAGCCCTAGCGCTGTCGCTGGCGCGTCGCGGTAAGCGCGTTTTGGTGGCCATGTGTGGCGCCCACGAGCGGCTCTCGTCGATCCTCGGGACGCCGCCGATCGGTCACGACATCGTCAAGCTGGTCGATAACGTGTGGGCGACGAAGATCCAGCCCGAACGCGCCCTGGAGGAGTACGGAGAGCTGGTCATTCGGGTGAGGACCATTGCTCGCGCGGTGTTCGACAACAAGTACACCCACGCGTTCTTTCGCGCCGTACCCGGCTTGTTTGACTGGGCCATGCTGGGCAAAGCATGGTGGCACACCACCGAAACCCGCCCGGACGGCTCCAATCGTTTTGACGTCGTCCTGTTCGATGCACCGTCTACAGGTCACGGGCTGGACATGTTGAGAATCCCCAAGGTCATTCTCGATATCGTTCCGCCAGGGGTCTTGCGTCGCGATGCAGAGCGGGCCTGGGCACTGTTTCGCGACCCGCGGCGCTGCGGTGTCGTGCTCGTCAGCCTTCCCGAAGACATGGTCTGTAGTGAGACCATCGAGCTCAGCACTGCGCTTCGCGATGAGCTCCACATGCCCATCGCCATGTTGGTCGTCAATGCCATGATCGAGCCCATGTTCTCACCCGAAGAGCGTGCCGCCCTGTTGTCTGACAGCGCGCTCGCCGACCAGGCCTGGCAGCTGGCTGGGCGGTCGGGCTCGCAACCTCCCCCTGGAGATGAGGCAACTGCCACGCTCGTGGCCGCTGCGCGAAGAGCTGCCCGTGAGCAAAGCCAAGCGCGCAACCTCGAGCGGCTCCAGCGCGAGCTCGGTCTGCGTACAACTGTCCTTCCGCGGCTGCTCGAAGGTGCTGGAACGCCTCAAGGGGCCGAGCAGCTGTCCACCCACCTCTAGCCATGCCGCCCGCTGATCAAGTCGTACTCATTACCGGATATCCGGGCCTGCAAGCGCGCAAGCTGACACAGTGGATTCTCACGGCTGAGCCGGACAGCCGCGTCGTGTTGGTGCTTCTGGAAGAGCTGCAGCAGCGCGCCGCGCAAACCATCGACCAGCTCGATCCCGCGCTGAGAAGCCGGCTCGAAATCCTGACAGGCGACGCGGCCGCCATCGACATGGGACTCAGCGGAGCCGAGTACCGCCAACTGGCGAGCACGGTTACCCGTATCCACCACGTGGCCCATGTTGGATATGTTGGCGTGGATGCTGACACGGCCGCTTATACGAACATCCAAGGGGCGGTCGAAGCGGTAGAGCTGGCGCGCTCAGCCGAGCGGCTCAGCTGCTTGGTGCATCACTCTACGGCTCATGTTTCGGGTGACCGGACCGGGGTGGTGTACGAGGACGAGCTCGGTCAAGGCCAGGGTTTTCACAGTGTGGTGCAAGAGACCCGCATGAAAGCAGAGCTGGTGGTACGCCGCGCAATGGACGACGTTCCCATCGCTGTGGTGCGCCCAACGATGATGGTCGGCGATAGCGGTACCGGCGAAGCTGAACGCTTCGACGGGCCTTATTTGCTGGTGATGTTGATCGTCGGGCTGCCTGGTGACATGGCCGTGCCGTTGCCGACGGGCAGTGACAACCCGCTCAACATCGTGCCCGTGGACTACGTCGTGAAGGCGGCCCACGCCATCGGCCGTGATCCCTATGGACCCGGGCGCACGTTCCACCTCGCCTCGCCCGAGAACCTCACTGCGCAGCAGGTGTTCGACCTCATCGCTCGGGCGGGAGGGCGACGTACGACCCGCAGTTTCATCCCCAGCCAGGTCGCCAACGCCATGTTTCGTACGCCGGGTGTGGAGCGGCTGCTCCACGAGCCTCGCGCGCTGATGCAGCAGCTAGCCACTCGCGCGCGCTACGACACGCGGCACGCGCGCAAGGTCTTGGCTGGTACACGTATCGTCTGTCCGCCCATTTCGAGCTATGTCGACACTTGGATTACCGCGGTCCAAGAGCACCTCAAGCAGCGTCGCAGCGAGCAGCAACAAGCTGTCGAGGTTGACGACCCGCTCTACGAATAGCGGCTATGGCGAGGCTGCGCGGCGGCTAGACGAAGGCAGGCCTACGTCGACGTCGAAGCCAGCAGCAGCGTAGTGCGCGGACCATTTCTTGGCAGCACCGTGTAGCGGCGCGGCCGGGACGGAAAACCGCGGTTTGCTCACGGCCATGCAAGTGAGCGCCACAAAAGGATCAGCGCGCCGGGCACGCCGGACGGGAACCGGCGAGTGGAACGCGTGCGGACGCAGACAGCCCTTGCGTAACTGCTTCACGAAGCGGTCTGCTGCCCCGCTGTTGCTCTGGTTGCGACCAGAGTGGCGCTCGGCCTTGGCTGCCCGCTCGGTGGCGTGAACGATGAGCTCGAGGTGCACGTGGGGCATGATGCTGGCGCCGATCGCGTTACCGGTTTTTCCGACGGTGCCGATGGGTTGTCCGGCGCGGACCGGTTGCCAGCGGGTGGTCGAGACACTGGTCTTTCGCAGATGCGCGTAGAAAATCGAGGCAAACATTGCAGCGCGTCCTGGTTGCGCAGGGAGCTTGCAGACCACCTGAGCCCAGTGCCCGAAGCTGCCGCGCGAGCCGCCGTGAGCCTGGCCCTGGCACGCTGCCAGCACGTCGGTTCCGATGGGTGCCAACAGGTCGATACCGTTGTGGCGGCCGTGTTTGCGTCGCGCCATGAAGTGGCCCAGCCCGCCGCGGTCGGCGCGAATCCCGTGATCGACCGGAAGCACATACGACCAACCCGAGTTTTTGATCTTGTTGCTGCCGCCGCTGCCGCTGCGCGCGCTTCCAGTCGACAAGGACGAAGTCAGCACAGCGGCGACTGCGAGCGCCGCGATTGGGATACGCATCTGTGGGGCCCCGCCTCAATCGGTCGCACGAAAGCGAGCGTTTGGCCAAGAGAGCGGCGCCGCTATGGTCTATTGGGCTGCTAGGTCTATTCGGGGGACGCCGCTCAGCTGCACTGGTCCTTGCAGTCCGCCGGGCAAGCCATGCACATCAGGCAGCCTTGCTGGTTGAAGTAGGCGTTGGCTGCCGCTTCACCATGCGCCGAGACGCACATGTTCATGCAGGCTTCATCCATGCACGCTTCGATGCAGGTACCGAAGGCCTGGCAATCCTTGGTATTTGCGCAGTCTTGAATCTCCATGCCGCATGCTGTTTTGGCGCACGCGCTGGCGATGCAGACTTGGCAATCGCCGCTATCACAGCCCGTTCCGGTACCCGTGCCCGTTCCGGTACCCGTGTCCGTACCCGTGCCCGTGCCCGTGTCCGTACCCGTGCCCGTGCCCGTGCCCGTACCCGTGCCGGTACCTGTGTCATTTCCGCCCTGTCCCATGCCGCCCTCTCCACCGGGGCAGCCTTTGCAAGCCTCGTAGCCGGAGCCATTCGATTTGCAGGTTTGGACGCCAAATGCGGTCGTGCCCGCGCAAGGGCAGGAAATCTGCTGGCCCGGCACGCAAGCCTGCTGGACCGGATTGTCATCATCACCGGAGCAAGCTGCTGCGAGCAGCGAGCCGACGAGACCGAAAGCCAAGAGTGAAAAGCCTGTGCTGATACGCATGCAAATAGCATCGCACAGCGAGGTGCCTCTAGGCCAACGCTTGTCGAAGCATCGAGCACGGAGCACCAGATTATGGTGGGCAGCTCATACAGCTCGGTGCGCCCGGCGTGGGTGGGCTCGTTTG
>CAZRGL010000247.1:14698-14977 GCA_964599485.1 uncultured Polyangiaceae bacterium
CCCCCCGCCGCCCCCCCGCCGTTGGCCAGGCCTACGCACCCAAACGGCGATAGCGCATCGAAGGAGCCGCCGGTGGGGCTGAGCAAACGCTCGTGATGAGACGCGCGGATCTGCTGTTGGATGTTCAGATCCTCTTGAAATGGCTGCTCGTTGCGGGTGGTGAGGTCGTGATGCACAGCGCCATCGACAGGTGCAGGTTTCAATTGCGCCACATGCGGCGCGCAGCCCGTCACTGCAGCCAGCGAGCTGGCAAGCACGACGCCCCCAATGGACAGTTTT
>CAZRGL010000248.1:0-14961 GCA_964599485.1 uncultured Polyangiaceae bacterium
CTGGGCGCGCACCCAGACGACGGCAGCGGCGGCGACCCCAGCGAGCAACACCACTGCGAAACCCAGCCGCACCGCAAAACCCAGCCGAAGCAAACCCCCACGCCTGGATCTCAGCCGCTTGGATTTGGCTTGCTTGCTCATCTATCGGACCAACGCTCCGGCCGCTCGACAACATTCCGAGCGCGCCAGCTTGGCATCACAAACCGAGCGCGCCCCGATACACCCACCCTTGTTTTGACTGAATTTTCACACGATACCAGTCTTTGCGGCGGCCCATGATCGTGACCCGGGTGCCGCGCACCAAGCGCGCGACGATCTTGCCCGTTCGTGGCTCGTCGCGCACCAGCGCAGTATCCCAAGTGACAGCTGCCAACGATCGGTCAGCCAGTTCTGTCGGCTGCTGCTGGGCATCGGGCGCAGTCGCCTCCGGTCTGGTTCCTGGTGGGTAGAACTTGATGGTATATTTGACGTGATATTTCGAGAACTTGTGCGGGATGTTGTCAGCCGATACATCACGGATGTAGTCAGCTGCACAGGCGAGGATCCCGCGCACCGTCGAGCTTGGCAGCTTGCTCTTGGCGGCTCTGCGCACGTGGATTTCCTTGCCCGCGAAATCCAAATCGAAGCCAAGCTCCAGCTCGCCTGATAGGCCCAGCGCCGAAGGGCAGCCCTTGAGCTCCTTGAGCCGGGGCGTCAACACGCGGTCTACCCGCAGCGGGCCACACAGCTCGGCCGCAATCCTCTTTTTGCCTTTGAAGCAGTGCTTGATCGTCCCTCCCTCGATGACCACGGATTGCTCTTTGGAGGGCGTAGGGAGCGCCTGCCGGGCACTGGCGGCGAGCGCAATCGGGGCGGATGCCGTCGAAGTCGATGACTGGCTGGGCGCGGCTTTGGGCGCGGCCTTCTTGCTCCCGGGAACCTCGGGTCCGATGTGGATACCGGCGAGGGTGGGCCAGGCGATGCCGATGACGAGCCCTACCACTGCAAATAGACCAACCCGTTTGACGCGAAACTCGTCGCTACTGGGCTTGGGGATCTCCACCTCGACGCGTTGGGGCTTTTTCGCCATCGCTACAATCGAAGGCAGTAGCACAAACAGGGCCGTTGGGCGCAATTTGCGGCCACGACAAGCACATTTTGGCTGTTGGAAGCTTCAACCAAACGCCTTGTTCCGCAAAAGCGAAAGAACGACGGTCGGCGCCCGTCCGCTGGCGGCCTTTGGGACAAAGCCTGGCAGCGTGCAGCGAAAGAAGGCTGCTAGAGCGCGTCGAGGATTGGTTTGATACGCGCGCGGGCCACCGCAAAGGTTGCTTCGAGGCCTTTTGCGCGCACAAAGCGGACCGGAACCTCTTGCCAAAGCTCCGCGGCGCCTACAGCGATCTCCATCGGTTCGGCAGGCTTGGAGCGCAATCGAATCGTGATGCGTGCGCGCGGCGCATCGAGACCATCCGCCTTCGCTTGTGGACCGAGGCGGACGACTCCTTCTGCGACCAACTGCTCGATCGCCTTACCGACGGCTGCGGCGCGACGGTCACGCGGGTCGCCGCTCGACAGCAACCACTTGTCACCGCGGCGAACGACCACCAACTTGCGCTTGGACGCCTCATCAGTCACCTCGACCCGATCCACATCTGCGACCGACGGCAAGAGCGCGGCCCGATCGAGCAACCAAACCCGCGCCATGCGCGCCAGCGCCTTGGGCGCAACGAACACGGCCCGATGATCTTCGTGTTGGGCGTAGTAGCCGCCTGCTGCAGCGGAGCCCAAACGCACCTTGAGCTGACGTGGGATTTCTTCTTCGTCTTTGCGCTCCAGCACATCGAGTTGAAGCGTGCACCAGGGCGCGGACAGCCCGTGGGCCGCGTTGGGCTCTTCGGCTACCCAGCGAATCGCTGCCAGCGACCGCAGCGCGTCGGCGAGCTCATTGGCCTGCCCGAGATCGGCTCTGAGCCCGCTCGACTTCGGCTCGATCAAGGTCCACGCACCTGCTAGGTCCCGGGTCAGCTTTTGTCGTTTTCCTCCGCAATCGAGCTGCAAGCCGGTGACGTGCTCGCGCCGCGCGGCGAAGATGGAGTTGGCTCTGAGCACGCTCGGCGCAGGCAACAGCGCGGTGGCTTGGTCCTCGGCAAGCGCCATTACCACACCATCATCCAGACGCTTGACGTATCGTTTCCCGTCCACGACAGCGCCCACATCGACCTTTTCGACTCGGTCCTCGGCCTTGGGACCGACTGAGCGCTCGGGCAACCCGATGAGGCGCACCTTTGCGCGTGGTGGGTCCAAGCCCAAGGCTCCGAGATCCGCCGCCTGCTCAGCACTGATTCGCTGCCCCTCGAGGCGCACCAGACGACCGAGCAACGCGTCCGCGGCCACGCTGTCGAGCGCTGCCTCGTCTGGCTTACGCATACGCCAACCCTTGCCCTTGCGGGCAATCTCGACGATGCCGCGCTCGTCACTCAGACGGAGCTCCACCACGTCACTTTCCACCGTGCCGATGACGTGCTCGTCGACGAATTGAGCCGCATCGACGAGTAACTTCTTGACCAAGCTCGCGTTGACACATGCCGCGACCAAGTCGGGCTCGCGCCGAATCAGCAACCGGCCAGGTCCCTTGGGACAGCGCGCCCCAATTTCGAGCACCGCCCGCGGTAGCTTGCTGTCGAGGGGCACCAGCACCAGCTTGACCACCGGTCCAGAGTTTGTTGGGGCCGGGCGCGGCAAAAAACGTAACGCCTCCAGATTTCCCAACACCGTGAGCCAGGCGTCGACTGCGCGCCAGCTGGCACGCACCGTCCCGATGGGTGCAGCAGCTTCCAGCAAAAAAGCACCCGATGTGCGTCCTGCCCAGGCTCCTCGTTTCAGGGTCCAACGGCCGCTCAGCGCGAGGCTGCGCAGCTCACTGGAGAAGTAGGGAACCAGTCGTTTGGAGCGTAAGTCGCTGGTCTGCGTGCGCAGTGAATCGACCAACTTCGCGCCAATGACGTAGACCGTAGTTGGGCGGGCGCCGCCTTCGACCTCGGCGTAGCGAGCACCCTTGGGGCTTGGTGCAGGACCGCCAATTCGGAGCTCGTAGCGTAGCTTGCCCATGTGGATGGCGAAGCTCGAGCTCGACGTGTCCAAACCCAGTTTTGCTCGCTCCACACCCTCGATGCGGCGCTCGAAGCCAGCGAACTCGAGCGTGAGCAGCAAATGGCTCATGGACTGCTCGTCCACGTCGCTCGACTGTCCGTCCAAGCTCATCGACCAGTTGCGGTCACCAGAAGCGCCTCGCACCAAAGAGCGTAGGTGCTTGCCTTGACGAATCTCGACGCGCGTAATCTCGTCTGGCCGCCACGCGTCGAACAATTGGTAGCTGCGCTGCTCCGCCTCGGTGGTTGAAACACGCCCACGATCCCAGATTACGACCAGGGCCACCAATAGGGCGAGCACGCCCAGCACGATGTTGGTTCGGTGCGCCTTGAGGTTCATTCAGGCGCCCCTTGGTCTTTCTTCTGCTTGCGTGTCTTCTTGTTTCGACGCCCTTTGCTCTTTGCCGCCGTCCCTGGGTTCTTGCGGCGCTTGGGAGGCTTGCCCTCATCATTGTCGCCATTGTCTGGCGGCTCGTCGCTCGTTCGCTTCTTGGGTTTTGCATCACCACGTCGCCGCAGCCGGACGGCGATACCGATGAACAGGGGTAACAGCGGAATGCCCACAACAACCTTGAGCAGAAAGGACTGCAACACCTCTTGGGTGATCCGCAAGCCTACGATCCGGGCCTTCTTGGCAGGAATGTCGAGCACCACCGGCTCGGAGGCGAGCCACGAGATCGCCCCCTCCATGAACAGCGCGCTGCCTTGAAGCTGCCGATTGAGCCAATTGCCACCGTAGATCATGCTGCTGGAGCCAATCACGACCGCGCGCGATCCGTGCGCGTCCTGCTCGCGTAGCTTGGGCAACTCCAGGGCGTAGGCAACGACCAGGGGCCCCTTGCGGTCATCGGCCTGGGCTGTAGGAGCGCCTCCTCGCTGGGCCCAGGCGACAAAGTCCTTCATGCCGAAGGAGCTCTTTGTGGTGGCCAGCAAGGCTGTTGGTTTGCTCGGGGCGGCGGCCAATATTTCGAGCGAGCTGGCCACCGTCAGAACCACCGGCAGCCCCGCGACGTTCATGAGCGCGGTTGTGATTGGGTGCTCGCGCAAGACCGCCGTGAAGACCTCGCCGTGGCTGTCTGGGGCCCGCCGGGCACCGTCACGCTCGAACACGAAATTGCGATGCTGTCGCAGACCCACCGCCGCCAGCAGCGGGCCGAGGCCCAGGTCGAGATATCCTTCGCCAACTTCGTCTGGCACTGGACCCGAGGCCACCAGCAAGTTGCCTCCGGTCTCGAAATAGAGCTTGAGGCGTCGGACCTCAGCTTTGTCCAGAGGCTGCTGGGGGCCCGCGACGACCACCGCTTTGCAGCCACCAATGGGGTCTCTTGCAGCCTTCAGCGCCCGAAGCGGAGGCAAGGTAACAGGCCGGAAGTTGTTCCGCTCGAGGCGTACCCGCAAGGCCAACAAGCCTTCGTTGCCACCTTCTTCCAGCGAACGTTCGCCATGGCCAGACGTGACGCAGATGTCGATCGGATCGCTGACCAAGACCTGCTTGATGGCGCCGCTGAGCATTTGCTCTACCTGCGGGCGCGCCCGCATCTCCTGACCTGAAACGACGGCGACGAGCTCGTCGGCGGTCAAGAAATGGCGCCGCTCGCCCCGCACCACCAGCACGGCCGCATCGGCAACCACGCGGCCCCCTTCGGTTCTGCCCGCGACGATGCCGTGCTTCTTCTGCAATGCGAAGAACTCGGCTGGACTGGCGTCGGGATCGACGAAGTGAATCCGAAGCTGGGTGGTGTGCGACTGATAGGCGTCGAGCAGATGTCGCACTGTGAGGTTGAGCGGATCACTGGTCGACAGAAGGACGTAGATCTCGAGCGGCTCGCTCAAAGAGCTGAGGGTCTTTTTCGTGACTGCGCTGAGGGTGTAGAGGCCTTGGGAGGTCCAATCCCAGCGCCAGTAGTGACGCGCCGCCAGCACGTTGACCAGCACGGCGATCACCACCGCGGCCGCGACGCCCATCGCCTGAGAAATCTGTACGGAACGAGAGGACGGCCCAGAAGACGGCCCAGAAGACGGCCCAGAAGACGGCCCCGCGTTCTGCTTCGCTGGCTCGCTCATTCCGTCCTCCATGATTCGACCACCCGCACGGTGATGAACAAGGGCAGCAGCACCAGCGTCGCGTCAAAGACCAATCGGCGTGAATCTACGATGCCCCGAGAGAAGTCGTTGAGCTGGGACCAAACCGATATGTACCCGGACAGATCGCGGGCCACCCCTTCGGGGAAGATGAACTCCCCGATGCCTAGGATGAACATGCCGATGATGGCCATCACGCTCAAGATGGCGGCGCTGAGCTGGCTCTTGGTCAGCGCGCTGGTCATCAAGCCGACGGCCAAATACCCCGCCCCGATGCCGATGACCGCCAAGTAACCCGAGCCCACCACGGCCCAGTCGATGTCTGCGTATTGAGCGGCGAGCAGCATGTAGAGGAAGGTCGGCGCCCACATGACCAGATAGGCGGAGAGCACGGCGAGGTACTTGCCGAGCACCACTGCAGCGGTGCTCACGGGTGCCGTCAGGAGCAGCTCGATGGTCCCGCTGCGACGTTCCTCGGCGAATAACCGCATGGTGAGGATGGGACAGATGACGAGCAAAGGCAGGTACATCATCACCGTCTGGCCAAAGAAGGTCTGCACCGGGCCGGTGTCGGCGCTCAGGTTGGTCTGAGAGGCAAAGTGCCTGACCAACATGTAGAAATGTACGCCTTGCAGCAGCAAGAACCCCGTGTTGACCACCCACGCAAGCGGCGTCACGAAGAAGGCGAAGAGCTCGCGCTTATAGATGGACCAGGCGCCTTTCATGCGGGCTCCTGCTGGTTGTCGTCACCCTTGGCCTCATGCGCTCGCTCGGTCAGCTGGGAGAACACTTGCTCCAGGCTCGCCTGGGCCGACATGACCTCGCGGATCCGCAATCCCGCGCCAACGAGCGAGCTGACTAGCCGCTCGGTGATGAGACTGGCGTCGTCTCCGCGCAAACGCAGCGTCAGGCGTAGCGTCTCGTCGGCGCCCGCTGATGACCTGAGCACAGAGACCTGCTCGTCGGATTCGAGCAGGGCCTTCACCTTGTCGGCGTCACCTCGCACCACCATGACGAGCTCATCGCCTACGGCTTGGTTTCGAATGTCCTCGAGGGCGCCTTTGGCCACGAGACGTCCTTTGGAGATGACGATGACGCGACTGCAGGTTGCCTCGACTTCGGAGAGGATATGGGTGGACAGCAGGACCGTATGACGCTCACCGAGCCCCACGATCAATTCGCGAACCTGCTTGATTTGGTTGGGATCGAGCCCGGCGCTGGGCTCGTCGAGGATGAGCAGGGGGGGGGAGCCAAGCAGAGCATCGGCCAAGCCGACCCGCTGTCGATACCCTTTGGAAAGCTGACCGATCAGCCGTGGGGCCATGTCAGTCAGCCTTGCGCTCAGTAGTACTCGGTCGATCTCGGCGGCCCGCTTTCCCTTGGCAATCCCCTTGAACTCGGCGCGGAAGCGAAGATATTCGCCGACACGCATTTCGGGGTAGAGCGGCGAGGTCTCGGGCATGTATCCAATCTTGCTCACTGCCTGCATTCGCTCGGTGGCGATATCGTGCCCACCGATCCGAACCCGCCCCTGCGTGGCACCGATGAAACCGGCAAGCACGCGTAAAGTCGTGGACTTGCCGGCACCGTTGGGGCCGAGCACGCCGACAATCGAGCCCGGCTCTACCCGGAAAGATATGTCGCGCACGGCTTGAACCGAGCCATAGCTCTTGTGTAGGTGCTCGACCTCGATCATCGCTGGTGAAGCGATTACTTCAGCTGCCGCCGAACGCAAATGCTTTGAATTGCGACCCGTGACTGCTACGACCATTGGCGCTGTATGGATCAACAGCTCCTCCGCTCCTACTTTGCGACGATCTACGAGCTACCGTCGCCGCGTGGGATCGTCCGCGTCTCGATGGACGGTGAAACGCTCGCCGACGCCTCGGTACTTCCTGAGTTGTTGCAGAGCACCTTCGCGCTGTTGAGCGCTTACAACCCGCGCTCGATGTTGTTGCCCCGTCGGGTAAACGAGGCCCGCCACCAAGTCATGCGCGATTTGCTCATCCTCGGTTGCTACCGAGTCGAGCCCTGCATCGGCTATGAGGCCGAAAAGAAAGAGAGTGTGTGGCGCGAGCCCGCCTGGCTGGTCCACGGCATGGATCACGACGAAGCCGTCGCCTTCGGGCGGGTTTTTCGCCAGAATGTGGTGGTGTACGCTTCGGGCGGCCGACCTGAGGTCATCGTGACCGATCCCACGGCGGACGACGTCGGCAGGAGCTTCGAAACCAATTGGCGAGTGCGCGCATGAAGTGGCAGCGAAACACCCTGGCCGCGGCACTATGGTGTGGCCTGTTGGTCATCGCCAGTGGCTGTGGAGAGCACAAGAAAATCAAGGAATGTCGTGCGCTTATCGGCGTAATCAACCAGAGCGTGGAACGAATCCAGAAGCGCGCGAGCGTCGCGCCTGATGGTGGCGCAGCGGTAGCCGAGCTGCGCGCGCTTGCTGGCGACATGGATGAAATCGTCAACAAGGCCGCCAAAGTCGAGCTGTCGCTGGCTGAGCTGACCAAGCTCCGCGAACGCTATGGGGCCATGGTTGGTGAGGTGGCAGAAGCAGCCCGCAAGCTCGCTGCTGCCGTCGACAAGGTCGACGTCGAGAAGATGACAAAAGCGCAGAACCGCATGGAACGGGCTGTGAAACGTGAGGATCCGTTGGTCGAGGAGATCAACAAGTACTGTCAGTCCCCCTGAGACTGTCGGTGCTCTTCGACACCGTTACTTCCCTTCGAGCACGGTCCTCCCCTTGAGCTCGAGGTCTGCTAGGCTCGCGCCGTGAGCGCTCCTGACGAGCCAATTCGGCCTGGACCCCGGCCGCCGGACGAGCCGCACTTGTTCTTTCGACGCGGCAAGGGGTATCCCAAGGCGATTACCTGGTTGGGGTTCACCTCTTTTTGGGGTCATTTGTGGCATTTCGCGGCGAGCGCCGTGGCGACCGAAGATATCGACGCCCGCGACTGGATGGATGCCGACGATCCTGATGACTTGACCGAGCGGGTCGCGGACATGATTGGTGGACGATCCGAAGGCAGCACCCTCGTCGATCGCCTCGATGACCATTTGTGGCTCGACTACGTCGCCGACACGGGCGACGACAGCGACGTCAGCGCAGCCGTTGCCGACATGGTTTTTCGCTCCTATGTCTTGCCTGGCGCAGACTGCGACGACGATGACGAGATTGTCTCGCCGCGCGGCGACATGCTGCTCTTCGGTGGCGACACCGCGTATCCAGTCGCGACAGACATCGAAATCCACAATCGAGTCTGCGTGCCGTTCAACCGCGTCTTGCGCGACCGACAAGACGGCAAGAGCCGAGTGGTGATGGGGATCCCCGGCAATCACGACTGGTATGACGGCCTCGATGGCTTCGCCCGGATGTTCCGGGCCAGGCGAGGCAACGTCGACCGAACCTCGTTGGTCGCTGGCGGCGAGCAGGTCGACCGTGGTGGCGCCGTCGGACACTTGATCGACTGGGTAGAGGCGTTTCGAGTTGGTCACCACGTCGCCAAGCGCGAGGCCTTGCCCGTGCTCGGCTACACGCCCATGCAGAACTCGAGCTACTTCGCCCTGCGACTCGCCCCCCAGCTGGACCTGTGGGCGATCGACCGTCAGCTTCGGGTGGTCGACTACACCCAGCAGAGCTACTTCATGCAAGAGCGCAGCGAAGCGCCCGATCGCGGCCTGTTGTTGATGATCTCCGACCCGGTCTACACCTACCTGGAGCCCTATCCAATCGGTCAGGCGATTCTGAAGTCGCTGAATCTGACACACGAGGACGCCCACCCGCTGGTTCTCGTCGGTGACACACACCACTTCTGCCGCATGGAGTTCGGCAAAGCCATGCAGGTCATCGCTGGGGGAGGGGGAGCCTTCTTGCATCCGGCCCGTATCAACCGTGCGGGCCTCGAGCCACCTGTCGCCGAGTTTCCCGGGCGGCGAGCATGCATCGGCCTGGCGCTACAAATCCCGTGGCAAATCGCCGGAGGCCGCGCTGGCTTCGTGGTCCACACAACGCTGGGCCTGATGTACTTGCCGGTTCTTGGTCTTCACATGAGTGGTCGCTCCACTGCCGTAGCCTGCGGCGTGGTGGCCCTGGTCGCCACCTTGGCACTGGGCATGCTCGGAGGCTGGCGTGAGCGGCGCCCCGTGCTGATTGCCGCATTGGCCACACTGTGTGGCGTATGGATTGGCGCCATGCCTTGGGCGATGCGAGAGCTGGTCAGCTGGTTGAGCGACGGGCGACTGGCCGAGGTCTGGTGTGCGGTGCTTTCCTGGCTGGCCTGCATCTATCCAGCAACGCTCGGTTTCGGCACCTTCTTGATGGTGCTGACGCTGTTGGGTCTGGAGCACAACCAGGGGTTCAGCTCGCTGGCCCACCCTGGCTACAAGCATTTTCACCGGTTGAGGATCCGCAAAGACGGTAGCGCCGTCGACGGCTGGATCATCGGTAAGGTCGACACGCTCGATCCCAAGGCCGAAACCGTGTTGGTGGACCACTACACCTGGCGCAATCCGCGCCATACGTCCGCTGCCGGTGAACGAGGCGAATCATGAACCTAGTCGAGCTGATTGCAGCCAAACGCGACGGCAAAGAGCTGAGCGCCCCTCAAATCGAACGACTGATCAAAGCGTTCAGCGATGGCGGCCTTGGCGACTACCAAATGAGCGCTTTTTGCATGGCGGTCTACTTCCAAGGCATGACCGCGCCAGAAACAGCGGCGCTCACTCACGCCATGCTGGGCTCAGGCCAAGTCATCGATCTGTCTGCCATCGATCGAAGCAAAGTGGACAAGCACTCGACTGGGGGGGTGGGCGACAAGGTAAGCATCTGTTTGGCGCCCTTGGTGGCAGCTTGTGGAGTGGCCGTGCCGATGATCTCCGGGCGCGGCCTCGGCCACACGGGCGGCACGCTCGACAAGCTCGAAGCCATTCCGGGCTTTCAGGTCGATCAGAGCATCGACAGTTTTCGCCGCATCGTGGCCGAAGTGGGCACCTGCATGATCGGCCAGACTGCCGAGCTGGCGCCGGCCGACAAGCGCATCTACGCCCTTCGTGATGTCACCGCCACGGTCGAGGCCATTCCCCTCATCGTGGCCAGCATTCTGTCGAAGAAGCTCGCTGAAGGGATCGACGCGTTGGTGCTAGACGTGAAGGTTGGCCGCGGTGCCTTCATGAAGACGACGGAGCAAGCGCGGGAGCTGGCCCAAGCGCTCGTGCGCGTTGGTGGCGCAGCGGGCAAGCGTGTCACCGCACTGCTGACCAACATGCAAGCCCCGCTCGGTCGGACGATCGGCAACGCCATCGAGACGCGCGAGGCGATTGACGTGCTCCACGGCGAAGGGCCTGACGACCTCGTTGGCTGCACCCTGGCTTTGGGAGCGCAGATGTTGTTGCTCGGAGGCGTTGCTGAAGATGAATCCGATGCTGAGCGCTTGTTGCGCAAGGCGATCGACAGTGGTGAGGCGGCGCGTGTGCTCGAACGCATGATCGAGGCCCAGGGGGGTGATCCTGCGGTGGTCGCCAATCCGGAAAAGCTCCCGAGCGCGGCGCACATCGTCGAGGTCGTCGCCGATCAGACCGGGGTGGTCACTCAAATCGATGCGCTCGAAATCGGGCTGAGCGCAGTTGGGATGGGCGCAGGACGTACCCGCGCCGACCAGAAGGTGGACCACGCCGTGGGCATCGAGCTGTGTTGCGAAATCGGCGATCAAGTGCTGCGCGATTCGCCCTTAGCCATGCTTCACGTGCGGGATCCGGCGACCTGTGATGCCACTGCGGTCCGCGTCCGAGGGGCATTCCATCTCGCTCCGGACACGCAGCCATCCGACGGCGCGCGCGAGGTGGTCATCGAGCAGATTGACAGCAGCTGCGCTACTTGAGGTTCTTGATCAGCCAAAGGCCGTCGACCCGGACGAACAACACCGAGCCCGCACCGTAGGGCATCGAGGCTTGATCCTCGGTCTGCTCGATGCGTGCCGTGGGCAGCGCGCTCTTGATGGCCTGGACGATGCCGGAGATGTACTCCCGCTGGTCACCCTTCCAAGCCTCCTCGAGGGTCTTGGTGGTGAGTCCTTCGCTACTGCTGTTGCTACCGCCCCACAGTTGCTCGCTCGGCCCCTCGCGCTCTGGCTCAGGCACGTAGCGCATGATCACGTCATAGCGCTCTCGTTCGAAGGCCCGGAGAAAGCCCACCAACGCTTGCCGTGGCGTTGCCTGTCCGTAGCGATCGATACCGGTTCCATCCACCGTCCAGCGGCCGCTTTCGTAGATCAATTTGACCCGGTCGCCGCTGGGCGTGAGCACATTGGCGCTGACGACTGGCGTCGAGCCTGGTCGCGATAGCGCCAGGGCGATGTCCTTCACATCCTCGGGATTCTCTTTGATCATGCGGCTGAACGCGTCGAACGACACCGAGCGCTTGGCTTCCTCGCTCAGCATCCGATAGGCGTCCTTGGCACGACCATCTCGCAGTGCAGCCGCATAGCTCCGCAGGGTCTTGCTCGGTCCTTCGGCCCCTTCGATTCGTGGCTCGCAGGCGCCCAGTACCAATGCGAGCAGCGCCAACCCAGCGGCGAGCTGCAGCCGCAGCGACCTCAGCAGCCGACCCGATCTCGCGTTCCGCTTCACGCCCCTTCGATAGCACAGAGGGCCGCGGCGCAACAATCCGGGGCTGCATATTGAATCCTCCGCGTAGCGTTGTATATTCGCTTCTCAAGATGAAGGACTGTCCGTTCTGCTTCGAGCCCGTCTCCACTGAAGCGCTCAAGTGCGCCCACTGCGACGAGTACTTGAGGTGTCGCTTCTGTGGCGTGGAGGCGTTCGATTCGCAGCGCCCCCCGCGAGATACGGCTGGTTTTGGAAAGCACCTGCTCGATCGCGGCTTTTTGTCGATCGAGCAGCTGATGGCTACGCTCGATCAGCAGCTGGCCACCCGCAAGCCCATCGGTCGTGTGGCCGTGGATGCTGGACTATTGACCCGACAACAAGTGCTCGACGTGCTCAACGCACAGCGCGACAACAACCGTCGCTTTGGGCAGCTGGCAGTACAGAAAGGCATGCTCACCGCCGCGGAGGTGGACCAGCTGCTCGATGAACAGCGACGCACCGCGCCGAGGCTCGGGGAGCTGACGGTTGAGCTGGGCTTTTTGGAACGAGCGGTGATGGAGCGCGAGCTGCAAACCTTCGAAGACGCATTGCTCAAACCCGCTTCGGTCACCGCGCAATCGATACGCCGCATCCTCGCTCGGTGATGGGCAGGCTTCGCCTCTGCCGGGATTCTTCTTGGCGCGCCCGGGCACGTCTCAGGCTGTTATTTTTGCCGCACCCTGTTAGCAATATGCGGCAAAGGCTAGGCTAGCGAACCAATGGCATCCGGGCCGGACAGCATTCGAATTCAGGGCATGCTCGATGCGTTGCCCATCTTACCGCTGCGCAACTCCGTTCTGTTTCCCACGTCGGTCGTGCCCATCAATGTGGGCCGGCCACGTAGCGTTCGCTTGGTGCAGGATTTGCTGGGCCAAGAGCGCGCTTTTGTGGGCGTGGTCAGCCAGCTTCGGGCCGAAACCAACGAGCCTACTTTCGAGGATTTGTACTCGGTGGGAACCGTCGCCCGCGTGGTCAAGGTGATCCGGTTGGGCCCGGCCAACTACTCGGTCGTGCTCAACGGCCTGGGGCGCATGCAGGTGCTGCGGCCGGTTTCTCTCGAACCTTACATGCGCGCCAAGGTGGGGCGGGTGGAGGAGCAACGCAGTCGCGACGTCGAGCTCGATGCACTCGGGGCGACCTTGCGCGAGTCGACACGTGAGGTCTTGAGCTTGATGCCCAACTTGCCTCGCGAAACTGCTGGGATTCTCGATCATGTGCGTGAGCCTGCTGCGCTCGCCGATCTCATCGCGGCCAATTTTCCGCCCGCCCAGGCTTCGGTCGCAGAAAAGCAACGCGTGCTCGAAGCGTTTGACGTCAAGCGTCGTGTCAAGTTGGTGCTCGCCATGGTCGCCCCTCAACTCGAGGTGTTGCGCATGAAGCGAGACATCTCCTCGATTGTCGAAGAGGAGATCACACGATCGCAGCGCGAGGAGATGCTGCGACAACAGCTCTCCAGCATCCGCGAGGCGCTCGGGGAAGCCGATGACGACGACGAGCTCGAGCAGCTCCGCCAGCGTATCTACGAGCAAAAACCGCCTCAGGAAGTGCTCGAAGTGACCCGCAAACAACTCAAACGCTTGCGGCGCATGTCTTCACAATCTGCCGAGTACAACGTCACCCGATCGTACATCGAGTGGCTCGCCGACTTGCCTTGGTCAAAGACGACCGAGGACAGCTTCGATGTTCAGACGGTGCGACGTTGCCTCGACGAAGACCATTACGGGCTCAAAAAGGTCAAGAAGCGCATCGTGCAGTTCGCGGCGGTACGACAGCTACGTCGCGATTTGAAGGGGCCCATCCTGCTGTTCGTGGGGCCACCAGGTGTCGGCAAGACCTCCCTGGGACGCTCGATCGCCCGCGCCACCGGCCGCGCTTATGAGCGCATTGCCCTTGGCGGTGTACGTGACGAGGCGGAGATCCGCGGGCACCGACGCACTTATGTCGGCGCACTCCCCGGCCGCATCGTCCGGGCACTCAAGCGGGCCGGGACCCGCAACCCTGTGCTGGTGCTCGACGAGGTCGAGAAGATGGGAGCCGACGTGCGCGGCGACCCAGGCAGCGCCCTGCTCGAAGTACTCGACCCGGAGCAGAACAAGAGCTTCCGCGACCACTACATCGATATCGATTTCGATCTCTCGCAAGTACTGTTCATCGCCACCGCCAACTCCCTACGCGGCATCCAGCCAGCCCTGCTCGACCGCATGGAAGTGCTCGTGGTGCCGGGCTACACGCGCTCGGAAAAGATCTCCATCGCACGTGACTTCCTAGTACCAAAGCAGCTGTCCAGCCATGGCTTGACCAGTGAGCAGCTCGATTTCTCACCTGAAGGAATCGCCACGTTGGTGGACTGTTACACCCGCGAGGCGGGTGTTCGCGGCCTCGAGCGCCAAATCGCTGCAGTGTGTCGATCGGCGGCCATGAAGCTGGTGGGAGCTGGTTGTGTCTACGAGGTCGTCTCGCCCGATTTCGTCGAGGAGGTGCTCGGCGCCCGCAAGTACCGGCCCGAAAGCGCCGAGCAAGACCTGCGGGCAGGTGTGGCAACCGGCCTGGCCTCGATGAACGATGGGGGCCGCTTGATGTTCGTCGAAGCCAGCAAGATGCCGGGCAAAGGGCTCGTGAAGCTCACCGGCAACATGCGCAACGTCATG
Source organism: uncultured Polyangiaceae bacterium (assembly GCA_964599485.1). Taxonomy (GTDB): domain Bacteria; phylum Myxococcota_A; class Polyangia; order Polyangiales; family Polyangiaceae; genus JAPYTK01. The sequence goes on from CAZRGL010000248.1 coordinate 14,504, forward strand.
CAAGAATCCGCGGCTATCGCGGTGAGCTTCGTGCGTAGCCAGGCGGAGCGACTCCACCTCGACACGGACTGGCTGCGCGACATCGACTTGCACGTCCACATCCCACACCATGGGATCCCCAAAGACGGTCCCAGCGCCGGACTGGCGATGTTCGCAGCGGTTGCCTCGCTGATGCTCGATTGCCCCTTACGGGCGGACGTGGCCATAACCGGTGAGATCTCGTTGCGCGGCCGGGTTCTGCGTGTCGAAGACCTGACGCAGAAGCTGCTTGCGGCTCATCGGGCGGGTATCCACGAGGTATTGGTCCCCGAGCGAAACCGTCGTGATTTGGACGAGGTCCCATCCCATATTCTCGACGAGCTCAACGTGCGATTGGTCGAGACGATCGAGCAGGTCTTGCCCATGGTGCTCAAGCCCCCTGACGACCTCGCTGAGCCAGCGCCGCAGCTCGTCAGTCC
>CAZRGL010000249.1:0-9353 GCA_964599485.1 uncultured Polyangiaceae bacterium
GCGAAGTAGATGGGCGCCAGCCAGTTGTCGTGTCCACGTGGGCCTTCACGGTGCATGACCGGACCCACCACGGTGGTGAAGGTCTTGCCGTGGCGCATCTTCCAGAACAGTGGAAAGAAAATATCGGCGTCCACTTTCGGGCTTCGTCGCTGGAAATAACTGAACCCGTAGAGCGAGGATCGGTCGACACCGCCCTTCACTTTCTGGCGCCGCTCCATCCAAAGAGGAGGAAAGATCGTGCGGAACGAGTAGTCGCCGCTGAGCTCTTCGTAATACGGCCCGTAGACTCCATACTGGGACTTGCGCGCGCGCCCCTTGGCCACGTCCGCGTCGAAATCGCTACTGAGCACGGTCTTGAGCTGATTGGGAACCACGTTGGGCTTCTCAGGCAAGCTCGGGGCTTGGGTCGGCAGCTGCGAAGCGCCGTCTCCACCCGAGGCAGCATGGGTAGCAGGCATGCCTTTGGGCGGTGCGGCCCCAGGGGTGGGAGGCGCAGGCAGGGTCCCAGGTACGCCACCGGGCATGCCAGGGCCCATGGGCTGGGCGGACGCAACTGTCGCCACGGCAAGCAATGCTGCGACTAGGAGCACGCTGCACGCGCCTGCGAGGCGTGGCGTCGAGCGACGGAACATGAGGTCGAAGCGCTTCATCCTCATCCGTTCGTGGCGTCCCCGCTGAGCTGCTCGCTGAGGACCTCGATCAAGTTGTCCATGGGGACCTGGCGTTGCTCTCGCTGGGCAAGATCCTTGACCGTCAGCGTGTTCTGCTCGAGCTCTTGTTCGCCTATGAGCACCGCCAATCGACTGTTCATGGTGTTGGCTCGACGCAACATCGACTTGACGCTAGCGCCGCGGCCGTCAACCTCACAATACCAACCGCGCTCACGTAGTTGCTTGGCGAGCGAGAGCGCCACCGGGCGTGCAGCCTCGATCATGGGAGCGAAGTAGCAGGCTGGACCAGGTGTGGTGGAGGTCTGCTCCATGAGCGACAAGACCCGCTCGAGGCCCATCGCGAAGCCGATGGCCGGCACCGGCCGCTTGCCGCCGAGATTGGCCACCATGTTGTCATAACGCCCGCCGCCGAGAAGCGCGTCTTGGGCGCCGAGCTCGCCGCTCGTGATCTTCAGCTCGAAGAGCGTTCGGGTGTAATAGTCGAGCCCCCGGACGAGCTTCGGATCGACGACATAGGGGAGCTGCAGCACATCGAGGTAACGTCTCAGCGCGTCGAAATGTGCACTGTCGTCGGCCTCGAGCACGTCGACCACGCTCGGAGCGTCGGCTGCCAGCTCCTGATCCTGCTTAGACTTAGAATCGAGGATCCGCAGCGGATTGGTTTCCAGGCGGCGGCGCGAGTCCTCGCTCAGCGCATCTCGGTGGGGCTCGAAATAGCTCGACAGCGCTTCTCGGTAGCGCGCGCGGGTGGGCCCCGAGCCGATGGTGTTCAGATGGATCTGAAACGAGCTAATCCCGAGTCCGCGCACGATGGCAGCGCACATGTCGATGAGCTCCGCATCGCAAACAGGTCCAGCATCACCGTAGATTTCGCAGCCAGCTTGGTGGAATTGACGGTAACGCCCCTTGGCTGGCCGCTCGGCGCGAAACATCGGTCCGATGTAGTACCAGCGGCTAACCGGCTCCCGCCCGGCGACGGCGTGCTGGACATAGGCGCGGGTGGCGCCGGCCGTCCCTTCGGGGCGCACCGTGAGCCCATCTCCGTGCCGCTCGAAGGCATACATTTCCTTGGACACCACGTCGGTGTCCTCGCCAATCTCCCGAACGAAAAGCTCGGTGTGCTCAATCAGCGGCGTACGCACTTCGCCGAAGCCATAGCGCTCGACAACCATGCGAAAATGCTGCTCGAGCCGCTGCCAACCCGCGGCCTGCTCTGGCAGGATGTCTTTCATCCCGCGAACGGCTCGAAAATCCATGGTCCCGCGGCTTATGGTAGGAGCAGGGCGGGAGGTCAAGCCCCGGTGCGGCCCCATCACAAGATGAGCAAACCAAGCAGCCAGCAGCACGACGAAAATGAGCGGCCCGCCTCGGCGCGCGTCGCCGCTCTCGATCTAGGCAAGGTTCGCGTCGGACTGGCGATCTCTGACGAGCTCGGCATGCTTGCGCATCCCCGCCCAGCGCTCGATGGCCGCAACCACAAGCGGCTCGTCGAGGAATTGGCCGCTCTGGCCAAAAGTGAGGGCATCGGCCGATTTTTGGTGGGATTTCCACTGGTGATGAGCGGCCAGCGAGGCATTGCCGCCGAGCGCGCCATTCGATTCTGCCAGCGCCTTGCTGACGCGACCGAGCTCGAGGTGGAGCTGCTCGACGAGCGACTGAGCACGGTCCAGGCCCAGCGACGGCTTGCCGAGGGCGGCATGGCCTCCCGGGACATGACCAGCCGCGTGGACGGCGCAGCCGCCGCCATCCTTCTGCAACAGTGGCTCGACCAACACCCCGAGTCAGCTGCTGACAGTGATCAACAATGACCCGCTGGCAGGGTGATTTCGCGCTGTTACGGCGTTGTTCAGCCGTCGCCTAGACGCGCTCGATGAGCGGCGATCCAGGGCGAAACACCCACCGCACCGCGCGAGCCTGCTGTCCGGGCAGCCGTGCGCTGACGACGTGCCACCGACACAGCAAGGGCAGCAGCCAACGCCTTGTCGTCGGCTGCTAGCGCCTGCGGCTCGAGCAAGGCGCTGCGGTGCTCGGACAAGAACCCCGTGTGATAGTTGCCAGCCACGAACTCGGGGTGGGCGAGGAGTCGCTCATGGAACGCCAAATTGCTACGAATACCCGTCACGACATACTCGCCCAACGCCCGTCTCATGCGAGCCAACGCCCCGTCCCGGCTCGGCGCCCAAACGCTGAGCTTGCTGATGAGCGGATCGTAGTGACTGCTGACTTCTGCACCCGAATACACGCCCCCGTCATCACGGACGAAGGCGCCTGATGGAACCCGCAAGGCGGTGATGCGGCCAGGGCTCGGCAAGAAACCGGTCGAGGGATCTTCTGCGTATATCCGGCACTCAATCGACGCGCCTCGACGCTGGATGTCAGATTGCTCGTAGCCGAGCGGCTCACCAGCCGCGATGCGGACCATCTCGCGAACCAGATCGATCCCCGTGATCCACTCGGTGATGGGGTGCTCGACCTGCAGTCGGGTGTTCATCTCGAGGAAATAGAAATGTCCGTCGGCGTCGAGGAGAAACTCCACGGTTCCCGCGGAGTGATAACCAACAGCCTCCGCCGCTCGCACTGCTACCTCACCCATGCGCGCAACCAAGTCGTCGCTTGCCACCGGACATGGCGTCTCCTCGACGACCTTCTGATGGCGACGTTGAATGGAGCAATCGCGCTCGAAGAGGTGCACGACCTTTCCTTGACGGTCGCCGAGTATCTGGATTTCGACGTGTCGCGGCCTGACGATCGCTTTTTCCAGATACACCGTCGAGTCGCCAAACGCGCTCTGCGCCTCGCTGCGCGCCCGCTCGATGGCGCGTTCCAGATCCGCCGCTCGTTCGACCAGCCGCATGCCCTTGCCGCCACCGCCCATCGACGCTTTGACCATCACGGGGTAGCCGAGCTCGGCAGCCGTCGCGGCCGCGTCGGCAGGATCGAGCGCGGTTCCACCCGGCACGACGGGCACGCCTGCCTCCATCATGCATGCGCGGGCCTGTGTCTTGGAGCCCATCGCGGAAATAGCGCTGCTCGGCGGTCCCATGAACACGATGGAGGCCGCATCACAAGCACCGGCCAGCTCGGTGTTCTCCGAGAGGAAGCCGTAGCCGGGGTGGATGGCTTCTGCGCCAGTCTGCTTGGCTGCAGCCATGATCTTGTCGATGCGCAAATAGGACTCGCTGACCAGTGCAGGCCCCACGTGGACCGCCTCATCGGCAAGCCGCACGTGGAGCGCCTCACGGTCGGCATCGCTGAACACAGCAACTGCACCGATCCCCATCTCGTGGAGGGTTCGTATGATGCGCACCGCAATTTCACCGCGGTTTGCGACCAGCACCTTGCCAAACACACCCTTGCCTAACACAGGTGGTCAAGGCGCACATCAAGTCCAGCCCTCTGTTTCGGCCATGGCTTCTCACCGGCCTACGCTCAGGGTAAGCCCCAATAGAGGGCTGCTCGCACGACCAATCCGAGATGAAGAAGAAACCCAGTCGCACCGATCCAGGCCAGGTCGAGCTGCCGTTCTCGCCCGATCCGGCGCCTACTGGCGGCCACCAAGAGCCTTTGGACCCAGTCGCGACACGAGGCGCACCGGATCAGCTCAGTGCACCGAAGCAGCAGTCCGGTCCGCCACAAGTGCTTTCGGTAGCGCGCTTGGATTTCTTGCTCAAGCAGATGCTCGAGGGGGCAACCGTTGGTGTCAGAGTCCGGGGCGAGCTCAGCGGCCTACGTCGCGCCGGCAGCGGTCACGCCTACTTCACGCTCAAGGACGAGCGTCAAGACGCGGTCATCGACTGCGTGATGTATCGCAGCGCACCAGCGCGCGCCCACAAGCAGTTGCGCGACGGTGAGCGGATCGTGCTGCAAGGGCAGGTGACCTTGTACCCCCCGCGGGGGCGCTTGCAGCTCGTTGCCAACAATGTGCTGCAATCGGCGCGTGGCGAGCTGCTCGAAGCGCTCGAGCGGCTCAAACGCAAGCTCGCTGCCGAGGGGCTCTTCGACGCTGAGCGCAAGCGGGCGTTACCTCCCCAGCCCCGGACCATTGCCGTGCTGACCAGTCGCCAAGGGGCCGCCATCCACGACGTCGTACGCGTCGCCTTCAACCGGGGACGGGTTCGCTTGCTGCTCGTGCCCACGCCGGTACAAGGGACGGGCGCTGCCGAACGGATCGCCGCCGCCATACGCCGCGCTGACGAGCTGCCGCAGGTTGATGTGCTGCTGGTTACCCGTGGAGGCGGCAGCGTCGAAGACCTCGCGGCCTACAATCACGAGGCGGTCGTACGGGCCATCGCTGCTGCGCGCCGCCCGGTTGTCTGCGCTATCGGTCACGAGATCGACACCAGTCTCGCCGAGCTCGCGGCGGACCATCGCGCCGCCACGCCCTCTCAAGCCGCAGAGTTGCTCGTCGCCGATGAGCGCCAAACGAGGGCCACGCTGCAACACTTGAGCGTTCGGCTGGTGCGCGCCATGCGGCTCGCGTTGAGCAGCCGCGCTTCGCTGGTGGCGGGGGCGGCGGCGCGCTTGGGTGAGCCGCGACGCATGCTGTTGGAGCAAGCACAGCGCTTCGATGAGCTGTCAACAAGGCTTGAGCGCGCTACCCGACGGCGGCTCAACGACCGGCGGTCCAGATTCCAAGACCAGAAGCAGCGCTTGCAGCAACAGCACCCGCGCCAGGTCCTGGCCTCGGCAAGACTACGACTGAGCCCCCTGGAGCCGAGGCTGCGCACCGCGATGAGCACGCGAATGGGTCTGCTGAGCCGCCAACTCGAAGCCACCAGGAGTCGCCTGCAAGCCCTGTCGCCACTTGGGGTATTGGCTCGCGGCTACGCCATCGCGACCACCAAAGAGGGCAGGGTGATCCACAGCGCCGAGCAGCTTCGACTCGGCGAGCCAATCGACGTGCGTCTTCACCGCGGAAGCCTCACTGCGACGGTATCGTCGCGTCAGCCCGCTGCGGACGACACCGCACCCCAAGACGACAGTGGCTGACCAGCCCGACGCTGCTCAGCGCACCTTGCTGCCCGCCGGTAGCTCCTCATCGAAGCCCAGCAAGCAAACACCCTCCGGCCCGTCGGCCGCGAGCATCATGCCCTGCGAGACGAGGCCCTTGCCGAACTTGCGGGGCGCCAAGTTGCAGAGCACGACGACCCGTCGCCCGACGAGCGTTTCGGGCTTGTAACGGGGAGCGACGCCCGCAACGAGCTCGCGCGCGGATTCATCACCCACGTCCACCTGCAGGCGCAGCAACCGATCTTTGCCTTTTACCGGTTGGGCATCGATGACGACACCGACACGCAAATCGAGCTTGCTGAAGTCACCGAAGGTAATGGTTGCGCTCTCGGCTTTTTCGTCTTGGTCAGCACCTGGTTTCGCAGCGGGTTTCGGGTCGGCCGCCGGCTTGTCGTCAGGAGCCGCAAAACGGGTCAGCAACGCTTGCGCTTGGTGCTTGTCCAACCGGGGAAATAGCGGTTTGCCGGGACAGAGAGCGCTGCCAGCCTCACGGCTCGGCAGCGCCAGTGGCCATTGATCGTTTCCCACCTCGCCAGCCAGCGGCGCCAAGCCCAACTGCTTGCGCATGGCCGCTGCTACCTTGGGCATCACCGGCTCGATCATGACGCTTGCCGCCTCGAGCACTTCTGCCAGCGTCGTCACGATGGTGCTGACTCGTTCGGGTTGTTCTTTGCGTGCCACCCACGGGGCAGCCTTGTCGATGTAGAGGTTGGCGGCCGCCAAACCGGCCCAGATCGCCTCGAGCGCACGGGTGGGCGAGCAAGCATCAAACGCATCAGCGGCGCTCTTGGCCGCTTTGCACATCGCGTCGCGTAGCTCGTGCTCGAGAGGCCCGTAGTCGGCCGGCGCCAGCTGAGGTGGAGCAAAGGGCATCACGCGGTTGAGCAAGTTGCCCAGCGTGTTGCCCAAGTCAGTTCCATAGCGTTGCAACACGTCCTCAATCGAGAAGTCGCCGTCATGGCCGAACGAGATCGAGCGCATCAAGCAGTAGCGCACCGTGTCGACACCCACGGTGGGCGAGACCGCCTGGGCGAGGTCGACAGGGCTGATGGTATTGCGCAGCGACTTGCTCATCTTCCGCCCGCCGTAGGTCAAGAAGCCGTGCGCCAAGACCTTGCGCGGCAACTGGTCGTCGGAAAAGCCAGCAGCCATCAGGAAGGCCGGCCAATAGACCGCATGGAAGCGCAGGATGTCTTTGCCCACCAAATGCACCGTTGCAGGCCAGAATCGCTCGTTACCCTCTGGCTCTTGCAGCGCCGTCCAGTAGTTGCTCAGCGCATCGAACCACACGTACATCACGTGTCGCTCGTCGTCCGGCACTTCGATTCCCCACTTGAAAGTGGTGCGCGACACCGACAGATCGATGAGGCCACCCTCGACGAAGCTCTTGACCTCGTTGAGGCGACTGTCGGGCTGCACGAAGCCTGGATTGGCTTGATAGAACGCCATCAGCCGGTCGGCGTACTTGGACAGCCGGAAGAAGTAGCTCTCTTCTTTGACCGACTCGGCAGCCGTGCCGTGGATGGGGCACAAGTTGCCGGGCTGCTTCAGCTCTTTGTCGGTGTAGTAGGCCTCGCAACCAACACAATAAAGCCCCTCGTAGTGGCCCAAGTAGATGTCGCCCGCTTCACGAATCTTGGTCCAGATTTTGTGAACCCAACGCTTGTGCCGGTCCGAGCTCGTGCGGATGAAGTCGTCGGGCTCACAATTGAGCAAAGGCCAAGCCTCCCGAAAGCGCGCGCTCATCTCTTCGGCCAGACTGGCGGGCTCCACCCCGCGCTGCTCCGCGGCTCGCTGGATCTTCAAGCCGTGCTCGTCGGTGCCCGTGAGGAAGAAGGTCTCGTAACCTCGCAGCTTCCGGTAGCGCACCAAGACATCGGTTGCGATGGTGGTGTAGGCGCTCCCGAGATGGGGCACGTCGTTGATGTAGTAGATTGGGGTGGTTGCGTAATAGCGCTGGGTCATGACTTAAAAGGCCGAGCGGGCAGGGTCGGAAACGTAGTCCGGAAGCTTGGCGATGGTGTCTTGGTGAAGTTTGCCTGCGGCGGCGATGTCTTTGAGTAGCGCGACCGTGGCCGTAGCCGTGCGCTCGCGCCCGGCGGAATCGAAGTCGACCTGATACAAACCAAAACGGGGACAGAAACCCGCGTGCCACTCGAAATTGTCGGTGAGCGACCAGTGGAAATAACCGCGCACGACAGCGCCACGTAATTGGGCTTTGCCGAGCTCGAACAGGTGCTCGGCGGTGAAGCGTGCCCGGTTGTTGTCGGCCGCATCAGCCGTGCCGTTCTCAGTAATGTAGATCGGCAAGCCATACGCAGCTGCCTCGTCGAGCACGGTGGCGAAGCCAGCGGGATAGATATCCCAGTGCAGATCGTTCTTCGGCCGATCGGTGGGCAGATCGAACTGCGACGGCACGACCCCTACGAAGGGCTGTTTGAAGGCGTCCGCGTCGACCCGCGAGACGCCGTAATAGTTCAAGCCGTAGAAATCCGCGCGGCCAATCAATGTTGGGTCCGCGTGGACGTCGATCACGTCATCGAAGTCCTCATCTACGTCACCCTTGATGATGGCGTCACTGAACCACTGGTTCCAGAAGCGACGACTGTGCTCGGCAGCGTCGAGATCGCGCTGCTCGGCAGGATCGGCCGGCTCGTACACCCGGTTGCGCTTGGCAATCGAGGCGAGCACCGCGGCGCCGTCGCCGTCGGCATCTACCGTGTCCTTGTCGTGAAGCGCGTCGTAGCAACGGGCGTGCGCTTGCAGCTGCTGTTTCATGACCGCCACCACTCGATTGACGTCGCTGACCCCAGGCGGAAACACAGTCGCCAAATAGCCCACGGAGGCCTCGACCGTCGGTTCGTTGATGGTGACCCAAATGTCGACTGCGGCATGCTCGCCTTGGTCGGATCGCTCATGTAGGACGGCCACACGAAGTGGTGCAATGTTGGCTGCGGCGTGATCCCCACCGCCTTCAGTTTGTCGACCAGCTCGTCGTATTTTGCCAGACCTTCCATCGAAGGAGCGTCATCGTCAAAGGCTTGGCGGGTTGGGTAGACACGCGCCATCTCCACGGAGAAACGATAGGCAACCAGGCCAGCTTGCCCCATCAGCTCGATGTCGCCGTCGATGTGGTTGAGCGCATCCGGACCGTCGTTGGGGTCGTCGCCGCTGCCTTTCAGCCCGGCCCAGATCCCCCAAGCGGTATCGTCGAGCCCGCTCTCGATTTGGAAGCCCGCCGTGGCGCTACCCCAGAGAAAGTCCGACGCGAAGCTCACTTCGGTAGGCCCAGTGTCGGGATCCGGGTCATCGCCGGTGCAACCGACGGCTGTGGACAGCAGTAAGGAGGAGAGCAGAATCGCGGATGGCTTCACGGAGCGCAGCATACCCTGTAAGAGCGAGCCATGGGACAATCAGGCGCTGCGTCGCTCGAAGGAAAGGTCGCCATCGTCACAGGAGCCGGGCGGGGGATCGGTCACGCCATCGCCTTGTTGTTTGCGGCCCGCGGATGCAAGCTGGTTATCAACGACCTCGGCTGTGATCCGGACGGTCGTGGCAAGAGCGAGGCGGCCGCGCGAGCCGTGGTCGACCAGGTCGTTGCCGTTGGCGGCCGCGCGGTTGCCAACTTCTAAACGGTCAGCGAAGCGGCAACCGCCAATCATCTCGTCTAGC
>CAZRGL010000249.1:9363-14953 GCA_964599485.1 uncultured Polyangiaceae bacterium
GACTCGACATCTTGGTCAACAACGCTGGGATCGTCCGCGACGCGAGCCTGCTCGAGATGAGTGAGGCGCAATTCGACGAGGTGCTCGACGTGCACCTGAAGGGGACGTTCTTGTGCATGCAAGCGGCTGCCCGGCAGTTGCTCGAGCAAGGGCAGGGCGGACGCATCGTCAACACCGTTTGCAGCAGCGGCCTTCGTGGAAGTGCGGGCCAATGCAACCTTGCGGCCGCAAAAGCAGGTGTGCTGGGCTTGACACGGTCGGCGGCGATCGAGCTGCAGCGCCACGAGATAACGGTCAACGCCGTCGCTCCGCTGGCCCAAACCCGCCTCACGCAACAACTGCCCAGCATGCAAGGTCACGAGGGACTCTCAGCCGATCAGGTCGCTCCGGCCGCGCTGTTCTTAGCATCTGAGCTGTGCGAAACGCGCACCGGCTGCGTGTTGGCCGCGGGGGGAGGGCGGATGTACAGCTATCGGCTAATCGAGACGCGCGGCGAGCATCGGGAGGGCGACCCTTGGGCCGCTGAGGAGATCGCCGAGCACTGGGACGCCATCGTCAAGTAATTTCGGCATTTGCGACGACAAGTTGCGCGATTGCTCGACTGTCCGGCGGATGCTAGCTTTTGAGTCTAGACCTGATCACACGTGCACCATTTTTCAGGTGCTTTGGCTCGGTCGCCCGATGGCGATCTCCCTGTTGGTATGCTCCGCGAAGCCCAGATCCCATTTTTGTTGTGGCTTCCTGCAGCTGTCTTGATGCACTTGGCAGGCGGCGGCGGCGCCGTGGAGGTGGCCAAGACCTACAGTGATCAGCTCGACATCCTGCGCTTTTCCCAGGGTGCGCGTGCGCAAGTGCGACTCGCGCTTGGAGGCGGGCCGACCGAAATCGAGGTGCTCGACGAGCCCGTGCCCGCAGAGCCGCCGGCTGTTGAAGAGGACGACAGCGACGAGCCGGAAACCAAACCCGACGAGGACAACGATCTGGATTCCGACGATGCCGAGCTTGCCGAGGCATTCGCGGACGAGCCCGAAACGGTCGAGCCTGCACCACCAAAACCAGAGCCCCAAAAAGAGGACCCCAAGCCCCCAAAGAAGCCCGACAAGAAGCTCATCAAGCCCCCAGAGCCTCCTGAACAAAAGGAGCCTGAGCCCAAGAAGACTCCTGACCCGAAGAAGATCGCCAAGGTCAAACCCGTCGAAAAGAGCGCGCCGACAAAAGGCAAAGAGCCACCTCAACAGGTCATTTTACCGCCGCCCGACAAGCGCATCGCGATCATCAACGATCCGAGCCTGAAGAAAGACCAAGAGGACAATCCGAACGCGCCGCGCATCGCCGATCACGCCAACAAGACGGAGAACGAGACGATGGCGCGTCATCGCGCCTACGACCAGAACACGTCGAAGCCCACCGGTGGAGGCAAACCTCGAATTGGGCCTGACAAGAAGAGCGGCAACGCCGCCCACGACGAGCGGGGCTTTTCCAACGAGGTGCCCGGCAAAGGTCCCCCTCGGGCGGGCAGCGAAACTGGGCCCGACAAGAAGGAGACCAATCCGGTCAAACGCACCGCCAAAGCGCCACGAACACCAACGGCGGGGCGGGCGGCCATCCGAGCGCGACCAGGCAGCAAGCCACAGCTTGCTGGCAAAGGCGCCATCATGCCCGAGACGCTCAATGGGCCGAACGGCAAGTGGTCGATCAATCCGGACGGTGGAGACGGCCGCAAGCGACGCAAAGGCCACAAGGGTCGCAAAGCGGTGGCCGGGCGCGCCGGTATCCCAGGGCCCATCATCCCGTCACTGCCCAAGAAGTACAGCACCAACGCGTACGGCGTGCTCGATGCGCTCGGCAGCGACCAGCTCCGCAAGGAGCAAGAAAAAGCGCACAACACGCGTTTGAGCAAGCATCGCGGCGTTTTCTCGGGCGCCAACTTCCAGAAGTACCGGGCAGCCATCGAAAACTACGACCCCAGGGTCAAGCCCGGCAACCAGACCAATCTCAACGCCGCCCGCGTGCCGTTTGCCTCGTACATCAACAAGATGCACAACCGCATCCACCCGATTTTCGCTGATGGTTTCCTGGGCTCATTGAGCGGACTCGACAGCAAACACAAGCTGTCGAACATGAAGCTGGTCACTCATATCGAGATGATCCTCGACGGCAAGACCGGCAAGCTGCTGCAAGCCGGCATCGTCAAGCCGAGCGGCGTGACCGCGCTCGAGATCGCTGCGCTGCGCTCGCTCGAAGCCGCAGCGCCATTTGGCATGCCCCCCAAGCTCATTCTCTCGCCCGACGGCAAGGTCTACCTCCACTGGGAGTTCTACCGTGACCCGTACTACGCCTGCACGTCGCGCTATGCACGACCCTTTATTTTGAAAAACCCACCCAAGAAACGGCTTCCGCCTACCCGACCCCCGCATCCCCACCAACCGAGTGAGGGGCAGCGATACGGTAAGCGGGGACCGCTTCGTCCGGAGCGTTGATGCCCGATTCGGCGGCGACCTTGTAGCCAATCCCTTTCCTTTTTGATCTTGCTCAAGACTGACTACCGCTGTAAGTAACCGCTGCCCCAGCTGTCGGTGCACCGAATACGTAGTACGCGGCGCACATACACATCATTTGGTCCTTAGCTAACAGAAGAAGTTGGAGTGTCGTTGATGAAGACAAGGCATCTTGTAGGTTTGTTGTGCGTAGGCGGTTTGGTCGCCTCGCTGGCAGTTGGCTGTAGCTCAGATCCGGGCGAGGAGACCGGCACCGGTGGGGGCGGCACGACAACGACCACCTTCCCGATGACCACGACGCCGTCGACGCCGACGACCTCGTCAGGCGGGACGACCTCAACGACCTCGTCGTCGGGTGCTCCCGACGAGTCCACCAGCTGTGCTGACGCCGTGGCCCTCGAAGAGTTCGACAACATGGCCGGCGGCAAGACCTGGGGCGGCGACGGCATCGTCAACCCCGCCAAGGACGCTGATTTCTTCACCTTCGAGGCCACTGAGGGCGCGTGGTACTGGCTCCAGACGGTTGCCAATGCCGACGACGATCCGGCGATGATCGACACCGTCATCACCCTGTTCAACGGTGACGGCACTCAGAAGATCGCCGAGGTCGACGACTCGTTCCCGCGCGCCAGCACCGATAGCGAGCTGTTCATTCGCATTCCGGCCACGGGCAAGTACTGCATCAAGGTCTGGGAGTTCAGCGACTGGGCCAACCAAGAGCCCATCGAGGGTGATCCGACCTTCGCCTATGAGGTGATGGCGGTGCCGATCGACACGCAGATCTACACCGGCTTCAACGAGGACGCGGGCAGCAACGACACCACGGGCACGGCCCAGGTGCTGACCTTCAACACCGGCGACAGTGGCATGATCGGCGGCAACTTCTTCGGTCTGCTCGAGACCGGCACCGACGTGGACACGGTGACCCTGAACGTGTACTTCACGCCTTGGGGCCCGGAAGGCTTCGGCTCGACTGGCGGTCCCGGCGTCGTCAATCTCCTCGCCGCCGACGGCACCACCGTCGTGGCGCAGCTCGATTATCAACAGGGCTCCGACGGCATCAGCCAGGTGCCCGTGTCCGCCAACACCGACTACTTCGTAGAGGTCAAGCGGCCCAACGCAAACGTCGGCGCCAACGACTTCTACTTCTTCAAGTTCTTCACTGGCGACGCGACCGGACAGAACCCACAAGAGACCAACGACGCGGCCAACTCGGCCCATACCGCCGCTGAGGTAGCAACCGCGGGCATGTCGAATAATCCAGCGACAACGCTGCACTTCTTGGGCGGCACCATTCCAGCTGGCGACACCGACTGGTGGACCGTGCCGAGCGCGTTCCCAGCAGGTTCTGAGGTGGTCGTAGCTTGTTCCTCGTGGCGCGCTGGCTCCGGCGTGGGCGACATGACGGTCGAGCTCTTCGAAGACCCGGCCGGAAGCGCCGACGTGACGGACACCGAGCTCGAGACGGTCGATCTGCTGTGGTCCAACAACAGCTCGCCCAACTCCACGCCTACCAAGAACGCTTGGGCACTCAAGGCCCAGGGCACGCCCTACCTGAAGATCTCTTCGACCAAGGCAAACGCAAGTGGCGCCACCAGCACGCATTATCTGTGCGGCTTCCACCTGACGACGCCCTGATAGCTGAGCCGCTCGGTCCCTGGATAGGACCAAGCAACTTGTCGGCAGGCTCGCTCCCACCAGGGGCGGGCCTGCTGCGCTTTTGTGCTGGTGATGGCGCCACAGCCCGCGCCCGGGGCGAGCTGTGCTATCGCCCAGTCCATGAGGGCAACGCTTCGTTCGATTGGGCTGGTCGCGCCGCTACTGGCTGCCGCGGTCGCGATCTATGGGTGCAACGGCAACGGCCCGGTCAAGCCACCGCTCGATCCGAGCAAGGCGGCCGGGACCAGTCAACCAGCCGTTGGAGGCGCCTCTGGCGCTGTCGCAGCGACGCGGAGCGATGCTGACTTGATTGGGCTCAAGGTGATCGATCCCGTCAAGGTCGGCCTCAGTGTGCAGGGCGTCACCGCGCTGTGTGACGACAACCTCAAACTGGCCCGCGAGATCTTGACCCAAATCAAGCAGCTGAGCCCAGCTAGTCCCGCCGCATTGAGCTGGAATGCGACCTTGGGCCAGCTCGACAACGCGTTTCTGTCGATGGACAACGCCTCGTCGTTTCCGTACTTGGTAGGCGTTGCGCACCCCGACGAAGCCGTTCGCGCAGCGGCGCGAGCCTGCGAAAAGAAGACCGACGAGCTGATGACTTCGGTGTTTCTGGATGACGATCTCGCCACGGTCATCAAAGCCTACGCCAAGAAGAAGGAACAGCTCAGCCCAGAGCGCGCCCGCTTTTTGAAACACACCCTGCGCGACTTCCGACGCAATGGGCTCGAGCTGCCAGCGGACAAACGCAAGCGGTTGCGCGAGCTCAACAAGGCGCTGACCGAGATAGGACAGAAGTTCATCGCCGAAATCGGCGCCTCGGTTGGACAGATCGAGATCAAGCCGGAGCGGCTCGCGGGGCTCGACGATGACTACCGCAAGGATCACCCGCCGGGGAAGAACGGTAAGGTGACCATCACCACCAACTACCCAGACTATTTTCCCTTCGTGACCTATGCGCTCGATCGGCGGGCGGCGACCGAGCTGTACATCAAGTTCACCAATCGAGGCGGCGACGCCAACATCGGGCGGCTCGATCGACTCTTCGCGCTGCGCTACGAAAAAGCACAGCTGCTCGGCTACGACACCTGGGCCGATTATGCCATCGAGCCACGGATGGCCAAGACCGCCAAAGAGGCGATCGCTTTTCTCGGCCGCGTCAAGAAGGCCATCAAGCCAGCCGTCAAAAAGGAGCTGCGCGAGTTTTTCGCCGAGCACGTGAGCCTGACAGGCAACACCTACAAGAAGATGACCCCAGCCGATCGGTACTTCCTCAACGATCGGCTCAAGCAGAAGCGTTACAAGCTCGACTCGAAGAAACTCGCCAAGTACTTCGAAATCGAAGCCGTCACCAAGGGGCTGCTCGACATCACCGCCAAAATGTACGGCGTTCGCTATGAGCCCTTGAAGACCAAGACCTGGCACCCGGATGT
>CAZRGL010000250.1:0-14928 GCA_964599485.1 uncultured Polyangiaceae bacterium
ACGAACGGTTTCAGCGGGCTGGGCCCGCAGTACATGTCCCAGTCGAGGGTGCTCGGAACAGGGCTCGGCGGCAGGTCCACACGCCCGGACCACTGCTTGACCTTCAGCCCGCCGCGATGCACGTAAACCGCTTTGGTCTTCTTCAACAATCCGCTGGACATGATCTTGCGCGTCATCGCGTTGGTGCCCCTGCTGGTATCGACTTCGCGGATCTACGGCGACGTCTCACGCTATACCTTGCCTTTCGAGACGCTCAACCGGCTCTGGGATCAGTCGTTCGTGCCTTGGGTACAGAGCTGGATGGCGAGCTATGAGCCTTCTGGCAAAGCGTTCTATCTGCCCGAAGCGATGCTCTTCGTGGAGTTCCGCGTCATCCCCGTCGCCACGCTGCTCATCACGCTGTGGGCCATCCAGCCTGCGCGCGCGGGCGACGTTCGCACCAGTGCCAAAGGCCTCGTTTTTTCGATTGGTGCACAAGCGTACGTGTACTCTGAGCTGGTGCTCTATCGCGCTACGAATGAGGCGATCATCGGCTCGCTGGCGCACGAGGTGATGGAGCTGTGGTTCTTGATCTTCGTCGCCGAGCTGCTCCGCCGAACCTTCGGCAACAAGGCGAGCGCCGCCCCGGCCGAAGAGACAGCGTAGCCCGCATCAGGGCCTTTCGAGCTCAGCAATGCCGCCACGTTGTGCGCCAGCAAACGACCCGACAGCCTCGGGCGCCGCGAAGAAGCGCTGACGGAGCCGAGCAGCTTCGCCCCCAAAGGCTGCTAGCATGTGGCGCGATGTCGCTCAGGCCGCATGCGTATCACTCCCTCGCCAGGGTGCTTTGCCCAACATGCCGCGCGATTGTCGATGGCGTCCGGCTGCTACGGGATGGCAAGGTGGTGCTGCGTTCGCGCTGCCCAGAGCACGGCGAGCGCGAGGCGCTGCTGTCGAGTGACGCTGATTACTTTGCTTCGTCGCTCAACGTGACCCGGCCGGGGAGGGTTCCGCTGCGCTTTGCCGAGCCCGTCGCCCAGGGCTGTCCCCACGACTGCGGACTTTGCCCCGATCACGAACAGCATACCTGTTTGCCCATCATCGAGATCACCAGTCGCTGCGACATGAAGTGCCCGATTTGTATCGTGGAGCACTGCGAAGAGCACGAAATGAGCCTCGCCACCTTTGGTGACATCATCGACGGCTTGGTTGCTTCTGAGGGAACCTTGGACGCGGTGAGCTTGTCGGGCGGAGAGCCCACGCTGCACCCACAGCTGCTCGATCTGATCGACACCGCCAGCAGACCCGAAATCGCGCGGGTCGCCATCTCCACCAACGGCCAGCGGCTGGCGCAAGATCAAGCGCTCTGTGCGCAGCTTGCCCGGCGCAATGTCTACGTCAACTTGCAGTTCGACGGCCTCGATGGGACCGCCTTGCTGGCAACCCGCGGCGATGGTGACCACGTTTCCATCAAACGCCGAGCGCTGGACAACCTAGAGCGGGCAGGGGTGGCGACCTCACTGGTGCTCACCCTGGTGCGGGGCCACAACGAGTCGCAGATCGGTAGCGCGCTGCAACTGCTGACTGAACGTGACTTCATCCTGTCTCTTCTAATTCAACCTGCCGCCTACGCGGGGCGGGGCGCCGGCTTCGAGCCACACGACCCCCTCGATACCATCACCATTCCCGAGGCCCTCGGGCTGTGCGCTGAGCAAAGCGGTGGGATGCTGCAGCCGAGCGATTTTCAGCCGATGCCGTGCTCGCATCCGAGCTGCTTTGCGCTGACCTACTTGTTGCAAACCGATGATGGATTCGTGCCGCTGACCCGCTTTGTCGACGTAGGCCGCACGCTGGACATCTGCGCCAACCGCGCCACCCTCGATACGGATGGGGAGCTAGAAGACGCCATGCGCGAGACCATCGATGCGTTGTGGTCGAGCGCAGGTCAGATCCCGGACAGCGACAAGATTCTCGGCACCCTCGAACGGGCCCTCGACCTGATGTACCCCGACGACCGGGCGATCACGCCGCAGCAACGGATGAAGATTGGTGAAGGGTTGGTCAAGTCGGTATTCATCCACGCGTTCATGGACGCTCACAGCTTCGATCTCGAGCGCGTGCGCAAGTGTTGCACGCACTACGCTCTGCCCGATGGGCGTTTGATGCCTGGCTGCGCTTACAACGTGCTGCACCGCAACCCACCAGAGGGTTGGCCGAAACCACCCAGCGGAAAGCAGCAATGAGCGAGGCAGCTGTCGAAAGGCGAGATTTTCCGCCGCTGCTCCGCGACAAGCACGCACTGGTTACCGGTGGCTCGCGAGGGCTCGGCCGGGCGATATGCCAACGTTTCGCTGCGCACGGAGCCAGGATCACGTTTACCTACGCGCGCGATCACGACGCGGCCGCTGAGACGGTCGCTCAGTGTGACGCGTATGGAGTCGAGGTAAGCAGTCACGCCATCAGCGTGCTCGACGGGTCAGCTACCGAGGCGCTCGTGCAAGGCCTCGAAGACAGTGGTGCCCAAGTCGACGTGTTGGTGAACAACGCTGGGATCCTCCAAGGACGACCGCTGGCACTCACCCGCGAGCCGGATTGGGACAAGGTGCTCGACGTAAACCTCAAGGGCGCATTCCTCGCCTCGCGGGCGGTGCTGCGCGGCATGATCCGGCGCCGGGCTGGCGTAATCCTACACATTGGGTCCATCGCCGCGCTCCGCATGACCGAAGCGCCCGTTCACTACAGCGCTAGCAAAGCGGGGCTACAGGGGCTGACCGGTAGTATGGCCCGAGAGATGGGGCGCTACGGTATTCGCGTACTGTGCTTGGCACCGGGGCTGCTCGAGGATGGGGTGGTCAACACCGTCTCGCCTCGTCGGCTGCAAGACTATTTGCGCCATTGCGCCTTGGGCCGCGTGGGTACGATGCGGGAGGTCGCCGAGCTTGCGGCGTTCTTGGTGTCCGATGGCAACAGCTTCATGACGGGCGAGACCATCCTGATCGACGGTGGGGTGTGAAACCATGAGCCCGATCAATCTTCTACCGCAGCATCTCGAGTCGTCGCCGCGCTGCCTCGTTCTCGGCGGCAGTGGTGTCATCGGTGAGCAGGTCTGTCGCGCGCTGGCAGCGGCAGGAGCACGCGTCGTTTTCACCTACAGGGCGGGCGCCGAGCGGGCCGAGACGCTGCGGCAAGAACTGTCCGGTAGCGTTGCGTTGGCCTTGGATTTGGCCGATGCGGCACAAGTTGCTGCGGCGATCGATCGGGCTGCTAGCGAGCTCGGCGGGCTTGACGCGTTGGTACAATGTGCGGGCATCGCGGCTGTCGCCCCCGATCGGGAAGCAGACTGCGCGGTCGAGCAACTCAACGCAGAGCAGTTGCGCGAGATGATCGCTATCAACGTCAGCGGTGTCTTTTCGGCTTGCCGCGCAGCCGTGCCCCACATGCGCCGTGCCGGTGGTGGCAACATCGTTCTCATTGGCTCGATCGACGCAAAGAAGCCGATGCCTTCGCCCGTGCACTATGCGCTCACACAAGGTGCGCTGCGCACCATGGTGGCGGCCCTCGCCAAGGACGTGGGTCCGGCGTCGATCTGTGTGAACTTGATTGCCGCAGGGCTGCTTTCCGATGGGCTGTCGCGCATCGTCGATGACGAGGCGCGCGCTGAGTACATCAAGCACTGCGCACTGAAGCGTCTGGGCGAGCCAATCGAAGTAGCCCGCGTGATGAGCTGGTTTGCTCTGCGCAACAGCTATGTTACCGGCCAAACCATCGCAGTTGACGGTCATGTCTGAGCAGAAAGACACAAGCGAGCGGCTTGCAGGCAAACGCATCGTCGTTACGGGGGCCAGCCGAGGCATCGGACTCGGCGTCGCGCTAGCCTGTGCGCGGCAAGGCGCTTTGGTAGGCGTCAATTGCCGCCAACCGTTGAGCGATGAGGATGAGGGGCATCGCGAGCTGCGCGAAAGAGGCGCTGAGCAGCTGCTGTTCGACGTGCGCGAGCCCGAGGCCGTCAATGTTGCGCTCGATGACTTCGCAGAGAGACAAGGCGGCATCAACGGTCTGGTCAACAACGCCGGTGTGGTCGCCCCAGGCCTGCTGGTGATGCTGGGTGACGAGCAGTTGCGCCAGGTGGTGGACACCAACCTCATGGGCTCGCTCTACTGCACCCGGGCGGCGCTTCGCGCCATGGTGCGGCAGCGCGGCGGCACCGTGCTCAACATCGGATCGGTTTCGGCTCAGAAACCCTGGCGCGGGCAGACGGCATACGCAGCCACCAAAGGTGCGCTCGAATCGCTCACCCGCGCACTTGCGGTTGAGTACGGCAAGAAGGGGATCCGGTCAGCGTGCGTCTGCCCGGGGCCAGTGCAAACTGACATGCTCGGTCCCGCGAGTGGGTGGGCCGGGGTAAAAGGCTCCGGCGCCGAGCAGCTCGTCGACCGCGTTCCGCTGAGGCGTCTGGGCCGTGTCGACGATGTGGCCGCAGCGGTCGTGTTCCTCCTTTCGGACGAGGCGGGCTGGATGACAGGCGGCGTCATACATGTCGATGGAGGGTTCCTGTACGGATGAGTAAAGATGAAGCCATGGCCATTATCATGGCAGCAGTGGCCGACTGCCTCGGTGTGGAGGTCGACGCGATCCAGGCGCAAAGTCGCCTCATTACCGAGCTCGACGCCGACTCGCTCGATCTGGTCGACTTGATGTTTACGCTCGAGAAGCGCTTCGATATCCAGCTAGGCCAGGCGAGGGTCGAGTCGTTGTTCCGACTCGAGACTGACTCGGGTGACTTTGGGCCCGCCGACCACTTGACGGTCGCAACGGTAGCGCGGTTGCAGCGGTATGTGCCGGAGCTGGCAGCGCGCGGATCGGCCAAGGTTACGCCCGCAGAGATCTTGCCGCTCTTCACAGTCGAGACCCTCTGGCGCTTCGTCGACGAGCAGCTGCGGACGGCCGACACGGCGGCCACCTCGTCATGAGCAAAAAAAAAGAGCACCCGCTCGTAACGATTGCCAGGTGCTGGGCGTAGTGGTGGGCAATGAAGCACACGGTATTCTTGGGCTTGGCAATCGCGATGGCGGCTTGTGCCGTCGATTCTGGGATGGATGCGCCACACGGCGAGGGTAGTGCAGCAACGACAACCTCCACTGCTGCGCCGCCAAACACAGCGTCGACGGCGACGTCTGCGTCAACGACCAGCTCCTCCTCGAGTGAGCCGGCGAGCAACACCACAGCCGAATCCCTTGCCAAGCAGCAGGACGCATATGGCTGGGGACCAGAACAATGTACGATTCCGCCCGATGGAGTGGCGGTCGGCTACGACAAAGGCAATCAGCTCGATGCGCTGACTCTGAAAGACTGCGAGGGCAACGACGTGTCGCTCAGCGAAGTTTGTGGTGCCCATGCAGCGTGGTTGTTCTTCGCTCACGCTTGGTGCCCCCATTGCAAGAAGAGCTCGAGCCTCGCCGAGAGCATTCACAGCAAGTACGCGGATCAAGGCCTCGTGACGATCCACGTGGTGGTGGAAGACGCCGTCCAGGGCAAGCCCGACGCAGCCGACTGCAAAACCTGGCGCGAGACCTTCGGCCACGAAAACGTGCTCACGCTTTACGATCCGACAGGCGCCTCGTATGTGCTGTGGGAGCAGAACTACACCGCACTCAACGTGTTCATGGACGGCGATCGCGTGATCACCAACAAGACCCATACCGACTCGCAGTCCACCATCGAGCTGTCCATTCAGGGCGCGCTGCCCTGAGCGCGTGCCCGTCCTAGCTCCCGTCGCGCCCGATTGCGATGACTTGGCTGGACGAGTCGCTGGTGAGGTAGCGCATGCCCTGAGGACTGGCTGCCACCCGCCGGGCGGTGCGGGAAGTCGCTCACATCATCGACGGAGAGCCTTTTGTATCAACTCGGTGCCGAGTACCCTGAAGAGCAGCGGCGAAGAGCCGCGGGCTAGTTGGAGGTACGATGGGCAGTCCAGCGATCCGGCGCCCGTCACGCAGGAGCTCGATGAGTGGAGCGCGCTCATTTCCTTCGAGCGTCCCAATCAACCTGAAGTGGAGCTCTCACCCCAAGGGGCCACGCTACTTCCCTCCGGCGACGTCATTTTCTACGGGCATGCCGACGACAGCGGTGTTGCCTATTTTGTGATGACGCCGACCGCAGCGGTGACGGAAACAGGTGGGATCCCGGTTCGCAGCTACGACCCAGAGCTTCCCGGCCAGACCGACTTGATATCCTCAGGCCATTCGCTGACCTCCGACGGGCGATACCTGAACGTAGGTGGCACCACCTTCTTCGAAGACGGGGGCAGCAACCATGAGGGCGGCTATGCGGGAGGGCACCTCTACGATGAGCAAGCAGCGATGCCCGTCGAGATCCTTCCTCCCATGATCGGCGAAGGCGGGCGGGGTCGTGCTGGCCGCTTCTATCCCGCCGTCACGCGTTTGCCGGACACGAGCATGCTGGTCAGTTCCGGCTGGGATTGGACCCTCGACAGCGAGCCCTTTCTGCTCGTCGGGACATTCAACCGGAGCGTCGAGAGGCTGAATGTCCAAACCAAAGAGTGGTCGCTCATTTCGAGCCACGACGATGCGCCCATCGAGATCGCCAATGACACTGCCTCGAAAGACATGATCAACGGTGACTCGCTGCGTGATCACACGGGCGTCTACCTGTTGCCAGCTCCCGTAGGCGGCCGGGATGTTCTGTTCTTGGGACAGCCAGGCCATCCGATCTTTCTCGATACAGCTGCTTCCAACACGTGGTCGAGTCCCGGCGACACCGTTGCGCGACCGAGCGTCAGCGTGACATCGGACGTGGCGCTGAGTCCCAATCACGGCGCCTCTACTGCGATGTTGCCGATTCGTTTGGTGGACGGCGAATGGGGCTACGGCAATGGCAGCGTGATCGTGGCCGGCGGGACGCGAGAGACTGGCTACGAGCACCGGGCCGACGTCTATGACCCGGTTGCCAACAAATGGCTCTTCAGGACTGATCTGATTACCCGCAGACCCCACACCAACGTCGTGGTGCTGCCAACGGGTAGGGTGCTCATCATAGGTGGCGGGGATAGCGAATACGGCACTGACAACGAAGCTGGCCGCGCGCAGTTTATCGATTTCTCTAACGGCAAGGCTGTCCTGACAAATGGGCAGAGCTCCTTCAGCGAAGTGCGCAGCCATCACTCGGTAGCGCTGTTGCTTCCCGACGGTCGGGTCCTGGTGGGTGCGGGTCATGAGCGTCCGGCGTTCCGCGGTGGACGGGAGAATCCCGATTTCCGACTCTACAGCCCACCTTACATGCTCGAGAAGCGTCCTGTGCTCGCGCCCGTCGACGATGAAGTCCGAATTGGCGGGACATTCACCATCGTCGTGACCAGCGGGAGCGCAGACGAAGTCGTTCTGATGGGCCTGGGCTCAGTAACGCACCACCAGGACACGAACGCGCGTTACGTGCAGCTTGCCCTCGGCGAAGGAAGCTCCGAGGGCGCTACGACCAGCTACGAAGTGACCGCTCCGCCTTTGGCCAGCGTCGCGACGCCCGGCCATTACATGCTCTTCGTATTGCGGGGCGGCGTCCCCTCGATCGCGAAGATTGTGCGCCTACTTGCTGCCGCCTAGAGGCCGCGGTCGAGGAGGCTCGCGAACCGCGAGGTCTCTGTCTACAATGCCGCCCCGATTCGGCGTTGGCCGGAAACCCACCACCACACGAGATAATGATGAAACCACTAGCGGTCCGCCTCGAGAGTGAAGCCCTCGCTCACCCCGTCCACGTCTACGAGTATCGCCTGACAGAAGGGATCTCGAGGCTCTACGAGCTCGATCTGGTGCTGATTTGCCGCGATGGCCAGCTCGATCCGACCGCGCTCGTCTCCGAAGAGGCCACTTTCATTTTCTCGACAGGTGACGACGAACGGCGGGTCCATGGGTTGATCGCCGAGTGCTTGGACTTGCTCAACACAGAAGCGGACCATCATCAGTATCGCGTCAAGCTCGTGCCCCGCTTCTGGCGCAGCACGTTGGTTCAGCTGATGGATATCTACTTGGACTTGTCCATCCCGGAGCTCATCCGCCACAAGCTCGAGCTCACCTTTCTCAAGGAGGGAGAGGATTTCGAGTTACGGCTCACGGGCCAATATCCAAAGCGGGAGTTCGTGGTTCAGTACCAAGAGACCGATTTGGACTTCATCTCGCGGCTCTGCGAGCACTTGGGGATCTGTTATCACTTCGAGCAGCGTGACGGCCGAGACGTGCTGGTTTTCTCTGATGGCAATCACGGCTTCCGCCCGATAACCGAGGAGGGGACGGCGCAATTCTGCGCTCGTGGTGAGGGGCTCGGCGTGTTCGAGCTGGCATTGCGCTCACGAATGCTCCCGCAGCATTTCATCCAGCGGGACTACAACTATCGAACGCCGAACACCGATCTGATGGGTGCGGCGAAGCTCAACGACGGGCATGCGGGCGCAGTGTTCGAATACGGCGGCCATTTTGCCAACCAACAAGAAGCGCAGCAGCTCGCCCAGGTGCGGGCTCAGCAGGTCGGAGCGACGCGAAACGTCTTTGAAGGAAAGAGCGCGGTCTTCGCGTTCCGCGCTGGCGCTACCGTCGTCTTGAACGACCACCCAATGGGCGACCTCGAGCTGATGATCACCGAAGTCGTCCACCAAGGCCGTCAGGGATGGCGCGCTGGGGATGAGACTCCTGATTCGTTTGCGAACGAGCTCAAGGCCATCAAGAAGGAGACGGTTTTTCGACCGTCCCGCGTCACACCCAAACCGGTTGTGCACGGCTTTCTCGCGGGGGTCATCGAGGCGGCCGACGACAGCGAGTATGCATTGGTCGACGACCAGGGACGCTACTTGGTGCGCTTTCTCTTCGACACGGCGCCGCAAGGGGAGCGGCAAGCTTCCCGGCCCATTCGCATGATGCAGCCCCACGCGGGTCCAGGCTACGGCATGCACTTTCCCCTGCGCGCAGGGGTGGAGGTGTTGATCGCTTTTGTGGGTGGCGATCCGGATCGGCCAGTCATTGCTGGAACCGCGCCCAATCCACAGACGCAAAGCCCGGTTGTTTCCTCAAACCGTGAGCGCAATGTGATCCGAACCGGCGGCGGCAACGAGATCAACATCGACGACAGCAAGGGCTCGGAGCGCATCAAGCTGTCGACGCCGCATCAGGACACCCTCTTTCAGCTGGGCTCGCCCAATTTCCCGAGCAGCGGGGCCACGCTGGCGACCCGCGGCGCCCGGGCCGACATTGCTACGCAGGGTTTTGCGGGCGCGGCGAACCTCTCTTCCGGTTTCTCCACATTGGTCAACCACATAACCTCGTCGACCGTTGTGACCGATGCGTCGCCACCGAGCGGTTTGGAGTTTCTGTTGGGGGCCAACGAGGCGCTTCGAGGCGGTTTGGGGCTCGCCCTTCAGGGCATCGACATGGTGCGCAACGGCTATTTGGCTGATGAGAAGCAGAAAGCACAAACTGCCAACGAAGCGGCGGCCGCTGCCACGCGAGCCCAGCAATGTTGTCGCAGTTGTCGCAAAGCGGCATTTGACGAGCTTCCCACGACTGACCAGCCCGTCGAGGAGAAGATCGCCGAGCTCGCAGCTGTCGAGAACCCTACCCAAGATCAGCAAGACCAGCTCGCACGACTCGAGGCAGTCAAGGCGTTCAACGATGCCTGTGATGCCGACGATGACGCGTATCTAACAGCAATCGGAACGCTCGAGGACCGTAATGGCATCGTGTTGGCCAATCGCGAAGGGACCAATCCCAACTTCGATCCCGTCATGGACCGGGACGCTTGGGAGGCCACACGACTCTATGACTACGACAAGTACGTCGCGCTGCACGAGCTTCATGATGGAAAGCGTTGGGACGGGACCGCGGTGACACCCGCCGACAACCTCACCGACGCAGACAAGGAGGCTTACGGCCACGATAAGGCTGCTTGGTTGGCGAGCGAAAGGAAGCGCTGGGACCCGTGCCATGCAGAGCTCGCAAGTGACGAGGCTGCGTGGTCCGCCCTCACCGATGCTGACAAAGAGGCCTGGGTGTCGCCGATGCCCGCGGATTGGCAAGACATGGACGCCACCGAAAAGCAGAGCCACCTCGAGACCGCAAAGAAGAGCTACTTGGATGATGCGGCGACCCGATGGGATAGGCCGCCCAGCAAGCTCGTCCGAAAGAAGTGTTACAAGGAGCTCATCGACCTGCTCCCAGATGGTGATTGCAAGACTGCCCTCGAAGCGTGCTACGCAACCGGCGGCGGATGTGCCGATCTGGATGAAAAGCGCACGTCCGCAATCGACACACAAGAGCGGTTCATGTGGTCGATGCGCGACCATGGAGTCGCGCTTCGAACGATGCGCGAAATCGAGCTCTGGTCAGCTGCTGTTGGTGACAACGCGCTAGCAGGGCTGGGTGTCCTCTGGAGCACGCTGATAAACATCGGCACCCTTTGCAAGGGCCAAGGGGCGAGGACGGGGCTCGATGAGCGATGGGCCGCGGCCAGCGAGCTTCTTCAGAGCTCGCCGCTACGCAAGATTGATGACACAGGGTTGCTGACTTTTCAGAAGACCCAAGCCCACCTCGAATTCATCAAGGCCTACGGGGACTTTCCTGTAGTGGGATTGCAGGGAAGACACACAAAAGGAAAAGCCCATTTCGGGCCAGCTCTGGCAAGTCTGTTTGCTGGTCTCCCCTTCGTGAATCCAAAGTGCTACTTGCACCATCTCGCTTCTGACAACGACTTGTCACTCTGGGGCAACGATACGCTGACGGCCGGAAGCGAGTTCTCGCTGCTGCTCGGGTTGGGCAACAAAGAGGTTCCCAATGGGGTCAATCCCATAACAAAGAAGCCAAGGACGAAGACGGAGATCGATGAGGCCAAGGGCAACGTCTTCATCATGGGCGGTGAGTCCGTGCGGATTCTCTCGAACGCCGAAGTCGAGGTGGCGGCGCGCAGCAAGCTGCTCCAGTGCTCGCAGGGAATTGCGCTGACGGGACGTGGCGAGGACGGCGACAGCTCCGGTGCCGTGCTGCTCAGATCCACCGACGGCGGAGGTGATTCAGCGGATGATGGCGACCTCGGCAGTCAGCTCGGGCTCTCGGGGCGGACGGTCCACGTCAAGACCTGCCCCAGGGATGAGCCGGACGAGTTGCTTGCCGATTTGGTTTTGGACGAATGCGAGGCGTCAATCAAAGTCGACAATTCAGGAAAGGCGGACAAGGGCAAAGCCCGCGTCACGCTCATTGCCTGCAAGGACGGAGCGCTCAAGTCCGGCCTCGTCCTCGATGAGGACACCAACGCAACCCTGCTTGCTGGTGACGACTGGGGGCTCACAATAAGCGGCGACGGTGAGAGCCTCTCTGCTGGCACCGAAGAATGGGGATTGTCTATCACCAAGGACACTGTGGAAATTGGCAAGCTGGGGCTGGCGCAATTGGAGATTGACAGTGACTGTACCGAGGTATGGCACGACAAGAATGTAAACATCATGGCTGGGACAGATGTGACGTTCGACGTGCCCAAGGTGAGCTTTGGAGGTGCGGATATCGAGTTCGCGAATCTGACCATCAAGGGAGAAGCATTGGGCGGTTTGGGCAAGCAACTACAGGATGGTCTCGACGCAGCCAAGCGCGAAGCTCGTGAAGCGCTCGAAGAGGCCACCGCTGAATTGCGGCGAGAGCTCGACAAGAAAATGAACTGGCCCAGCGGCTCGCCGTCAGGCTACATCTCCTAGCCCTCGGGCTGGCCGAGCTCGTCTTCCACCGTCTGGACGAGCTCCACGAGTCGTGTGACCGTGAAGCTGTCGAGCTCTGCTGCGCGCTCGAGCGGCGGTGGGTGCTCGGGCCAGGGCTGGGGTGCCCCGTGTACGGCGCCGAGCTCGTGGGACAGGCGCAGCAGCGGCTTGTCGTCTCGCAAGACGTCGCACCAGAACAGCTTGGTTCGGGCTGGGCCCGCAGGAACGGTCTGCCACCCGTAGACCAAGCGCAGCTCACCGCTGAGCGAAATGTCCGGAGCGATTGTCAACGACAAGCCGTCCGTGCTTCTGGTCAGCACCAGTTGGCGGGCGCTTGCACGGTGCACGCCGTAGGCCCAGTATCCAAGCAAGCAGGCCGTGACGAGACCAATTGGTGCTGCGAATCTGACCGTGATCGTCAGCGACGGGGTCATGGCCGTCCCGCTCAGTAGAAATGCGGCCGACATCGCGCCGATGATGCCGAGAACCGCCCCAAGACCTCCGATGCAACCTGTCTTGAAGGACGCTTCGGCCGAGCGCGTCTCGGCTGCAAACAGTTCTTCACTCATCTCCCGCCCTCCTTGGCAAGCTCACCCGAGCTACTCAGCCTCTCGGGCTGCGCGCAGTCGCAGATCGTCTAGGCCGTGACCGAGCTGGGCGCCGCCGTGGTGGGCGAAGCGTGGATCGGTGGCGCGGTGCAAGACGCGGTAGCTACAATGGGGGATCATTCGGCCGTCGGGCAGAACCTGCATGCTGGTGCACTTGCGGAGCACGGCCGCGTCGAGGCAATGGTCATCCATGACATTGTGCAGGAAGACATTGCGCACGCTGCGCTGCACGACGGCTGCGCGGTCGGCGTCGCTGAGACGCCCTTTTTCGGGGTAGAGCTCGTCGACGAGGCGAGTCAGCGTCTCGAGCAGCTCGGTGCTGTGGTCGATGTTGCCCTTGTCGCTCCAGACCCGGTCGATCATCTGTCGCAGCAGCTCCTCGTGACTGTCGTCGGGTTGGGCGATGAAATGCCCCAAGATGGCGCCTCGGTACGTTTCCCGGTCGCAAAAGCGCGCAAAGGACACCAGCTCGCCGCTGTCCAAGCGCAGCAAGTAGGCCACGTTGATACAGGTGGGATGGGGGTGCGGCATCGGCAAGAAGTCGTCGCGGCCCAGCAGACCGTCTGATTGTGCCTCCATCAAGAGCAACAAGTCGGTGCCCGTCAGACGTTTCTTCGGATCGAAGCTCAGGCTTCTGCCGCCCACGCCCGTGTAAGCCATTGTCTGGGCCTCGAAGCCACCGACGAATTCATGACTGAGCGCGTAGCGCATCAAGCTACCGAGCTCGTCGTGGTTGAGACCAGCCACCACGGTCATCAGCACCGTGGTCGGCACCGAATGGGCAGCGAGCTGGGCCATGGCGCGCTCACGCAGCTGCACCATTTCTTTGCCTCGCAGCGCTTGGTTCTTCTCCGGATCCTTGCTGTCGAGCTGCAAGAGCACGAAGACGCCGAGCTCGGCGAGTCCTTTGCACAGCTCGTCGCGCTTGGCGATCTGGATGCCGTTGGTTGCCACCGCCACAAGTGGAATGAAGGCGCGTTTCTGGGCGGTGGCGATGAGCTCGAGCAGCTTGGGATGTGCGGTTGGCTCGCCACCCGTCACAATGAGCACGTCGACACGGGTGCCCGAAGCCTCGATGATGTCCAAACAGCGATCCATCTCCTCGCTGCTCATGAAGTAGTCGTGCTTCTGGCCAGCAAAACAGATCGGACAATCGAGGTTGCAGGCGTTGGTGATCTCGATGACCGGGGCAGCGTTGTTTTGCTCGTGCTCCGGGCACACCCCGCAGTCTTGAGGACAGCCCCGCTCGACCTTGGTCTGGTGATGGCCCAACAGATAGCTGGGCGAAGTCTGCTGGCGCGCTTGTAGATAAAGCGCGCTGTCGGAGGCAACCAAGGACCGAAAGCGCCCGTGCTCAGGACAGGTCTTGCTCATGTAGATGCAACCATCACGTTGTGACAGCGTGGCCGGCAGGCTGCGGTGACAGGTAGGACAGACGCTGATGGTGAGATCGAGATAGGTGTAGGGATTGGTCTTTGCTGTCGCGCCCATGACGCGGAACCTAGTCGGGTCGATTGCAGCCGCCAACTGCGACGAATCTGGCAAAAATGGCCACAAAGCCGCCAAATACGCCAAACGTTCGATGCGTCCAGCGCTCCCTGTCTCTATTCTCTCCCTCTTGGCTTCGTCGTATCGTACGAAATCCTCAGCCAAGAGCACCACCTGCGGCGCAACTGACTCGAAATGACGGCGGAACTCAATTCTCCCGAGCGAAGGGCCCAAGGAAGGTTGCCCGCCCGCGCTGTCTGGTTGCTGGTTGCGATTCTGACGGTCGTCACCTGCTCACAGAAGCCACCGAGCGACGAGCTCGACCGGGCCAGCCGCGGCCCCAGCAGCATCTCGGCTTATGGCCGGTTGACCAGTCCTCAGTGGGCTTTCGGAGCGAAATACACGAGACGGGATCTGGATCCCGTCGTCAACTCCAATCCCAATCCGGAAGCGCAACCCCATCGGGATCATCCTTTTGGTCTCGCGATCATACCTAACGGCAGCAAGGTGTACGTGACGCTGAGTGGGAACGAGGCGGCGCCAAGCCACGAGGTCGCCGTCTTCGATGTCAAGCAGCGCAAAGTCGTCAAGCGCATCGGCGTTGGGCGGCGGCCGAGATTTGTCGGTGTGCACCCCGGTGGGCGCTATCTGGTCGTGCTCAATGAGCTGTCGAACTACGCCTCGGTCATCGACTCGACGAAGGACGAGGTGACGTCGGAGATCCCCCTCGACTTCTACGCTACGCATATCGCGTTCAACGATGCGGGCACGACCGCTTACGTGAGCGTGCGCTATTTGGACCAAGTCCTGATCGTCGATTTGCGCGTCGAGGACAGCCAGCTCCGCGGTGGCGTTCGACGAATCGGCGGCTTCGACTCGGCACCCTTCTTGGACAAGAAGGGTTCCTCCGACGATCTGCATCAGGTGCTCGTCGAGTCCTGCGGTGGCGCAAACTGCCATGCGCGCGCAAAGGGTGGCTTCTACGCCGGCAAGGACGCACGCAAGACCTTCCTCTCCGCTGTGGAGAGCTCGGTCCCGGGTGACCCCGATGAGAGCATCTTGCTGGACCAGGCCGAAGCGGTTCACGAGAGATCCGGAGAAGAAGGTCACGCT
>CAZRGL010000251.1:0-14928 GCA_964599485.1 uncultured Polyangiaceae bacterium
TCTCGTCGTGTTGGGCGCTGTTGCTGGTCGTGGGACTAGCTTCGGGTGGGCGAGCGTTCATTGTGGGTGCAGCTTCGAATTCCACTGCTGACCGTGCTGGTCGCTGCGTCCTGGTTGGGCTGTGGTCGCGCGCTCGATGACGTGACCGTTGCTGAGCCAGGGACAAGCTCCGAGCAGCTCGAGCCGGAGTCCGAACCCGTCGCGGACGATGGGCCACAATCGATGTCGGGCTCGGTTCTGGAACCAACACTGCGTCGGACAGTCTGCAATCCTCAACCGGCTCAGGCCCAGCTCATGCGTGACAGTTACATGCCGCCGCCTGGCGCATCGCCGGAAGAAATCGAGCGTCACAAGCAAGTCCACATCGCCACCGTGGAGTACCGCTCCCGTCGGTATGGTTTTCTCGAGGGTCATGGCAAGCCATGGTGGAACGAGCATCCGCCCCAACACTATGCTCGGAAAACGACCTTCTTCGGCGTTCCCCTGGTGATGAATGCTCGCGTCGCCGTGGCCTTGGCCTGCGTGGAGCAACACATCAAGCAGGAATGCAGCGATACCCCGTACGCGGTCCGCCTGCTGAGCGGCATGCGCTTGCGTGAATCGTATGGCGATGGCGAAATCAGCAACCACCGATTCGGCACCGCCATCGACATCAACCCCGACGAGAACCCCTGCTGCGGTTGCGCGCCGCCGCTGAGCGAATGGCCTATCTGCAAACGTCCAGCACAGTCACCCTTCGATCGAGCCAAGATCCCCCGCTGCTGGGTCGAGTCCTTCGAACGCTACGGATTCTATTGGCTAGGACGTGACGAAATGCAGGACACCATGCACTTCGAGTTCCTCGGCGATCCCGACAAGATACTCAGCGAGTCCTAGAAATTGGAGAAGCCGCTGCGTTTGACGCGTTTGCCGTCTGAGTCGAGCAGCGCGCCGAAAAATCGGAGGAGCTTGCCGGGCGCGCGCTTGAGTTGGCTCAATGCACTGCCATCGTCGAGTTGCGTAGACATTCCTTCTATCTCGACACAGTTGTCGCAAACGGCTCCGTCGGCCGTCAGGTAGGTGCGGCGGGGGTGCACCGTGTTACGACATACGCCGCAGGAGACACGTGTCTCGGTTGGCTTTTGGGTGCGGTATGGCCCGTCGCGCTCGGACAGCTTCGGAAGGCCGTCGGAATCTGTCGCGGCCCGCTCCACGAAGCTCGTCTCTGCACCGTCGATCCAGAGACCATGGCAGGACTCGCAGATATCGAGCCACAGATCGAAAAATGGGAACTCGATCGCGTCGTCATGTCCGCGTGGGCACCGTTCGAAGCTGCTCTCGCGGCGCGCGCCGAGCTTCAATAGCTCCACAATTCGAGTGCCGTGATGACGCAATGCGGGATAGAGCCAGCCAACGTCCTTGCCATCGATCCAATGACCATGACAGCGATCACAACGGTGCACATCGAGCTCCCCGTTTGGGTGAGGCTCAGTCAGTAGTGTCACATCACATCGAGGGCAGACGAAGCGACTCATGCTGAGGACTAGAGCACATTCGCGCCTGAGGCGCAGCGCTACCAGCTGAGCTTTGCACGATGGCGTTGCCGACTGAGTCCGTTGCGACGCTGTTCCTCACGCGCCCGGGTCACGCCCACGCTCACGCCCCGGTCACGACCACGCGCACCCCGTCGCGCACCCGCTCGGCCCCGACCACGAAGAAAACGCCAGGGCGCATCGCCAGCGCAGCTGCCTCAAGAGTGGCGCTTGGGTGCGCCCTTGGGGCATGAACATCGACCAAGGAGCAGCCCACGGCCGAAACTAGCGACCATCGGATCCGCGTCCGCCTCCGGGTCCGAGTCCGCGTCGGCGCCCGCGTCCGCGTCGGAGGTCCGAATCGTCGTGCGGGAAACCGAATGGCCGTTGGGCATCTACTGTTCTACTTGCGCCAGCTCTGCAGCACCTTCATGTAGTTGGCGCGCTCGAAGGCGGCGGGCGCTGCAGTCCGCTGTAGGCTCAAGCTGCCGATGGCCTGGGCGGCCGACTCGTACTCGTGCTCGGTGAGCCACGTGTCGAGCTCTTTACGCACCTTGCCGATGGCTTCGGGGCCATCGCGGAGCACCGCCGAGGTCATCTGCACGGCATTGGCGCCGGCCATGAGCGCTTTGATGGCGTCTTGGCCGGTGTGCACACCGCCAGTAGCGGCCAGCGAACACTTCACCCGCCCGAAGGTTGCTGCGAGCCAGCGCAGGCGCAGCAGCAGATCGCGCGAGCTCGACAGCCCAACGACCGGTGCCACCTCGAGCTTGTCGAGATCGAAATCCGGTTGGTAGAAGCGATTGAACATGACCAGAGCGTCGGCGCCGGCTTCGTCGAGAGACTTGGCCGTGTGCGCCGGCGCCGAGAAGAAGGGCGAGAGCTTGACCGCCACCGGCACGCTGACTTCGCTCTTCACCGCACCGAGCACGTCGACGTAGCGCTGCTCGACAGCGCGTGGATCTTCATCGGCGTCCATCGCGAGATGGTAGATGTTCAGCTCGATCGCATCAGCGCCAGCCTCTTGCATGAGCTTGGCATAGTGTGCCCAGCCGCTCTTGCTCACCCCATTGAGAGAAGCGATGACGGGAATCGACAGCGCCGCTTTGACTTTGCGCAGCTGCTCCAAGTAGGCCTCTGGCCCGAAGATGAAGCTGGTCGGCTCCGGAAAATATGAGCCCGCTTCGGCATGAGCCAGGTCGTGTTCGCGCGCTCGCTCGGCCGAGTCTTGCTCCCAGGTGATCTGCTCCTCGAACAAGGAGTGCATCACGAGCGCAGAGGCCCCTTGATCTTCGAGCGCTTTGGCGTTGTC
The DNA here is from genome assembly GCA_964599485.1 of uncultured Polyangiaceae bacterium. Lineage (GTDB taxonomy): Bacteria > Myxococcota_A > Polyangia > Polyangiales > Polyangiaceae > JAPYTK01. Next base: position 2,824 of record CAZRGL010000251.1, read on the forward strand.
GAGGTCTTCGGTCAACGGTGAGGCGCCGGCGATGATTGGGCTGTCGAGCTCGAGGCCCATGTAGGTCGTTTTCAAGTCCATGACTGTTTCCTCCGGTCCTCAGCTCTTGGCGCCAGGGGCGTCGGCGAGTTGCTTGTACATTTGGTAGCGGCGCTCAGTGTCCTTCTGGGCAGCCTCGATCAGGTTCTTGGCGCGCTCGGGGTCGATGGAGGCAAGCTGCCGGAAGCGCATTTCGTTGTAGGCAAACTCCTTGACCGAAGCCTTCGGAGCCTTGCTGTCGAGCTGCAGCGGGTTCTTGCCTTCGGCGGCCCGCCGCGGATCGAAACGATACAGTGGCCAATAGCCACTCTTGACCGCGAGATCTTGCTGATCGAGTCCGCGCGCCATGTCATAGCCATGCGCAATGCAGTGGCTGTAAGCGATGATGATCGAGGCGCCCGGATAGGACTCGGCCTCCAAGAACGCCTTGAGCGTCTGACGGTCGTCGGCGCCAAAGGCGATCGAAGCGACGTAGACGTTGCCATAGCCCATGGCGAGCATACCCAAGTCCTTCTTGGGCAGCGGCTTGCCGGCAGCGGCGAACTTGGCGATGGCGCCGAGCGGTGTGGCCTTGGATTGCTGGCCGCCGGTGTTGGAGTAGACCTCCGTATCGACCACCAGCACGTTGAGGTTCTTGGCGGAAGCAAGCGCGTGATCGAGCCCGCCGTAGCCGATGTCGTAGGCCCAGCCGTCGCCGCCGAGGGCCCAGATGCTCTTGTGCACGAGGTAGTCGGCAACCGTGAGCAGCTGCTTGGCTTCGACGTTATCGCTGCCTTGTAGCTTCTCGCGCACTGTAGCAATCCGCTCGCGTTGCTCCGCAAGACCGAGCTCGCTACTCTGATCGGCCTCGAGGATGGCGCTCACCAGCTCGTCACCGAGCTGTCCACCGAGCTTGCCCAGCAAAACCTTGGCGTAGGCCATGTTCTGATCGACAGCGAGCCGGAAGCCGAGACCGAACTCGGCGTTGTCCTCGAACAAGGAGTTGCTCCATGACGGGCCGCGACCAGCGCTATCCACCGCATACGGGGTGGTCGGCAAGTTGCCACCGTAGATGGACGAGCAACCAGTGGCGTTGGCGATGAGCAACCGGTCACCGAACAGTTGGGTGAGCAGCTTGACGTAGGGCGTCTCACCGCAGCCCGCGCAGGCGCCCGAGAACTCGAACAGCGGCTCGAACAACTGGGTGTGCTTGACGTCGAGCTTGACCTTGTCGCGCGCTACCTCAGGCAGCGTGAGGAAGTAGTCGAAGTTGTCGCGCTCGGCTTCGCGCAGCGGCGGCTGGGCCACCATGTCGACAGCCTTGTGCTTCGGGTTGCTCTTGTCCTTGGCGGGGCATACCTCCACGCAAAGCGTGCAGCCTGTGCAGTCCTCTGGTGCGACCTGCAACAAGTAGAGCGAGTCTGGCAGCAGCTTGGACTTGAAGGGCACCGACTTGAGGGTCTCAGGCGCGTCGGTCAGTGCGTCCTTGGGGATCACCTTGGCGCGAATCGCTGCGTGCGGACATACCAGCACACACTTGTTGCACTGGATACAGAGCTTCTCGTCCCAGACAGGGATCTCGAGAGCGATGTTACGCTTCTCCCAACGCGCGGTGTCGGTGGGCCAGGTCCCGTCGGGAGCAAACGCGCTGACGGGCAACAGGTCACCTTTGCCCTCGAGCATCACGCGGGTGACGTTCTGCACGAAGTCGGGCGCTTCGGGGGCGAGCAGCGGTGGCCGCAACCGATCGGTACTCGGCTCAGACGGCACCTCGACGCGCTTCATGTGCGACAGCGCGCTATCGACCGCAGCGAAGTTCTTCTCGACTACCCCGCGACCACGTTTGCTGTAGCTCTTCTCGATGGACTCCTTGATCTCGCGAATCGCATCGTCGGGTGGCAACACTCCTGAGATCGCAAAGAAGCAGGTCTGCATGATGGTGTTGACGCGGCTGCCCATGCCGACTTTGCGGGCGACGTCGTAGGCGTCGATGACATAGAGTTTCAGATCGCGTTCACAGATCTGCATCTGCATCTCGCGAGGTAGCTCGTTCCACACTTCGTCGGGACCGAAGGGCGCATTCAGGATGACCGTGGCGCCCTTGTCGGCGTGATTGAGAACGTCGTAGCGATCGACGAACGACCACTGATGTACACCGATGAAGTCAGCCTTGTTGATCAGGTAAGGAGCGCGAATCGGATCTTTGCCGAAGCGCAAATGCGACACGGTCACGGCGCCAGCCTTCTTCGAGTCGTAGACGAAGTAGCCCTGGGCATGCCGTCCGGTGTTCTCCGAGATGATCTCGACGCTGTTCTTGCTGGCGCCCACCGTTCCATCGGAGCCGAGGCCGTAGAAGAGCGCCCGGGTGACCTCCTCGGGCATAATCTCGATATCAGCGTCGTAGCTGAGCGATGTGTTGGTTACGTCGTCGTTGATGCCGACAGTGAAGTAGTTCTTCGGCTTGTCCTTCTTGAGCTCTTCGAAGACCCCAGCCACCATTCCGGGGGTGAACTCCTTCGAGGACAGACCGTAGCGGCCGCCGACCACGTTGACTGAGCGATCGTCGCCTCGTTGACGAGCGTCGTGTAGAGCCGAGAGCACATCGAGATAGAGCGGGTCGCCTGGGGCGCCGGGCTCTTTGGTGCGGTCGAGAACGCCGATGGTCTTGACCGTCTTGGGAAGGGCGTCGACGAAGGCCGCCATGGGGAAGGGACGGTACAGATGCACCGTAACCACACCCACCTTCTCGTCGCGCTCTTGCAACCACTTGGCGGTCTCGCGAGCGGTCTCGGCGCCAGAGGCCATCAGCACGACCACGCGCTCTGCCTCGGGGTGCCCACAATAGCTGACCAGGCCGTACTGGCGACCGGTGACCTTGGCGAATTGATCGATGGTCTCCTGCACGATTTGGGGGGTCGCCTCATAGAAGCTGTTGAGCGATTCGCGTGCCTGGAAAAAAGCATCGGGGTTCTGCGCCGTTCCGCGAAGGGTAGGGTGGTCCGGGCTCAGGGCGCGATCGCGATGGGCTTTGACCAGATCGTCGTCGATCATGGTCTTGAGCTGCTCGTCGTCGAGGCGTTCGACCTTGGCAACCTCGTGGGAGGTCCGGAAGCCGTCGAAGAAATGTAAAAACGGCACGCGCGCACGCAAGCTTGCGGCCTGCGAGATCAGCGCGAAGTCGTGCGCCTCTTGCACATTCGTGGACGCCAACATGCCGAAGCCCGTGGAGCGCGCGCCGTACACATCGGAGTGGTCGCAAAAGATCGACAGCGCGTGCGTCGCTACGGTGCGAGCCGAGATGTGCAGCACGCAGGCGGTCAGCTCGCCTGCGATCTTGTACATGCTCGGGATCATCAACAGCAGGCCTTGCGAAGCGGTGAAGCTGGTGGCCAGTGAGCCCGCTTGCAGAGCGCCATGTACGGAGGCGGCTGCGCCGCCTTCTGACTGCAGCTCGGTTACTCCTGGAATCGCTCCCCAGATGTTCGGCATCCTTTCGGCAGCGAACGCATCAGCATGCTCGCCCATGGGCGATGCCGGCGTGATCGGATAGATGGCGATGACCTCGTTGATACGGTACGCGACGTCCGCGACCGCGAAGTTTGCGTCGACAGTTGGCATGCCGTTGTTGCGCCTCCGATACGACGCTGCGTCAACCCCCAAATCGGCCGCAAGCCCGCCTTTTCGCAAACGATTGCAGCGCAAGTCAAAAAGTCCCCCAAACGGGTGAACACACGCGCAGCAGTTTTCGTCCCGACGCGCATGTCGCAGCGCGTCAGGGTGCAAGCCGGGCGCCCGGCTGGATGCCGCCGTTGGGTTCGCCGAACAACCACTGTATGCGGTTGTGTTGGAAGGACCGGACAATGGGCGATTCGCAGAAGAGTGGACGGCGCGCAGCCATGCTGCGGGCGGCGAGCACCATCCTGATGCTGACACTGGTGATGCTGGCGGCGTCTTGCAGCAAGCAGGCAACTGAGTCGAGCCTGAAGCCCCTGGTCGAGCAGGTCAGCGCCATCGACTGGACGGACGGCACAGCAATGGACGGCAACTTGCGCAAGCTCGATGCGCTGCGCACGCAACTCGAGCAGGTGGCCGACGAGCCAGATGCGGGCAGCGACGTCGTTCAAGCTCGAGAGAAACTCGCGGCCGGCATCACCAAGGGGTTGATCGAACCGGTGAAGGACGCGCTCGAGCGCGATCTGAAAGTCATCACAGGCAAGGACTATCTTCAAGAATACGACACGCTGAAGACCTACCTGCTGCTCAACGATCCTGCGCACGTCAAGGAGTTTGGTACCTTCTTGAGGCTGCGCCTCGTGAGCCGCTGTATGGCGCGGTTCACCGGGTCCAAGCTGCCAAGGAGACAGCTCCTGCGGCTGGTGGGCGCGCTCACTCACCGCTACGTCGAACTGCTCGAGTCTGGCAAAGCGACTGGACTACCGCTCGACCAGGCCCTCGTCGCTTCGGCGCGCGACATTCTGACACGAATAGGCCCTGTCCAGAGACTCTACGACCAGTTGGTCACGGTTCTGATTGATGAGAAGATTGACCAGCAAGGGCCCGCGGACCCCCGCAATCTCAAGTATGCGCCCGTGAGCTTACCCACCGTCTTCACCGACAAGCCCGCGGCGCTCACGGTGCTTCAGAGCAAGCGCAAGCTCAAGGAGGGCACGTGGCTTGTCGTGCGAGGTCCTTACACTGCAACCGGTTTCGAAGCGGTCTGCGCGAACATCGATGCCGCCAAGAAGACCCTCCTTCGCGAGAGCTGGGTCGTGCCGTCCCCTGGCACCGATTCGCGGTTGAGGCTCCGCTCACTGAGGCGGCTGGAGCAGGACTACGTGAGCCAGTACATCCGCGAATGGAGTGAGCTGCTACGCGACATCGAGGTGAAGTCTGCAGCCAACAGAAAAGACCGCGCGCATGTGCTGAAGACCTTATCGACCCCTCCGTGGCCATACCTCACACTGCTGCGGGTAGTGGAAGACCACACGGTACGAATGCAGCTGCGGGGCAAACCGGCGAAACCGAGGATGAAGCAAGCCAAGCCGATTCGGGACAAGTTCGCGAGCCTGGTTGGATTCGCTATTGCCAAGAGTGCGAGCGAAACCCCCTTGTCGAAGTATATGGAGGCTGTTCGCCCCGTCGCTGCGGCACTCATGAGCGGCTCGGCGCCCAAGTTGAAGGCCGCCGAGATCGAAACGCGTACGTTGTTGCTGCAGACTGACGCGTTCGGCCAGGTCGTGCTCTCCCCGCTGCTACTCGGTCCGCTGGGTGCACGCTAGTCCCGGAATGAGCGATGTAGGGGAGGGGGGTTTTCCGGGTTATCCCCTCCCGCGACGGCCACATTTCGGAAGGTCGCGGGCGGGGATAAACCGCCCGAGATGCCCCTGCGGCCATTCGGTTTCACGCACGCCGATGCGGACGCGGACGCCGACACCGACGCGGACACGGACGCGGACGCGGACGCCGACACGGACGCGGACACGGACGCGGACGCGGACGCCGACACCGACGCGGACACGGACGCGGACGCGGACGCGGACACGAACGCCGACACCGACGCGGAGCCGCTTGCCCGTGCTGCTGCTTTCGTCAACGGGGTCGTAAGCAAAGTGTCAGCGATGTCTTGACTTGTTCCCACCCGCTCGCGCACCCGCTCGCGCACCCGCCCGCACCCGTCCACGACCAGCGGTCAGCCGATGCCGGGGGCTTCTCGGCCGGTGCTCTCGACGTAGGCTTGGTAGCCACCGTCGTAGCTCTGGATTCCGTCTGGGCTCAGCTCGAGCACGCGGGTCGAGAGCGCGGCGAGAAAGTGCCGATCGTGCGAGACGAACAGCATCGTTCCCTCGAACTTGGATAGCGCTTTGAGCAGCATCTCTTTGGTGCCCATGTCGAGGTGGTTGGTCGGCTCGTCGAGGACCAAGAAATTGGGCGGGTCGTAAAGCATGCGGGCGAGCACCAGCCGCGCTTTTTCGCCGCCCGAGAGTACGCGAACCCGTTTGTCTGCCTCGTCTCCGGAAAACCCAAACGCACCCGCGAGCGTGTGAAGTGAGCCGAGGGGCGCGAGGGGATGGGCCGCTTGCAGCGTTTCAATTACCGAGCGCTTTGGCTCGAGCAGCTCCATGGCGTGCTGCGCGAAGTAGCCGAGCTTGACCGATGCGCCCACGGTGACCGTGCCAGCGTCTGGCTCGATCTGCTCGGCAGCGAGCTTGAGCAACGTCGACTTGCCAGCGCCGTTGACCCCCATCACACACCAGCGCTCCCCGCGGCGGATGAGGTGATCGAGCCCGTCGTAGATCACGCGACGGCCGTAGCTCTTCTTCACGCTCTTCAGGGACAGCACGTCGTTGCCCGATCGGGGCGGCGCGCGAAAGTCGAAGGCGATTGCACGGCGCCGCTTGGGCGGCTCGACCCGTTCGATCTTGTCAATCTTCTTGATGCGCGACTGCACTTGCGCCGCGTGGCTCGCTCGCGCTTTGAACTTGGCGATGAACGCGTGCTCTTTGGCGAGCATCGCTTGCTGCCGCGCGTGCTGGGCTTCGAGCTGAGCGGCGGCTAGATCGCGCTGCTTTTCGTAGAAGTCGTAGTTGCCCGAATAGGTGGTCAGGCTGCCGCCGTCGATCTCCACGATCTTGGTGGCCAGCCTGTTGAGCAGCTCACGATCATGGGAGGTGATCATCAGGCCGCCTTCGAAGCTTCGCAGAAAACGCTCGAGCCAAATGATCGACTCGATGTCGAGGTGGTTGGTCGGCTCGTCGAGCAGCAGTGCGTCCGGAGCCATCAACAAAATGCGTGCAAGTGCGACGCGCATCTTCCAGCCGCCCGAGAGCTTGCCCACGTCGTCATCGACCACGTCTTCGTCGAAGCTCAGACCTGCCAAGATCTCTCTGGCCCGCGCCTCGAGTCCGTAGCCGCCGAGCTCGTCGAAGCGTGCTTGCACATCGCCGAAGCGCTCGATGTTTTGCTCGAGCTCGTCGCCGCGGTCGGGATCGGCCATCGCTTGCTCGAGCTCGTGCAGCTCACGGGCGAGCGCGGAAACCTCGCCAGCACCGCTCATCGTCTCTTCCAGAACTGTCATGCCGCTCATCTCGCCGACGTCCTGGCTGAAGTAGCCGACGCTCAGGCCTCGGTTGGTGATTACCTGGCCTGCATCAGGCTCTTCCTCGCCAGTGATCATTCGAAAGATGGTCGACTTGCCCGCGCCGTTGGGGCCCACCAAGCCGATCTTCTCACCGGCAAAGAGGCCCATCGATGCCTCGAGAAAGAGGATCTGCCGGCCGTGCTGCTTGGAAACGGTGTCGAGTCGGATCACGTCGGGCTGCCTACTGCCAGAGGACTGCTCGTGTCAGGAGCTGTTTGCGAGTCAGACCGGCTCTACCCCCGACTCCAGCTCAGGCTCAGGCCGGTGGGCGATTGCCTCATGCTTGTCCCCGCCAGTGCCGCCAATCGAGACGTGCAAATCGATCAGCGCATCGCGGGCGTCGCGGATGAGCGCGTCGCGCTGCGTGCGATCATACTGGAGGGTGTCGATGGGCTTGCCGATGCGCACGCGCGCCTTGCCACCCGGAAGATCCAAACGGTGCGGCGGCATCGCTTCGGCCGTTCCTTCGATGGCCAGGGGCACGATGGGCACTCCGGCCTCGAGGGCAACGATGAAGATGCCTTTCTTGAACGGCGCGATTTGGTCATCGAGTGAGCGGGTGCCCTCAGGGAAGGCGATGATGTTGGCGCCTTCTCGAATCTTGCCACCAGCGGCGCGCATGCTGGCCACCGCCTTGCTGCTGCGGGCGCGGTCGACGAAAATCATCCCCGCCGCCCACATGTAGAGGCCGAAGAATGGCAGGTACAAGAACATCTTCTTGGCGATGAAACGCAGCGGCACCGGGCAGGCGACGAAGGCCGCCAAGATGTCGCCGGCCGATTGATGATTGGCGATGAAGATGTGCGGCTCGGTCCAGTCGACATCTTCGCCGCCTTCCACTTCGACCGTCATGCCAGCGAGCCAGATGATCCCAGGCGCCCAAATCTTGCGCGCCATCCACAAGAGCAAGCGTTGGCTGAAGGTCAGCATCAACACCGCCATGGCGATGGTGATCCACACCGCGGTGTAGCACCACATGCACGTCCACCTAAGGACACCGAATGCCATCTGATCGGTCTTGTCCACGCGCCAGCTCCCGAGGCCGCGAAATCTAGTGGCGCCCACCCGATTTGTCACGTTTGCGCTGCTGGAGTTTGCTGCACGAGCAAGAGAATTGGTGGTCAACCCACGCGTGCGGCCTGGCCCCGGACCTGCCTAGAGTGTAGTGACGACGGTCCAGACCTTGCTGGCGCGGTCGTCGTAGCGGACACAACGAGTCCTCATGCCGATTGAGCTACTGTACGTCGTCATCCCGCTGGTCGGATACTTGCTGCTACTTGCAACAGTCCGCGGGCTTGCCAGGCGTCGAACGAGGCGACTGGCGACGAGCGAGCAGAATGAGCTTGCGGCATTGGACGGCGAGGTGGTCGACGATGAGCGACTCGTGGTGCTGCGTGGTGTGTTGGCGGCTGAGCAGGCAGATCCCGCGTCGGAGGACGATGATGGGCAAACACACACCGAAGCGGCATTGTCTCACTGGACTACCAGCGATCCGTTGTCGCTCCACCAAGACCTCGAAGTGCGTGGCGCCGGCCAAGAAGTGAACGCTGCCGGGCGCTTGTTTGTTGCTCACTGAGCCAGGGTCTGCGCTGCTGAAGTTCATACCGGGCTGCGCTCGAGACAGCCGACACCCAAGAGCTGTACAGGGGGGATACGCGCCGAGACCTTGGCTTCCAGGCGGAAGCGTTGTTGCAAGTCGGCGTTGCCCACGACTTCATTGCGCATCACTTTCAGCGCTCGAGGTGCTGGCCACCGCGAGCATGAAGCTCTAGATCCAGGGGAGCAGGCAATGAGCGAGCAAGACGACAGCCAGGCGGCCAGCACATCCGAGGTCGCCGTCACTTTGGATGCGGAGTCCACGTCGAGCGAGTCAGCGTCGAATGAGCCGACGGAGCTGCTCGAGTTGGTATTGGCCGCCCACGCCGAGCAGGAGGCTGAGCAAGGCGAGCTGCTCGAGCAAATCGATGGGATCGTAGTGGGTGAGCTGGTGGGTTTCGATGAATCGCAGCGACCGCTGGTTAGCTATCCAGGCTGCGGGCAGGAACAAGGACTGGTCGCCTCTTCGGCTCCCCGGCTACAGCAGCGCGACATTGGGTGCAGCTTCGCGCTGATGTTCGAAGGGGGCGAGCCAACGCGCCCGATGATCATCGGACCCATGGTCAGCCCCTTCAAGCGCGACCAGGGAAAGCCACATCCAAAGGTACTGGCCGATGGCGAGCGCATCGAAGTCAGCGCCGAGCGTGAGCTGGTTTTGCGCTGCGGCAAGTCGAGCATCACCCTGACGCGCGCTGGCAAGATCCTACTGCGCGGCGCCTACGTTTCGACGCGCTCTTCAGGTGTCAATCGCATCCAGGGCGGATCGGTTCAGATCAATTAGCTGTTGGGCTGGCAGCTCAGGGCGAGGCGTCGCACCGTGATCGACAGCAACATCGAAATCTACGAGCAGCACCTCATTTAGGCCGGGTGCGCTGGGGCACAACGCCGCCACCCAAGCGTCCTGTTCGCCAATCGGCAGCGCCGGCCGCAAGGTTGTCTTTTCGAGGCAACCGCGATCGAAGCTTCAGAAGGACGGTTTGGATGGTTCCTGCGGCGGCACTTGCTCTTCGCCGGTGCAGCGGTCGACCTGGAATGAAATCGAGGACGGCAACATGCCCAGCCCAGTCACTGTGCCGGCGATGGTGAAGGCATCGAATTTCGAAATGCTCACCCAAGCCGGCTCCGCACCGCCAAACAAGCCGATGCTGTTGGTATCCGCACCGATGAAAAACACCCAAACCGGGAGCACCGCGATCGAGCCGCTCCCCAGTGGACTGGCGGGAAGCTCGAAGATGATCGCCCACTCGCCACCATCGCCTTCCCTCACCCCGGCTCCAGGCTCCAGACAGGTCGGCTCGCTATGGCTGTGCGCCGTCACAGTCACCATGCCGCTGTTCGAAGATGGGGTGGCGACTCCGCCCCAGCCGCTGTTGCATTGATCGAAGCCGATGGTGTTGACTGCGTCGACGCACCACTGATCCCATGTGACGTTGCAGCAGAACGGGTCGGCAGCGCATACCTGTTGGGAGATCCCATTGTCGCTGCAGCCGCGGCTCGTGTGCACCTCACAACAGCTGTGGCTCGCCACCGGCTGGGGCAGCCAGGAGGGCGTCGAGCTCGACATCGAGATCGGGGGCTGTTGTGCTTCGACGGGCCCGACGATGGCAAGCGAAGCGGTGACGAATGTTGATACGATGAGCATGGGGATTCGCATGATTGACGGCTTTTGCAGCCCGCGTGCCATGTTGGTCATTTAGTAATTCCGCGCGCTTGCGCTTGTGGCAAAGCGTCCGAGGGTTTGAGGCGGCCCTCATCGCCCATGAGACGCCCCAGGGACGCCTGCTTGTTTCCGGCGAGCGTTTCCGCTGTGGCGATGACGTTCGTCGAGCTCCGTGGAAAGAACCGTCTCAACTCGATCTACTAGGCGCGCGTCGTCGGCTGAGGATCGCTGGGGCAGGGCTAGATGTTCACGCCCATGATGAAGAAGACGAAGCCGCCTACCACGATGTGCGACAGCGTCACGCCCAGGATGTTAGGGCGCCGGGCGAAGAGCCAGCCCCAAAAGAGGCCGGGGACGAAGGCCAGCGAGGCGAATAGGAAAGACATGTGCAAGTGGGTCATCGAGAACAACAGCGCGGCGATGAACACGGCTTGAAGCTTGGCGCGCGGTCCGCTCAGGAACATCTGCAAGCTACTCTGCAAAGCGCCTCGCACGATGAGCTCCTGCACCACGCAAGTCAGCGCGTAGATCCCTAGCAACGTGAGCACCCGCGATTCGCTCAGGCGGGCGGCGACATCTGTGTAGGCGATGAGCGGTAGCCCCCGTGGGTTGCCGTTTAGCCATAACACCAGCCACTTGATCCCAACGAGCAAACCCAACACCGGAACGGTGAAGAAGATGGCCTCGAGGGCCGAGCTGAACAGATGTCGGCTGCTCAAACCGAATTGCTCGAGCGGGTAGCCGGTGCTGCGAATGAACCGCCAGCTGCCGAGGGCGAACACGATCTGCATCGGGATGCTGATGAAGGAAGTGCTCGGCACGTGTTTGCCCAGCAGCGTGAGACCGCTCAGCAAAAAAGAGTACAAGCACAACAGCACCAAGATGTTGATCAAGAACTTGCCGACCGCGGCGTGGCGCTTGGCGTCCGCAAGTGAGTCGTCCGCTTGGTCGCGCACCTTGTCGGCCAGCACGCGTATGACGCGCTCGAGCAGCTTGTAGTAGGTGCCGCGCTTGTGCTTGGCCTGCGGCGTTTGGCTGAGCGCCTCTTGCGGATTGGGGCGCAAGGCATTGAATGGCAGTACCAGTAGCTGGCAGGCGCTGGTCGCACGCACCGTTGCGAACAGCGGTAAGCCGTCGAGCATCGACACTTCACCGATTAGCTCACCGGAGGAGATCTCGCCGATGGTCCGCTCGCACTGGGCCTCTTGGTCCTGTTTGACGATCTCGAGCGAGCCCTCCTCCACGAGATAGATCTCGCTCGCCAGCTCGCCTTCACGCACGAGCAGCTCGCCTTTTCCGATGGTCCGCTCACCGATCAAAGGGGCCACCAAGTCGAGCTCACTGGGGCTCAGGCCCTCGAAAAGCTCAGCGTCGCGCCAAGTCTTCTCCGGCTCGGCGGGAGTGGGTTGTTTGCGTTTTCGCAGAAAGCCGAACATGGGACCCAGGGCGCCAGAGTAGCCGTTCCTGCGCTCGCCGATCCATGCCGAACTGGTCGCTTGTGCGTGTGACTCGTCAACAGCACATGAGCTGGGATACAGTGGACGCAACCGCTATGACCCGCTCGACATTGACTCTGTTCGTTTTCCTCGCCGCCTGTGGCGGGACAGCGATCATGGATGCCGAGCCGGATGGCACCGGGGGCAGCGGGGGTAGCACCAGCTCCTCGGGGGGTGGTGGCACGACCGGAACGACG
>CAZRGL010000252.1:0-9965 GCA_964599485.1 uncultured Polyangiaceae bacterium
CCGTCCCGGGAGGGGATAAACCGCCCGAGACTCCCCTACATTGATTTCGGAGTTACCAAGGAGCAGCCCACGGACGAAACTAGCGAGTTTAGCTCACGCCCCGGTCACGACCACGCGCACCCAGTCGCGCGCCCGCGCGGACAGTGCGCCAACGATTCAGCTCGGGGGGGGATAAACCGGATAAACCCCTTCCCCTACTTCGATTTCAGAGTTTTGAGACAGCCTCTAGACCCCTCGCCGAAGCCGATTTCGGAGTTGAACAAACAGGCGCAGGTAAGTAACGCCACGAGGGCTCCTATGATGACGCTACCGTTGAAGAGACAGACGCAGACAAGCAGCCCCACATAAGCTGCAACGAGGATTTTGAGTTTCGAATGCATTTGGGCTCCATTGATGAGGGCCTTTGATTTGTTGTCCTTTTGAGGTGCAAGAAAGGTGCCCGTGCAAATGGGGTGTTGCGACGCAGCAAGGGGCACGAAAGCGGCCGAACTGTAGTGAACGATGAACACCCGTGCTGTTGGCTACCTTCTGGTTGTAAAGGCGCGCTTACAGCACTCAGCCGAGCGCAGTCGGGCTATGGGAGCGCCGTTCACACCCAGAGCAGGGCCGCATCACACGACTCGCCCGTCGCCACCTCGATAGCGCGCTGGTACAGCGCGAGTTGGCGCAAGTAGCGGTCGCTCTGCTCAGCGCCGCGGTCCGTCTTGAAGTCCACCACAGTCCAGCGGGGCGCCGCTTCGAGCTGCTCGCGAAAAGCGAGGTCGACAACGCCTTCGGCCACGCTGCCATCCTGTTGAACGAGCACCACGGGACACTCGCGACGACAATCTTGCGCGCAGGCCGCGCGCCGCATCAACGGATGAGCGAGCGCTGCCAGCACAGCTTCGACCGCAGCGGACTGCTCCTCGGTCGGGGCGTTCATGATGCGCGCTGTCAACGCGGCGCTTCGCTCGATTGCGGTGAGATCGGCCTGCAGATCGATATCCGCCAGGATGCCGTGGACCAGACTGCCAAAGCGGCTGCCCGTTGGCCGGTTCGTGCGCACTGCACCTGTGTTGAGCTGTGCAATCACGCCTTCATCCCCAACCGTGGCCGGCTCCCCCTCACGATCTGAGACGGCGGCGATTTCGGTAACGGACCGGGCGATCACGCCTGGTTTGGCCGCGCGGGCGATCGCTTGCGCGCGGGCTTGCCGCCATCGCTCGTAGCTGGCCATTCCGTCGTCATGTGGCCCCTCGCCTTCTGCTTGTTTGAGAATCTCCATCTGGCGCAAACCACCACTGGCGCGAACGTCGAGGCGCAGCACATTGGGATCCCACCAAACGACCGAGTGCTCACCAGCGCAATGCTCATGCAGCCCCGGTTTGACTGCATCGTCCGGTGTGGCCTGCGCGTCGACGGGGCGCCGACGCACACTGTCTGCCCCGAAACGCGGGCAGAGCGGCGCGGGCTTGGCGTCGCGTCTGTGGGCAGCAACTGGGTACAACGCACGGCTCATCATGTCTACCCAGCCAGCGTGCGGGCCGTCTCCAACAAGCGGTACGACGAGTAAGTCGCGCGCTCGCGTGGCGGCCACATAGCTGATGCGAACGTTCTCGGCGTCGTCTTGCTCGAGGACCTCGTCGGCGTGAGCACGTAGCTCGGCGGGCGTGCAACCCGCCAGCGAAAACGCCCACAAACGGCGTGCGCTGTCGATATAGCGTGAGGGGTACTTGCTTTGTCGGCTGTTGCTGGGATCACAGAGAATGACCACTGGAAACTCCAGGCCCTTGGCAGCGTGTGTGGTCATGATACGCACACCCTCGGTGCCTTGCTCGACCACTGGCGCTTCACCACCCTGGCCGCGCTCCGCCTGACCGTCGAGGTGTTCGACGTACGACCGAAACGACGTCGCGCCGGATTGCTCGAAGGAGCGGGCTTGGTCCATCACGCGCAGTACGTTTGCCAGCGCTTGCTCGCCGCTCGGCCAGATGGCGAAACCCGCGTGGGCACGGGTTTGGGCCAGCAGCTGCCCAATCGTCGAAGCGATGGGTTGACCGTTGCGCCCTCGGTGCAACTCGCAGAGCAGGCCCAGCGCCCGCCGCACCTGGGCTTCTTCGTCGGAGTCTGTAGGTGCTTCTGGAGGAGGCCGCAGCGGGTGCAAGCTGTGGTGCGTGCTGCGGTACGCAAATAGGGCCGCATCAGCGAGCGCGAAGAGCGGGCCGCGCAGCGTAGCGTAAACGCTGAGCTCGTCGTCGGGCCACTCGATGGCAGTCAAGGCCGTGCGCAAAGCGATGACCTCCTCCCGGGTGTGGAAGGCTTGGCCACCAACGAGCACGTGCGGAACACGCCGCGCCTCGAGCGCCCGCACGTAGGGACGGGTGATGTCTCCGCTCCACGTCGAGCGAAAACGGCGGAACAGCAAGCAGACATGGCGGGGGCGAATTGGTACGGGAACGTCTTGACTGCTGCGCTGCTCGCAGACTTGCCACTTGCTCTCGGTGAGCAACCAATTGACGAACGCCACGACCGCCTCGGGCGTTGAGGCTGCGACAGCGGTGCTCGTCACCCTACCGCTACGACCATAGGGCGCGGGCACCGGCAATGCGACGAGAGCGGGCTGTTCAGACCATGCCGCTCGATACGGTTGCAGCGGCACGTAGCCAGCTTGGCCTGCGCAAGCGACCGCAGCGTCCATCTCGGGCTCGAAAGACAGGTTGATGGCTGTTTGAATCGCCGGCAGTGCCCGGAAGCTCGTGCTCAAATGAACGACTTGTCCGCCGTGTCGGCAGAGCTGCTCTTTGACGCGCTCGTAGAGCATGACGTCTGCACGGCGGAAGCGATAGATTGCTTGTTTGGGATCGCCCACTACGAACAGTTTGCCCGCCACCGGCACGACCTCGGTGGGGTCGTCCACGGATGGGTCGTCGGCCGCAAGCAGCAGCAAAATCTCGGCTTGCAGCGGATCGGTGTCTTGAAACTCATCGACGAACAGGTGCGTGAAGCGTTTCTGCAGCTCGACGCGCACCGCCCGATCGTCGCGCAGCATGTCGCGCAAACCCATGAGCATGTCCATGAAGTCGAGCCCGCCGCTGCGCTGTTTGAGCGCTTGGTAGCCCCCCACCACCTCCTGCAGCTCGGCTTGTAGTGCTGCTGCCAAGTCTGCCTCTGCCGCAGCGACGAACTGGTCGATCTGCTGTTTGAAGCCGTCGCGGGAGGCGATGACCTCGTCGCGCCTCAAGTCCTTTCCGTACCACTGCCCACTGCCTTTGTAGGCCCAGCCAATAGCGCGCGACCGGCTCAGCTCACGAAACTCGTGCTCGAGCAAGTCGTAATCACGGTCGCGGCAGCGCTCGCGATCGGCGATGCGTTCGGAGAGCTCTTTGAGCGAGCGCAGGTTGCGAGCCAAGTAGTCACGATTGCGGTTGGCGCGATCGGCGAGGCAACCCAAAGTGGCGAGCTCGCTGAGCAATGCGTCGATACGGAGATCTCGGTCAAAAGCACCGCGTCGCCACGGCGCGTCGAAATCGCGACGATCCACCAGCAGGCTCGCGGCCCGCAGCAACAATCGACGTGGACCCTCACGCTTCCACTCGCGTCGACGCAAGATGCGCCGAACCGCTTCGGGTGGACGCTCGAGGATCCGTTGGTACCAACTGTCGAAGGCCCGATGCAGAATCGGCTCGACGTCTGCGAGCACTTCGAAGGCGGGATCGACCCGAGCCTGTACGGGGCGCTCCCGCATCATGTCCAAACAAAAGGAGTGGAGGGTCGCTATTTGCGCCGTCTCGAGTGCAGCCAGGGCGTCTTCGAGTCTGCGGCGCTCGACGGCGCTGGTTTCGGATGCTTGGCGCGCGGCCTCGAGCTCGGCACGCAACCTCAGCTTGAGCTCACCAGCAGCCTTGTCGGTAAAGGTCACGGCAACGATACGATCGAGGGTGCTGCGCCCGGAACGCAACAGCGCGGCTATTCGAGCGACGAGCTCAGTGGTCTTGCCGGTGCCCGCTGCGGCTTCGACAATCAGCGTCGTGTCAAAGTCCTGTCGGATGCGCTCGCGTACGGCTGCGTCTGCAAGCACTGGAGCGTTCTGGCGACCTGCCTCAATCATGGCTCGGCCCTCAGTTTCGTCAAGGAGACGAGCTCGCGTTTTCGCGCAACCCGCTGCTCTTCGTAGGGGCCGCAGACGGTTGGGTAGTCGCAGCGCGAGCAAGCGCCAGGCGCGGGTGAGGCCGGAAAGAAACCATGGGTGAGCGCCGTAGCCACTTCGGATACCGCGAGCCTCACAGCCTGACGGCTGGCATCGTCCAGCGGAAACTCTCGCACCAAAAAGCCCCCGCGACTCGTGCAAAAAAAGAGCCGCCCGCCGACCACATCACAATCGGGGTGGAGCCGCTCGAGCGCCAACGCATAGAGCAAGGGTTGTAGGCAGCGGCCACCCGCGATGCGGGCACCTTGATCGACGCTTACTTTGCCGGTCTTGTGATCGGTGGCCCGCAATTGTTGTCCGGACCGCTCGACCAAGTCTATGGCGCCGCGAAGCTTCAGTCCCGAGTCGAGGACCACGGTGTCAGGTCGACTGGATGAAGCCAGATCAGACCGCAGCCGCAAGCCGAAGCCGAGCTCGGCCAGCTCGGCCGTCCATTGTGGCTCCTCGCTCGAATGTACCAAGCAGTGCCGCAGGTCAGCGTGGATGTCGGCAATACCGTCGTGCCAGACGCGGGCAATGGCGGGGGCGAGCAGCTGCCGATGGCGCTCTGCGATTTCACCGAGCACGCGCTCGAGAATCAGCTCGGCCGCGGCCAAGCGATCGTGCCGCAGCGGGAGCAAGCGGTTCGCCTTCAGCTCGACGTGCACAGCCTGCAGCGTCTCGTGAATGAGGCGCCCGCGCTGCAACGCATCGAGCTCTTCTATGAAGACCGGCTGCGGCCGGGGGGACAGACGCTGAATCGATGACAAGAAGAACCGATAAGGGCAGGCCGCGTACTTCTCCAAGGCGGTGGCGGAAAACGCGCGCTGATCCAACTGATGGTGCCCGAGCGCGTCGCTAGCAGCCTGGTGAGCCTTGATGAAACCATCCGCGAAGCTCCAGCCGGGACGCTCCCAGCGCATGGCGCGTGCACGCAGTGCGCGAGCGAGGTGCTCGTTGCTGCTGAGGAGGTAGCGGGCGGCACCACGACGCTGCTCTCGGGCTGGTCCCAACAACGCTTGGAGCGAAGTCAGATCGTACTCCGCATCGTCGATGGCCTGCTGCTTGTCGTCCGGTGCAGGCCAACCCATGCGCGTCGCTGCCCCTCGATGAGCACGTCGTGACAGCTCACCGAATCCAGGCAACCTCCCCTCGGCGGCACGCAACACCTCGAGGGCATAGAAACTTGGTACCCGCGGCTTGGCGCGCTCGGTATCGAGCCTCGGATAGGAAAGCACCACGCGGCGCCGAGCTGCACCAACAGCGAGGCGCAGAGCGAGGCGCTCGGCGAGAACGCGGTCGCTGTTGGTGGGCAAACCTGCGGCCAGTGCGCTGCGCAGCGCATCGAGCGCCATGGGGTCCTCGACGACCTTCTTGGGGAAGAGCTTCTCGGCGAGCCCGGGCACGAAGACGAGCTCGAAGCTGAGACCACGTGCTTCTTCTGTGGAACTGACCAGAATCTTGCCGGCACGTGCACCAATCGACGGCTGGAGCAGCTCGCCCAGTCTCCGTTCCAGTACGAGCCTCACGTCCGACAAGCGCACGGGCTGGATTGGCCCCATCGGGCTGAGCTCAGCCAGCGCCGCGAGCACGTGCTCGGGACGACGAATGGCGCGCATCGTCAGCGCGGTCAGTTGCTCGAGCCACACCGACCAGCTCGCTTGTTGGGGCAACCCGGCCAGCATCTCGATGAGCGGCAACGCGAAAGAGCGCAATGCGTCGAGCTCTTCCTGCCGCCGATCGATACCCGCCAGGCGCGGGTCATCCTGATCATCGAAGTCAGCACGATCCATTGCCAAAGCTGCTGCCAAGCCATCAAGCCTGGCAAGCCAGCGTTCGCGTCCGCCGATCACGGCTGCATCCACCAGCAAGCGCTCCCAACGACGAGGTACGCTCAGGCTTCGTTCGTCAGGGCCCGCGGCGCGTGGGACTACGTTTGGCTCCACTCGTCCAAGCGCGCTCGACCGAAACATGTCGTCGACGGGCAGGTGGTAGCGCTCCGCGCCCTGCGGCGCCGGCGGCGGCTCGCCGTCAGACTCGGGCGTGGGAACGACGCCCAAAGAGAGGTACTCGGCAAACCGAGACGCTGAAAGGCGCTCCTCTGCGCAAGCGAGCAGGGCAAGCAGGGCCCTACCCGACCGATCAGGCCGCAACGTGCCCCCTCCAAAATGGACGGGTAGCCCGGCCCGCGCGAAGGCCTCCGCAAGATGGTCGCGGTATTGCTCGGGAGACCGCAACAGAACCGCCATCTGATCGAAACGGACACCAGCCTCGGCCTCAGCAACGACTGCCCGCGCGATCTCGACGCACTCACGGCTCTCACCAGGAGCAGACAACACCGTCACATCGGAGCCAAGCTCGGCAGGGGCGGCCGACGGCTCGAACAGATGCGCCTGGAGCCGTTCGAGTGAGGTGGTGCACGTTGGCGCATCGAAGACCATCGTGGCGTCCGCAAGATCATCGAACAGCGAGAGGGCGGGCCCATCGCCAGCCGCAATGGTCGCGCAGCTGTTGGGTGATTGGCCAAGCAAGGCAAGCAGCAGTTTTCGTTCTTGGGCGCTGCCGAGCGGCAGATCGAGCAATAGGAGCGGCAAGCCAACCATGGGGTGGCGCTCTGCATCGTCCGCAGAAATCACCGCAGTCGCTCGCTGAAAAATCGCAGCGCGGTCTGCGAAGGCACTCTGTTCGAGCTCACCGCAATAGGCCTCCAACATGCGAGCGAGATCGGCGCCACCTTCGTGCTGTGCAAGGTTCGCTGGCTCGACACCATTCATCCGCAGCTCGGTCACGGTGCGCGCCAGCGCACGTGGCAAACCCGGCAGCTCGGCTATCGCTTGGTAGCCGCCGAGTTGGCCGTCCCGCGCGAGACGGTGCACCACCCTGGCGCAGAGCGCTTCAAGGCAAAGCCCGCTAGCCGGAGCCAAACCATCGCCGGCCAAGCTGCCAGCGGCGAGCTGCGCTGCCAACATCCCCAAGGTAGCGCGGTGCCAACCAAAACAGGCCCCCGGACCCCGCACTGCCTCGCGAATCAAATCGCTGGCCGCATCGCGCGTGGCCGCCAGCACCAGCAAAGACTCACTCGCTGCCCGACCAGCAAGCCATCCCCGAGCGCGCGCCAAACGACGCGAGGCGTGTGGCGAGACGACAACGCGATGGCGCGCTGCGACATGATCCGAGACTGAAGGCTCCATGGCGAGGTCGCCGCACTCTAGCCCGGATGGTCGTCGGGCGGGTTGACTGCTCGGGCAGCCAACCCGACGCTTCGCTCGTGGCAAAACCCAGCGAGCCAATTCCCTGCCAAGCGATGCATCGCGACAAGCCGCGTGGCTGGAGAATCGCCATGGCAACATTGGCCATCTTGCTCGGCGTCGTTAGCGCGGTGTGCTTGTGGGGCAGCGCGCGCGCGGTTGGCTCATCTTGGGCAGTGCGATCGTTTCTACTGGTACTCTCGGCAACCTGTTTCGGTGGGGTCTTCGCCTTCAACCGGCTGCGCTGGCCCACGCGCCTTGGAGCAGGACAGTTGCGGGTCGACGATAGCACGCTGCACCTGAGCGGCGCTCGCGGCGAGGCCCGCATCGACCGGGAGGATATCGTCTGGGGTGCAACCCGCGACAACAAGGTCGACTTTCAGACCGCCGATGGAAGCCGCTTCGTGCTCGATACGCCTAGCGCAGAGCAAGCCGAGGCGCTCGTGTCGGCAACAGGGACCAACGTCGATCAACGCGCCGTAACATGGCGATTGCGTGGCAACTTCGGTCCTTTCTTGCGGAGTCTGGGCTGGTTTGTGGTGTTGTGGTTCCCATGCATCTTCCTTGCAGGGTTTGCCGGCCTACGCGCTCTAGGCAAACCGTTTGCCATGTTGTTGGCCACAGGGATGAGCGCACTTCTCAGCATAGTGCTCACGAAGTGGTTCGCGCCTACGGTGACCATCGGTACCGATGGGGTCTTGGTCACGCGCGGCCCGAGCCGCCGTCTCATCCCCCACGACTCCATCTTGGCGGTCAAACCTGGGCCGCAATCGCTAACACTGTGCCTCGAGTCGGAGTCCGTTTTGCTTGCCAATGCAAACTGGAAGGCTGAAGACGTGGACCGTGTCGTGACTCGCCTCGATCATGCCAAGCACGCCACCGGTTCGACCGAGCAACACCCCGGGGCCACCTTCGCCCGCCGAGGCCAGACCATCGACGAGTGGCGCGCGCAGCTGCGACGTATGCTGTCGGCAGATCCGAGCTTTCGGCGGCGACCCATTTCCAGTGACGATGCCGCCCGCGTTCTTGCTGATCCAGCTGTGGCTGTGGAGAGGCGCGTGGGAGCAGCGCTCGCGCTGTGCGAGCTCGACCGTGAAGGCGCCGAACAACCCATTCGTTTCGCGGCTGAAGCCACCGCCGATGCGCCTGTTCGTATTGCCCTCTTGTCAACGCTCGAGGAGGACGCCCAAGCCACCGAAGAGGCACTTGCTCTCGCAGCGCAAGAGCAGGCCGAGGTCGCGCACCAATAGTCTTCGCCGAGGTGCGGCGCGCAGGGGTGGGCCGATGAGGGCCGCCTCCGCTACCTGCCAACGCACCTTCTCTTTGAAGTAGCGTGGACCAAACGGCGCCTGGAGGCGAAACCGATAGAACATTCCAGCGCGCACCACTGTTGGGCCGATGATGCGTACCCGTGTGCGCTGCGAGGGCGCAGCGCCGGGTCCAGCGCTCACAGTGAGGTGCTTGCATGGGCAATCCCGTGCCGCGCTAGGACCGAGCGGGCCGGGCTCGTCGGCCACTATCTCAGCGAGCTCGGGCGAAACATCATCTGCGCTGAGCAAGCACTTCTCTGCCTTTTCCAACAATGCGTCGACCACGACGGTGCGGACTCGATAGCCCGTGGCTCCCCCGCTCTCGCCCCTCAGCTGCTCGAACGACACGTTCATGGGTTTGACGGGGCCTTTCGCCCCGCCCGAGAGAATCTCTTTGCAGCTCAACGTCTCGTAGAAGAGCAAGCCTTCGGTGAGCGTGTTTTGCTGCGCCCTGAACGCAGGCATCTTGGTCGGGCAGGTCTCGACGGTGTGCGGCAGCGACAAGACCAATTCGCCGCGCGTGTCGAAGAAGCCGGACATTGGGTGATGGCGACAGGACACTGACCGATACAGCAACGCAACCTTACCGCTAGCGTCACGCCAAACTGTTACCCCACCCTCCCAATAGGGGCAGCTGGCGGTCGGATCGCAGAGCCGCTCGAGGACATCAGCTGGCGCAGGCTGGAGCTGGGTCGGCAATCGCGGTGTCACGAGCGTCGACTCAGAGCCGGCGGTGGCAACAGCGGTGGGAGCTTCTGATGCAGTCGCCGTCACGACAGCACTTGTCGCCGCCGGCGTGGGAGAGCCGCAGGCAGCAACTGGCCACAAGGCGCACGCGAGGAGCAGGTTCAACCAGAGCCCTGATGCTCTCGCTATGATCCCTGATGCAGAGGAGGCGCCCGACATGACACCCCGATCATGAATCGTGACGACGTAATTGTGCAAGGAGCAATGATGTTGGGTATTTGCGGCTCGGCACAAGGTTTGAAATGGGCTTATTCAAACGCGTGGTCGGCACTATCCCCTATGGAGCCGTGAGGGCGACGCGACCAGACACACACCACCCGCCGAGCAGATCCCCTGCTCGAGAAGGAAGAGCTCTGTATGACACGCCAACGACTCGCCTCAGGACTGCTATTTGCGCTCACTGCTTCGAGCTTGTTCGTCGCCTGCCACCCGATGGACGGTTGCCCCTGGACCGAGGCGTCCGCTGTGTCGAGCTCGCCGGCCACGCCTTGTCTC
>CAZRGL010000252.1:9975-14910 GCA_964599485.1 uncultured Polyangiaceae bacterium
TGATTACGCAGTCGAGCTGATGGCAAGCGGTGAGTGCATCCACGGCATCGCCGCCTTGTCTCGAGCTGCACATCGACACCTCTGAGGAGGCAGCCGGCGGCTGCGTCAACCCCGTCATCATCGGCACCAATCGCTGCGCCGACACGCTCTCCTTCTCGGCAGCGATCAGCGCCGACGAGACCGAGCTCAGCTTCGCCAAGGATCAGGCGGTGGCCATACAGATCGACCTCGACAACGGGTCGCTCGACGACAACGACGGGATAACCAGCTGGAATGTTCCCGCCACCCTGGGTGACGCCACCCTCGTGCTCTCGTTTCAGACCTGGCGAGAGTGAGGTGCGCGCCGCCGCGCAGCGACCGAGCAAAACGAGTAGGCTCGTGTCGTCAGCCGTGTTGCCCATCGAGCCCATCCGAGATGACCTGCTCGCTCGACTCGCCAGCGGGCCCGTCGTGCTCACCGCCACGACGGGCTCGGGCAAGAGCACCCAAGTGCCGCGCTGGCTGGGCGGCCGCGTGGTCGTGGTCGAGCCCCGGCGGGTCGCCTGCAGAGCTCTGGCAGCACGGGTCGCCGAGCTCGAGGGATCTTCGCTAGGCGCGGAGGTCGGCTTCCAGGTGCGCGACCACCGCATGACCTCGGCAGACACACGAATCCTGTTCGCCACACCTGGCATCGTGCTGCGCCGCTTCGACGAGCTGTCTGGTTGCGACACCTTCATTCTCGACGAGTTTCACGAGCGCTCTGTCGAAGTGGACTTGATCTTGGCACTCTTGAAGGCTCGCTTCCGCGGCCAAGTCCTGGTCATGTCCGCCACCCTTCGAGGCCCGCAGATCGCCGAGTACCTCGGCGGCGACCATCTCGACGTGCCGGGCCGCGAGCACCCGGTGGCAGTGAGTTACCAAGACGCTGGCAAGCTGCTGCCCGATCCAGGCGACTTGTCACGACGTGTGTTGCAGGCGTTGCGCTCGATTGACGAGGGCGCGGGCGACGTGTTGGTCTTTCTCCCGGGAAAGAGCGAGATTTCCGCCGTGCAGGCAAGCCTGGACGGCCGCACTCATCTGGACGTGCTCCCTTTGCACGGTGGCCTGAGCCTCGAACAGCAGAGCCGCGTGTTTGCGCCGAGCAACAAGCGCAAAGTGGTGCTCGCGACCAACGTTGCCGAGACCTCCATCACGCTGCCCGGCATCGGGGTGGTAATCGACAGCGGCTTGGTGCGGCGCACCCGCTACCACCGCGGACGCGGTTTTCTCACGCTCATGTCCATCGCCGATGACAGCGCCCAGCAGCGCGCCGGGCGGGCCGGACGCACCGGTCCGGGCTGCTGTGTCCGCATGTGGAGCGAAGCTGCGCGCCTCGAGCCCAACACGCCTCCCGAAATCCGCCGCGAGGCCCTTTTGCCATTGGTGCTCGCTGCAGCCGCGTGTGGTGCACGTGTCGATGAGCTCAGCTTCCTCGATCCGCCGGCGGACTATGCGGTCGAGGCCGCCCAACAGGAGGGCCAGGCGCTCGGTGCCCTCGATGGTGCCGGCCAAATCACAACTGCGGGTCGCCAGATCTTCGGTTTACCGCTCGATGCTCCTCTAGGCCGACTGCTGGTCGAGGCGCGCCACGCCGGCGAGGGGACACTCCGGGACGCAATTGATCTCGTCGCGGTGCTCGCACTTGGACGACCTCTCTTTCGTTCGCGACCGCGAATTCACGACGACGGCGATTGCTTCCGGCAAGCAGGTTGTGACGCCACCGCGCTGGTGCATGCGCTGCGTCGTGGCGATCCGTCGCGACACGAGCTCAACGCCCATTTGCTCAAAGAAGCCCGCAGTCATGCGCGGCGCTTGCGTCGCGTGTTCGGGCTCGACGCAAACACCGATCGAGATGCGATGCTCGATCGCGAGAGCCTGGCTCGAACTGCGATGCGGGCGGATCCCCGCTGCGCCCACCTGGCCCGCGACAGACGTCGGCATGTCGCCTGGAGCAATGGAGGCACCGAAATCGAGCTCGCCCGCGAGAGCGCGGTGACCATCGCCGAGAAACCCAAAGCCATGGTGGTCTACGAAACCCGCGCCTTTGGTGTCGACAGCCGCAAGACCCGGGTGATGGCTACCTGTGGCTCGCCGGTCCCCATCGGTTGGCTAGCGCAAGAGGGACTGGGGCGCGAGCGCGTCGCCGCCGTACGGTTCGACCATGGCGCCTTGAGCGCCGTCGTCGAGCGCGTCTTCGCCAAGAAGGTAATCGGCAAGCGCGAGCTTTCCCCCCAGGGCGCCCAGGCGCGCGAAGCGCTCGCCCAATTGCTCGTCGACGGCAAGCTCTTCGCGGCAACCATGAAGCTCGCAGTGGGCCGACTGCGCGACCTGGCGCTGGCAGCACGGCTCGGCGTCTATGAGGGCGATGAGCTACCCGCAGGAAAGAAGCCAACCCTCGCAGCGTGGCTACTGAAACGACTCGAAACCCTCGGCGTCGAAAGCGGCGAAGACATGCAGCTGCTGTCGGAGCCCGACCTGCTCCCCGCCGAGCTGTCGTGGGACGCGCGCGAAGCCGTCGATCACGCATTTCCAAAGCAGCTCAGCACAACCTACGCCCGCTACGAGGTGGAGGTCGATCTCGAGCACGGCTATGTGATTCTCCACTGGCAGGACGGTCAACGCGGGCAGCTGCCCACTTTGGCGCAACTGCCGCGCTTCGCTGGCTTCGGCATCAAAGTGGACACCGGCACCGGCTTCCGACAGCTGCGCAAAGCGCCTTGACCAATACGAAGCATTGGAACGCTGAGGGACGAGAAATGTCACTGGTAGCGCGGGCGAGGTGACGCGATCTGTCACCCTACTGCGCCATGAGATGGAAACTACCGGGATATTTGCAGCTCATTTGAGCGGCACGGTTTTCGCTAACACCATTGCGAGCCGTTCGTCACTGCGGTCTTCGGGGATGTCTGTTCTCGCCGTGGCGGACTTCCTATCACCTTTGGAATCGCGGTGCGCGTGAGCGTCCACTGTGATGGAGAAGTGTCAACCATGAGAGCGAGCAGGAGAATAGGCGGGCGGGGGTTTACCCTGGTCGAGCTGATGATCGTCGTGGCGATCATCGGAGTACTGGCAGCATTGGCGATCTATGGCGTTCGCCGCTACCTCGCGAGCGCGAAAACTTCGGAGGCGAAAACCTGAATCGGCCAGATTTCGCGGGGAGCTACCGCTGCGTTCGAACGCGAATCGACGCCTCCCGAAAACCTGGGAGAGGGCAAGGAATCTGTGCAGGCCTCACATTCGTTATGCGGCACAGCATCCAAAGTCCCTGCCAAAGTTCCAGCCGGCAAGAAATATCAACCCCTGACTGATGATGGGAAGGACTTCGAGAGCGGCGACAACGTCAATGGTTGGAAATGCCTCAAATTCGGTATGACCCAGCCAATCTATTATCAGTACCACTATTACAAGGACAGCTCGACGGCGGCGCCGAACAACCCGGCCAAATGCACCAAGGACTGCTACGAAGCCGCGGCCGTGGGCGACTTGGACGGTGATGGGGCCACGTCGATATTCGCGCTTACTGGCGAAATCAACACCAAGACAGGCAAGCTGAAGAAGGCTACCCAGGTCTACATCGAGAACGAGTTCGAGTAGCCACGAATCCCATGCGCTGCCGCTTCCATGAAAGAGGAGTATCATGGCGCGGTGAGAAACGTATTGTTGCTGGCGCTCGTCGCTGGGCTCACGGCCTTAGGCTGCGAGTCGGGGACGAGCGAACAGCAAGGGGGGAGCACGGCGAGCGGCGTTGGCGGCAACAGCGGCGGCGCGAGCAACAGTAGCAGTGGCGGCAGCGGGGGCAGCTCCAACAGCAGCTCCAGCAGCAGTTCTAACAGTTCTAGCAGTTCCAGCGGCGGCGGCTACGGCGGTGCGGGAGGCGGCGGCGCAGCGCCCATTGTGAGCACTGCTGTCATCACCAATCGACATCGCTTCATCGATGGCGTGATGTTTGGCGGATGGGGGCCACACCTGGGGCACTTGGTGCGCTCGGCGGCTTCGCAAGGTGGCGGCGACACGCTGTGGCTCGTCGACGACTACTGCGCCCAACCCGGCGACTCCGGCGCCGGCTGTGATGTGCAGCACGATCACACCATCGGCTACTTCGAGCTTACCCCTTCAGGGTGGCTCGAGCGACACACGGTGAGCATACCGGGACAAGTGCAACAGAACACGGGGACCATTGCCTCGGCAAATGGATCAACCATCCATTCCTACGGCGTCGACGTCGGCGGAAGCATACTCCGCGAATGCAGTTATGAAGCAACGAGTGGGCCACTCGGTTGTATTTCGTTGCCCTTTTCGTTGGGGCCTTCGTCTAACTACATTGGCGCGGCAATATCACCTCAAGGTTATCGCGTAGTATGGTGGACGGGTGTCGTCAATGGCGGCGGCGGTAGCTTCCATTACATTGTGGACTATGGCGGTGGCTGGAATGGTCCACGCTCGGGCGGTGCGGCCGGCTACAACGACGCCTCTTACATCAACATCGCTTTCGGGAGCGGAGCCGAGTCCAACAAGCTGACGATGCATGTTCAGTTGGTATCAGGTGTCGCGCCCAACTGGAGCTTCCTCGGAGCCGTGGGCTATGGCGACTTGAGCACCACTGACCCCGTGAGCTGGGCCAATGTGCTCGCGCCACTCGGTGCCGATCCGATGATCTCCACCAATGACATCTGGGTCGATCCCGCAAGCAACGACACGCACCTCGTGGCGCGCAGCAAGACTGGAAGCGCGGTCTACTTTCACCGGCCCAAGGGCGGCAATTGGTCGCCCCCATCACATGAGCAGAAAGGCGCGTACCGAGCTCGTTTCTTGGTTTCGGCAGGGCGCCTCATGCTGCTCTACGGCAAGAGCGGCGGCGGGCTCGGCTACCGAGTGGCCGCCGCCGCCGATCGTAAAGCCGGCAGCCCCATCAACTGG
>CAZRGL010000253.1:0-1202 GCA_964599485.1 uncultured Polyangiaceae bacterium
GGCCAAGAAGAAGAAGGCCAAGAAGAAGAAGGCCAAGAAGAAGAAGGCCAAGAAGTCCCAAAAGAGGACCAAGAAGAGGACAAAGAAGAGGACCAAAAGGCCAGCCAAGGGCAAGACTTCAAAGAAAAAGGCCTCCAAGAGGAAGAAGCGGAGCAACAAGGCGCTCAGGGGCAAGGCGACCGCCAGCCCCAAGACCCGTTCGGGGCCACGCTCACGGCGCTCCAAGCGCAAGACCCAGATCGCATCTACGCCAAAGAGATCGAGCCACAAGGCAAAGCACAAGCGCAAGCGCAAGAAGAAGGCCGCGACCAAGCAAAGACGCACGCGCAACAAGAAGCGTGTCAGCAAAGCCAAGAAGAGGCCCGCTACCGGTAAGAAACGCGCCAGCAAGAAGACACGCAAGAAGAAGCGCGCCAGCAAGAAGACACGCGCCAAGAAGAAGCGCGCCAGCAAGAAGACACGCGCCAAGAAGAAGAGGCAGACCAGTAAGAGGAAGCCGGCAAGCAAGAAGAAGCGGCCGAGCAAGAGGACGCGGTCCAGCAAGAAGAAGCGGCCAAGCAAGAAGAAGCCCGCCGCTCCGAGGAAGGTCGCTTATTCCGCTCCGGGCACACGACATCCAGCCGGTATGGCCATCGATGTCGGGGCGCTTCGAAAGCGGGACGGTCGTTGGCTCAGCGTCGCACGACATTTCCAGGGACGCATTGGCGCCCCCACCTGCGGCAGGTACGCGAAACAGCCGAATAGCGCACGGGCGCGGGAGCTTTGGTCAATCGTTTGCGAAGTCGCCGACCTAGGCTTGTTTACCTACGTGCTGACCCCAAACTACGACGCACCCCACGCAGACCACTTCCACATGGAAATCGCCTCCAACACGCGATGGCTCATGTATCACTGACGGCTACGCAGACAGGGCGTCGAGGTACTCGGCGATTTCGAGCCGATCCACGTCGGTCAAGTCGACGAAGCGCACCCCGCGCAATCCGTCTTGTTGCCAGACCGTACGCGCTAGCACTCGGAGCGGCTTGCGCCGCTGAGCTCCGAGCTGCAACTCGAAAGCCTGTACCAAGGGGCTGTGCTCGCGGCGACCACGCACGAGGGCGCCTGAGGGACTCAAATCGAGTGCTCGGCAGGCCTCGGTGCCAGCGCCGTGGTGAGCCAAAAGGTGTACGTCGGTCTGCCCACGGGCGCTGATACGCCTGTCC
>CAZRGL010000253.1:1212-4123 GCA_964599485.1 uncultured Polyangiaceae bacterium
GCTCATGTGCTCTAATGTAAGTTTGCCATGGTCGCAGGAGGTTGTTGAACTTCTTGGCAATCTGGTGATATGAGCGTTGTCCTTATGCCTCAGCGATCCATCGTTCGATACAAGCTCAAGAAACGGCGCACGCGCCAACTCGCCGAATGGCGTAAGCGGCAGCAGGCTGAGCAGGCTACTCCAGAGGAGCAAGCAAAGGCTGCTCAGACAAAGCCGACCGCCAAGAAGGGCTGAGCGCTCGCCTATTTTCAATAGGTTGGGCCGGCTTCGCGATCTTCACTGGTCCCACAGTGTAAGATAGTGTATGCAGATGTCTCCTGTTCCCCAAGGAGGGAGAACATCATGGCCCAACAGACCTTTCGCGCCGCTACGCTTGTCCTTGGCTTAACAGCTTGCTTCGTCAATTCGGGCTGCGCTGCGCCCGACGACGCCCTGCTCGCCAGTAGCGAGAGTGGTTTTACCGAGTTTGTTTGCACAGCAACCTCGGTGACAGCCGAGCATCCGCGTGCCTACTTCGCACCCTACGACCCGGTCGAGCAAGAAGCACTTTGTGTGTTGGACCAAGCGCAGCACGAAGTAGTCGTCGCTCATTACAACATTCGGCGCGACTCCTATCTCGACAAGCTGGTCGAGCTCAGTCGGCGGGGCGTGGACGTCAAGGTGGCGGTGGACAAGACCAACGCCTTCAAGTCCTACAATCTCGGCGATGACTACCTCGAAGAGCAGGGGATCGACATCGTCCGCGTCAAGCCTTCGGGCGGCGGCTCGTTGATGCACTTGAAAGTCGCGGTGATCGACAGCGACTTCGTCATGACCGGCTCGTTCAACTGGAACGGCACGGCAGCACTGGCCAACGATGAGAACATGTTGGTGATGCGCTCAGAGCAGATCGCGCAACGCTACCGAAACCAGGTGCTCGAAGTTCGCGGTGACCAACCTCACAAGATCGAAGGCGGAGCGATCACCGATCAGGTTGCGCTTCACTTCTCACCCGAAGAGAAGCTGGACCAAGTTCTCGTCAAGCAAATCGGGAAGGCCAACAGCACCATCGACATGGCCATGTTCACCTTCACCAGCAAGCCGGTAGCAAACGCGCTCGTGGCCGCGATAGATCGCGGAGTGCGCGTGCGGGCGGTGGTCGAGAACAAGCAGACCGGCAACACGACCGCCGACGAGAAGATCGAACAAGCCGGCGCGCTGCTGATACGTGGAGCCAACACCATCGGCCAGTACTCGGCCATGCATCAGAAGTACGCCATCATCGACGCAGCGATGGTCATCACTGGCGCGACCAACTGGACCTACAAGGGCACGCGCAAGAACGACGAGGACCTGCTGCTACTCGAGCTGCCGCAGATCACTGCCGCTTATCAGCGCAACTTCGCCGACCTGTTGTACGTCTACGCTGGCATCGATGATCCGGATGTGCCGCACGGTTCCGAAGCTGGCGTGCTCTTCAACGCCATCCACGGCGAAACCGAATGGGGCGACCGGCTGGTCGTAACTGGCAACCACGCTTCACTCGGCAACTGGAATCCATGGGCCGGGATCGAGCTCGAGACATCGACGAGCTTGTTTCCCAGCTGGACGGGACGGGCCAAACTGCCAGCGGGCATGCAGCTCGAATACAAGTTCGTGACCATCACACCGGCCGGTTTCATCAACTGGGAGCCAGGCGCCAATCGCATCGCGACGGTGCCAGTCGGCGGCAGGGCGCTGGTTACCAGCGGACCCTTCGGCGACACCAGCGACAACTGGACCCCACTGGACTGAGTCTCCCCAGCGCGGGGTCAGCTCTTGCGCGTATCGCCGACGACCTTTGCGGGCACACCGACGACGATGGCGTATGCGGGTACGTCGCGGGTTACGACAGCACCCGCACCGACCATGGCATGCTTGCCGATGGTGAGGCCGCACAGGATGGTGGAGTTTGCTCCGATGCTCGCGCCTTCTTCGACGACTGTGGGCTCGAGCTCCCAATCATCGGCGGTCTGCAGCGAGCCGTCGGGATTGAGCGAGCGTGGATGGCGATCGTTGGTGAAGCACACGTGCGGTCCCAAGAACACCCCGTCACCAATGGTCACCCCTTCGGGGATGAACACGAAGGCTTGGATCTTGACGTTGCAACCGATGACCACGGTTTTGCGGATTTCTACGAAAGCCCCGATGCTGGTCCCCGTGCCTATTTCGCAGCCATAGAGATTGACGAGCTGCGGTTGGTAGATCTTGACGCCTTCGGCCAGTTTTACGTCGTCGGCGATCATGGCTTGGCTCCTTGCGCAGAGCCCGACTTGGGCGCCGGCCGTTCGTAGCTCTTGTGATGCAGGATCCGCCAGACCCAATAGGCCATCTCCGGCTGCTCATCGACCTGGCTCATGTCCCATTCCTTGGCGGCTTCGGCGGCAGCTGTTCCGCCGGGGTTGCAGGCTTTGTCGTAGGTGCGGGGGATGTAGTCGTAGGGGGTGTAGTCCGGCGTCGAAGTGAACGCATCGTAGGGCATCGGCGCCTGGGCGATTTGCTCGTTGGGATAGGGCACGCCCAAGATGGTGACGATGAGCTTGAGGACGCTGGCCATGTCGTAATGACCGCTGCTGACGTAGCCGCGCTTGATCCACGGCGAAGCCATGAACAAGGGGGTGCGATGCACATCGACGTGATCGCCACCATTTTGCGGATCGTCTTCGGTGATGATCACCAGCGTCTCGGGCCACATCGGGCTGTGACTTGCAGCGTCGACCACTACACCGCTGGCCTCGTCGTTCACTGCGATCATCACGCCTGGGTGAGCGGCCCCTGCGGAGCCACCGTTGGTGTGATCGTTGGGTAGCACGGTGTAGGTCAGTGGTGGCAAGTCGCAGAGCGCGCGGGCGCGGGCAGCCTCGTCCCGGGCCTCGTAGTCCACGTAGCGCAC
>CAZRGL010000253.1:4133-4779 GCA_964599485.1 uncultured Polyangiaceae bacterium
CAGCGATGTAGCAGGACTTCTCGATATCCGGCTTGCTGATGGTGGTGAACAAACCGGGAAAGCGTGGATCGAGTGGTGTCTCGCCCACGCCGATGATCTCACCCATGTTGGCGTAGGCGACGCCGGCGCGATCGAGCGCGTTGAACAATGAGCCCTCGTCTGGCTTGCCTTGTTCGGAGATCCCGGCCATCGGCGGGCGGGTTCCGCGGCCCCAAGCCGTGAGCCAGGCCCGCTCGATGAAGTCCGTGGTTCG
Organism: uncultured Polyangiaceae bacterium; assembly: GCA_964599485.1. GTDB lineage: Bacteria > Myxococcota_A > Polyangia > Polyangiales > Polyangiaceae > JAPYTK01. Next base: position 4,387 of record CAZRGL010000253.1, read on the forward strand.
GCCAAAGGCGGTCCAAATATGGCCCTGAACGGACTGCTCTGCATCGGTGTAGAAGTTGTCGAAATTGGTGTAATCCATGGCCAGCTTGCGTGAGTTGGGAAGCAAGCTGTCCATTTCGCCGGGCGAAACGACCAGGCTGGGGTCACCGTCGGCGCCCGGCAGATCGCCGAAGATACTGTCGTAGGTCTTGTTCTCGCGGACGACGAAGATGATCTTCTTGATGTACTTGCTCGGCCCCTCCTCGGGCGACAGGGGCACGGGGAAATCGTAGTCGGCGCCTGCCGGGCAGCTCACCTCGGGATAGCCCTTGGTCTCAGCCAGCTTGCGTGCCGCCTCAGCCGTGGCGGTCATGGTCGTCAGATCGGTGGGCTCGACGTATTGAATCCCGCCGTG
>CAZRGL010000253.1:4789-14906 GCA_964599485.1 uncultured Polyangiaceae bacterium
ATGAGTCGCGTGATCGGGCCGTCGCCGAAGGTGTAATCGCCCTTGTCGGCCCCCGTGCCGGTGCCCTTGCCCGCCAAGATGACGAGCGAGCCATCATCCTGCGCTTTGACGTCGGTGGGCCACCAAGCAGTCGGGATCCTGCCAGCCGGGACCAACACGGCGTCTTTGCTGTCGACAGCCACGTCGAACACAGCCACCGCGTTCACACCCGAGAGCGTAGCGTAGAGTCGTTTGCGAGGCTCGTCGAAGGCAAGCATCGTGGGCCCATGGCCGTAGGGCTGCTTGTCTTCGAAGAGATCGACGCTGCCTTGTACGGTCCACGCGCTCCTATCGATCACCGTCAAGCGATCGAGATCCGACGAGGCCACCACCATGAGCGTCGCGTTGAGGAACGCAATCCCCTCGGGGTTCTTGCCGACGGCAATGGTGCGGGTGACTTCCTTGCTGCTCACGTTGAGCTCAACGATCGAGTCGCTATCCCACAAACTGACGTAAGCAGTCTCTTCGGCGGGATCGTGAGGATCGAGGGCGATCTCGAAGACCGACTGCGAGGGCACTTTGATACTGCCGAGGCCCTTGCCCCAATCGGCTTGCTCCAGCGAGCGAATCTGGATCTTCTTGTCTGACACCGAGGGGCCCACGAGCAGTTGGGTGCCGCTCTTGACCACGGCGATGGGACCCGAGTACCAGCGCGCATCGCCGAAAGAGGAGTTGGTCGGCCCGCCCAAGTCGATGTCGAGCGACTCGTTGCGTGTCAGCTTCATGTTCGCCGTGTCGACATCGAAGGCGTAGAGGAAGCCGTCGCCGCCCCCAGAGGCTAGCGCCGTGGACGGCGGCAACCAAGCGAGCCCGTGAAAGAGCGAGGTCGGCTTGGAGAACTTCACGTACGACACGGTCGGATCGGAGCCAGCCATGAGGGCTTGCGCATCGAGCAAACGAAAAACGTTGTCTCGAAGCCCACCATCAGACGACAGATAGAGCGTGCTGCCGGGAATGGGCAGCAGCGTCATCGGAAAGGTGCCTTCCAAATCGTCTTCGTTGAGCGATGCGTACTTGCCGGCCGGTGCGATCAAGTGACCATCAGGAAGCACCCAGCTCTGATCGCCCTGCTTACCCGCTTTGCGGAGCGCTTCGTCGCTTGGCTTGCTAGCGCTACACTTTCCCTCGACCACTGCGGGCGCCTTGCCATCGAAGCAGCCGCAAGCTTCGGCGTGGGGCACGGCAGACCACTTGCGCATTGCTGGGCATGCGTAAGGAGTCGTCGGTTCGCTGCAATCTTGGCAATCAAAGGAGCATGAGCGCGGGATCGCGTAGATGAGATCTTCGGCGTCCTCGTTGGGTCCCGCGAATGCGGCGGGACAGCTCCCCTCGGGGCCCGTCTCATCATCACTCGAGCAGCCGACGCTTCCGGCTGACATCAGCAGCGCGGCGAGGACCATGGTTAGGCGTTGTTTGAGTACTGAACGGTTGGGACTCATCGATACGGTCTCCCCAGGTTGATCCTCGACACGTTGCTCGGTCACGCTGGTGCGATGGCGTTGGCCCTAGCGATGGCGCTGAAGCCCAGTAGCTTGATACGTGGGCTCAGGTATTTGTCGCGCGGTGGCTCGGCGCGGTACAGCTCGGTGGACAGGTACTTCTTGTTCGAGTCCGGCAAGAGCGTGACGATCGTTGCGTCGGGGCCCATCTGCTCTGCCACCTGCATGGCACCGACCACGTTCGCACCCGAAGAGATTCCGACGGCCAGGCCCAAGCTGTGACACAGGGTTTGCGCCATCAAGATGGCGTCGCCGTCCCACACGTCGACGAGATCGTCCAGCTCGCTGAGCTTCACGATGGAGGGTACGAAGGCGTCCGAGATGCCTTGAATGCGATGCTGGCCAACCTTGTAGCCGGTCCGCAACGTTGGCGAGTTGGCGGGCTCGAGGGGGTGGATCTTCACTTCTTTTTTGCGGCTTCGCAGATAGCGGCCCACGCCCATCACGGTGCCGCCTGTTCCGACGCCGGCAACGAAGGCGTCGACCTCTCTGCCAAGCGTCGCGAGCTGGGCCTCGATTTCTGGCCCCGTGGTCAGCTCGTGGGCGCGCACATTGGCGAAATTGTCGAACTGCCTCGGCAAAAAGACGTTGCTGTTTTCGGCAGCGAACTGGCCGGCCATCTGCACCGAGCCGGTAAAACCGCCTTGCGCCTTGGACACAGGAATGACCTCGGCGCCCAAGCTGTGCATGAGCTGAACGCGCTCGTGGCTCATCCAATCGGGCATGTAGATACGAACATTGTGGCCGAGGGCGCGGCCGAGCGCGGCGAAGGAGATGCCGGTGTTGCCGCTCGAGGCCTCGACGATGGTGTCACCACAACCCAGCTCACCGGCCTCGCGGGCGACGCGTAAGATGTGGTGGGCCATGCGGTCCTTGACGCTACCGGTCATGTTCGACAGCTCGTACTTGGCATAGATCTGCCGCGGCACGCCGTCGCATTTGTAGCGAATTTCCAGCAAGGCAGTGTTGCCGATCAGCGCGTCGAGGGCAGCGTTGGGCGTCAAAGGCCTACAGCTCTGAGCGGGCTCGTTCATGGGCGCGCACCTTGCCTTGCATCAGCCGCCGCGTCGAGGTCTGGCGTGCAGCCTTGCTTGCGAACCCCACGAGGCTGGCGTAGACCAGAGGTTGTTTCTTGGCCTCGCGCCCGCGCGGGCCCTCTTTTCGTCGACTGACGACGCCACGAACGGATCACGATATGCGAAAAAGCTCCTTCCTCGCCCTTTCCATGCTCATTGCCTCTGCCGCTTGGCTCGGTTGCGGTGATGACAGCACGGACGACGACAACAGCTCCAGCAGCAGCTCCACCAGCTCCTCAGGCTCGACCAGCAGCAATGCGGGCGGCGGCGGCACGGGCGGTATGACCAGCACCGGCACCGGCACCGGCACTGGGACGGGGACGGGGACGGGTGGCTCGGGCGGCAGCGGCGGAAGCCCCCCAGTCGTCAACTGCACCACCGGGGCAGATCATTTGCTGATCTCTGAGCTCGGTCTTGGCGACAACTCGGCCGAGTTCATCGAGATTTGGAACCCCGGCGCAGCGGCGGTCAATCTCGACGGCTACTACCTGTCGGACGAGTCCATCTACTACAAGATGGCTAACGGCGAAGCCTGGGCTCCTCGCACCAAGAACAAGGGAACGGACCACCTGACGGCCTTCCCCGCCGGCACGACCATCGGTCCCGATCAAGTGCTCGTAATCCAAACCGGCACTGATTTCTTCGCGGCCTTCAACAAGTGCCCGGACTTCATTTTGGCAGGCGCCGACCAGATGTGTGACAACAAGCCCATCCCCAAGATGGTCGCCCCAGCCAACATTGGCGGCACCGGCAGCAAGCTCGGCGGTATGGTCAGCAACGCTGGCGAGATGTTGGTCCTGTTCTGCTGGGACGGCGTCTCGACCACGGTCAAGGACGTCGATTACGTCACCTGGGACAAGGACTTCGACACGCCCGACACCACCCACATCGACAAGTCCGGCGAGGCGGGCTACCAAGCCGACACCGCACCCATGAACCAGAAGTTCACCAAGCCGCCGAAGGTTCCTCAGATGGGCGCCGCCAGCATCGGTCGTTGCAACGACCAGGAGACTGGCGAGAAGTCCTCGGGCGGCAACGGCAGCGCCGGCCACGACGAGACCAGCGAGGACTTCGTCGCCACCTTCAAGCCGCAGTCACCGCCCACACCGGGCGTCAAGAACGCCGCTTGCAAGTAGGCAGCACGGCTCAGCGGTGAACTGACACAACCGTGGCAGAGGCATAGTGCGCGGCGTCTGACTTGATGCCGCGCATGCCATGCCAGCCGGCGGGCAGACGCGGCTCGGTCCAGGCAAACAAACGCATGGCGTCGATGGGCGCTAGGTTCACGCAGCCGCCGCTTTTCCCCACCCCCCAGTCGTCGTGCCAATAGGCGGAGTGCAAGGCGTAAGGACCGCTGAAGTTCTGGGTGTAGGGCACCTCGGAGTGCACGACTTTGTCGCTGAAATTCGAGGTCATCGTGGCGGTGTGGAACTTGGCGCTGACGGAAAAATCACCCACCGGCGTCGAAGCCGTTTCGAGCAAGGTCTTGCCTGCGCGGGGCATGCCGCCGCGGCCCGGCGAAACCATGGTAGCGTACACCGGGCGCATGCCTTCGTAGGCCACCAGCCAACCGCCAGTGATGCTGATGTCGACCCAGGTTCGCCGACCTGTCTTCGGTAACCGCTCCGGAAGGTCCTTGCGGACGCGGGGCAAGCTCAACCCCTCGGGCCGGCAGAGTAATCCAGCCTCGGTGGTGACCAGATAGCGCTGCCCATCGATGGTGAGCTTTTCGCCGGTCAGCCCTACTGAGCCGTAGCGCGGCCAGCTCGCTTCTGTTGGCGTGACTGAGTTGCCGGAGCGCTGGAGCTTGGGCTGAGCTTTTCGAAAGAAGGCTAGCGGCAGCTCGACACCGTCGCCGAGCGCCACGCCGTGGAACTTCGAGCGCGGATACACCATCACCCGGTCCTTGGGAATGATGCCGCGATCCCAGGTCATCACCCAGCTGCGCTCATCGGCGTCGAAACTGTAGAAGTAGGCGATGGTCGATCCCCCGGCCACCTGCGGAAACCCGTACTTACCGCCCGCTTTCTGGAAGCGACTACGAGGACCGAGGTGCAAAAGCAACTTGGGGGGAGGATTACCGGTGGGGCTCAGATCAACACCGACCAGCGCTGGGTTGATGGCAGCAATTTGGGCCGGATCGGTCAGCTTCCGGGCGCGCGCCGCCTCCTCCATGTGCTCGTAGAAGGCCGACTCTCGAAAGTACTGCCGGCGCTTGGGCGGCACGTTGAGATACACCGTGGTGCCAGTCGACTTGCCGTACTCGTAAGGCCACGGCGCGTGTTTGGCAGCCCCTTTTCGCAGCTCGACGATATCGGGATCGTCGCCGTCGAGCGTGGCGTCGGCTCCAACGCAAACGAAGCCGCGCGGCTCGATGGCATACCACCGCGAGCAATCACCGCCAGCGCCAGCGCCGGCGTCGGCTGAGGTGCTGCTACCGCCCTTGAGCAGCGCAGCCTCTCCTAGTGAGAGATAGCCAATCCAATTGGCCGATTCCTTGGGCTCGGACTTGATCCACAGGAACCTGACCTTGCTGTGCACGAGCGCTGCGCCGCTTGGAATAGTGGCTCGCTCGAGAGCAGGCCAGGGCGCCTTGCTGGCTTGCGCTGGTGCGACGGCGACTGGCTGCGATGCCGCCGAGGGATCTGGCGCGGGCTCGGCAGGAGCAGTTTGCTCGGGTGCCGAAGGCTCACCGCAGGCCAAAAGGAGAGAAATGACGGCAATTCCAGCGAAGCGTCGCACCCGCTAGTGGTAGCGCGGGTCAAGAGATGTGAACCACTTCTTGAACCCTCTTGACCCAAGCCACGGTCTCTGTGCGCTAACCTCGAACGGATGAAGCTCCAGCTCAAAAGGCAGGCGCTGTGCGTTGTGGCAGCTCTGAGCTCGACTTGTCTGAGCTGCAGCGGATGCGGTCTGGCTCCTTCGACCCGACTTTCTCCAACTGGGCAGCCTGCGGCCACAGCTTCCGCCGCCCCTAAACCATCAGGGCTCCGGGCCAAGCGGATTGCCGGGGTCGACTGGAGCCCGGAGGTGGTGGCATGGGCGAAACGGACGCGGCGACCCATGTTGCTAGTCGGTTTCGCGCGGTGGAATGCGCCGGGGATGAAGCTGCTGCAAACAATCGAAGGCTCCGAGGCGGTGAAGCGTGCCGTACGTGAGACAGGCACGATTGTGGTGCGAATGGACAACACCGATCAGCATGCTGTGAAGCAGAGGTGGGTCGGGCAGATGAAGTTGGACGTCGAGTACGCCATGTGTGTCCTGTTCCTTGCCGACGGCACCTACGAGCAGCTCGTCCCAAAGCAAGGCGTCCCATTTTCAATCGACGCCAAGCACATCGCCAAGGCGCTTCGGCAAGCGGGTCAAAAGCACCCGTCACGAGACTTTCGCGACGCAGGGCCGCCGCCACCACGATTCACGGGCGACTGACGCTTGGAACCTTGGCGATGCCGGCGCTGGCCAAACACTTCGGCGAAAAGAGCTGAAGTTGATGATCGCTATTCGAGACCGCTCCGATCGGGACGCTCGGCGATTGCTTCAGCGAAACGGCGCATGATCTGTTCGACGGGCTCGATGGCCTCGATGCCTTCGACGCTCTTGCCTGCTTGGAAGTAGTCCTTGTAATTGAGGCCGTGCAGCGAGGCGCGCTTGAGCTGCCACACTGACTTGAGCGCGTAGTAGAGCCGCACGGCGCGCTTGGCGCGGGGATGGCGCAGTAGTCGCTTGGCGACGACGCCTGCGCTGGTGCCGACTTTCTGGATGTAGGGCGTGTTGATGACCGACACGGGCACGCCGGAGATCTTCTCGGTCAGCACGATGTCAGCAGCTTTGGCTCTGACGATGGCGCCCTTGTAGTCGGCGTGGGCGCGGCACTCTTCTGATGCGATGAAGCGGGTGCCCATTTGCACGCCGGCGTAGCCCAGATCGAGCATCTCTTTGAGCTGATCGGGATGCCCGATGCCGCCGGCGCAGATCAAGGGCTTGCCAAAGTCGACCAGCTCTTCGTAGAGCGCCGCCGCAGAACGACCACCTGCGTGCCCCCCGGAGGCCGAGTTGACACAGATGAGCCCATCGACACCGTTATCGAGGGCTTTTTGTGCCCACTTGCGTTCCGTCACGTTGTGATACAGCACGCCGCCGACCTGATGAACCTCGTCAGCCACCCAGCGGGGATTGCCGAGGGCGGTGACGAAGAAGCGAACGCCCTCCTCGAGCGCCGCCTCGATCCAGCCGCGCATGTGCTTCTGCTCGAGCTTGGTGGACTTTTCGACCAGCGCATTGAAGCCGATGGGCTTGTCGGTGATCCGGCGGATCATCCGAATGCCCTCACGCAGATCGTGGCCGTGGGCGTAGACCATCGACAGGGGCTGGACGATCCCGATGCCGCCGGCTTTTGAGACCGCAGCGACCAGCTCGGGGTTCGAGCATGGGTACATCGCACCGCAAATGATGGGGGTTTCGATTCCAACTTGCTCAGTGAACGTGGTCTTGGGGGGCGACATCGTTTCGGCTCTAACCCGAATCATTCAGCGCGTCACCACGAGCACGCCTACCAGCTAGGGCCAGCCCAATCGCTAAACGGAATAGCCTGGCGCGCTAGGCTGTTGTCTCTGGGTCCCCAACCGCCCGAGAGCTGCTGATTCAAATGCGCATCGCCATCTTCCTGCTGATTCTGAGCGCTGGTCTCGCCGTGCTCAATCTGGTCGTCTATCGACGGGCCGTGCACGCTTTCAGCTTGAAGAAGGCTGGCAAGATCGCTTTCGGCGCGATCCTGGGGGCGGGTCTGGTGTGCTTGCTGCTCGGCCGGACGCTCGCACCCCTGATGCCCCGAAATGTCGCCGTGGCGTTTGCGGCTTTGGGATCCACCATCGAGCTCGGCGTGCTCATCGCCTTCTTGCTGTTGATCCCTGAGCGCATCGCAAGCTGGATCGCCGGCGCCGTCGCCCGCCGACGCGATTCCGCCAAGGCCGAAAGCAGTGAAGAAGAACGTTCCGAGACGGAAACGAAGACAGACGAGCCGGGAAAGCTCGGACGACGCGAGCTGCTCTCCAGAGCCGCAGCCGGCGGAGCGAGCGCCGGCTACGCGGCTATGTTCGGTCGCCACGATTACGTGATCGAAGAGGTGGCCCTACGTTTGGACAAGCTGCCAACGAGCCTCGACGGATTCACCATCGTACAGCTGTCCGACATTCACTTGGGCCTGTTCGTGGGCGAGCGTGAGATGCGCTCAGCGGTCGAGCTCGTCAAGAGCGCCAAGCCCGATCTGATCGTGCTCACCGGCGACATGATCGACCACGATCCGAGTTGCGCAGAGCAACTCGGCAGGCTCGTGAGGGCTTTGCATCAGCAAGCTCCGGTGGCGGCAGTTCCTGGCAACCACGACTATTACGCGGGCATCGGGCCCACTGTCGCGGCCATGCGCGGCGGCGGCGCGACCGTGCTCATCAACCAAGCGATGACAATCGGTGACAAGGCGCGACGCGGCGAACAGCTCGCCTTGCTGGGCGTCGACGATTTTTGGGCGAGACGTTTTGCGTGGCGAACGAAGGCGCGGCCAGTGGGGCCGAATCTGGACGAGGCGCTACGCCATGCACCGCCCAATCTGCCGCGCGTGCTGCTGTGCCACAATCCAGCACTATTCCCCGCCGTGGCCGACCGAATCGATCTGCAGCTATCCGGCCACACACACGGCGGGCAAGTGAACCTCGGCGTACGCCCGGCAGATCTTCTGTTGCGTCACGGCTACATCGCGGGGCGCTACCAACGCGGCAACGCACAGATTTACGTCAACCGTGGTTTCGGCACAGCAGGCCCCCCGGCGCGCATTGGAGCAGCGCCAGAGGTCACCAAGCTCGTGCTCACAGTCTAGGGTGGGGCGGGGTTTCCCCCGCCGGCCTGGGTCCCTGCTAGCCCTTCGAGTTGGAGAGCTTCTCGTAGACCTTGTCGATGGGCGTGCCCTTCTTGATCAAGGCATCAGCTTTCTTCAGCTCTTCGTCGATGAGCTGCGAAAAGCCTTCGACGTTTCGCGGACCGCGATACTGCATGCCATTGACGTAGATTGCGGGCGTACCGCGCACGCCAGCGGCGCGGGCTGCCTTCATGTCGCCGTCGACCTCTTTCTTGACTTCGGCACTGGCGAAATCGGTCTTGAACTTGTCCACGTCGAGACCTGCTTCGCCAGCGTAGGCCTCGATGTTGTCCGGCTTGAGGGCACGGTACTTCGCGAACATGATGTCCGCGAGCGCCCATGCTTTGTCCTGACTCTGACGGAGCGCCGCCTGCGTTGCGCGAGCCGCCGGGACCGCATCCTTGTGGAACGGCAGGGGATAGTGACGCAAATGAACCGAAACCTTGTCGCCGTACTTCTTGGCAACCTGCTTGAGGGTCGGACCGACCCTCCCGCAGTGGGGTCATTGGAAGTCGCTGAATTCTAATATTGTGACCTTGGCGTGATCCGGCCCGATGCGCGGGCTCCACTTGGCTAGGGGAATGTACTTGCGCGCCATCGGGGGCTTCGGCGCTGCGGCACGCTTGTTCTTGGCAGGAGCCTGCTCGGCCCCGGTGTCTTTCGTCGCCGAACCCGAGCTCTCACCGGGCTGGGCAGCGTAGTATCCACCGGCGGCGCCGAGCCCGACACCAACGGCCAAAGCCATGGCCACATGGGCGGCAGTCCACTCGGAGACGGGCTCAGGAGGCGGACGACGGGGGCGCTTGCGCTTCTTGCGACGCGGCGATGCTACCGGCTCGCGAGAGGAGCTTGCTGGCCTCGCCTTTTTCTTCTTGCGCCGTCGCGGTGCCGGCTTGTCTTCGTTGGTCTCTTCAACCTTCTCGTCGTCCATTCTTGCTCCTGTTGATTCCCCGGTCGCAAAGCCCAATACGGTAGGCCGGCGGTCCTAGGGGTCGGTGACTTTTTCACAAGTCGGGCCCGTGGTCCAGCCAGCGGCTGAAAAATGACTGCTGGCAGTGACGTTCGGACGCAGCGCGGCGGTGATGCTAACGCAACCGTAGCGAAGGGAGCTTCTGCCAAAAATGAGCCACAAAGCTGTCCTCAAAGGCGTCATCAGCCTGCTCGCCAGTATTGCGGTGTTGGGCGTGACCCTGCCGGCGAGCGCCACCAAGTGCGCGATTCCAACCCTGCAAGATGCACTCAGGCGCGCAAAGCTCGCCTTCGTAGCGACCATCTCCACCGTCTCGCCGGGCAACCCACATCAGCAACATTCCGCGGTCCTCGCAGTACAGAAGCGGTTCAAGGGCAATCCGCCAGCGCAGCTTCGGGTCCAGGGCGGCGGGCTCAAGGGTTTCATGCTTCAGCAAGGACGCCGGGCCGTGTTCTTCACCCCCGCCGGCCCCGAGCCTTTTGTTCACTTGTGCAGCGGCACCCGATACATCGATGGCGCGCAACCCATCGATTTGAGCGTCCTGGGCCCACCTGCGCCGGGTCCAGGACCGACTGTCCCAGGTCCAAATCCGACTGTTCCGGGTCCAGGTCCAGCTGTTGTGGAA
>CAZRGL010000254.1:0-14901 GCA_964599485.1 uncultured Polyangiaceae bacterium
CAGCGGTCAGCTCAAGTGGGCCTCGAATAGCGCGTCGGACGGCGTCGAGGTGCCGGCCATCGGCTACAGCCCAGACGAGGCTGTTGTCTATCTCGGCGGCGTGGTGACCGACTCCTTGGACATGGCTACCAAGGCTGGCCACGTGCAGGCCCTGTATGTGCAGGACCACGAGCTGTTCCTCGCCGCCTTCGACATGCAGGATGGCTCAGCCCTCTGGGCCAAGGTGTTCGGCGGCGTCGGGACCGATCAAATCTTCGATCTCGCGGTTGATCCCACGAGCGGCGAAATCGTCTTGACCGGCTACTTCGAGGGAAGCCTCTCATTTGACGGGGGCAACACGGTGCTGATCAGTGCCGGCCTTCGCGACGCCTTCATCGCCAAGCTCGACAGCCAGGGCAATCACGTCTGGAGCAAACGCTACGGCGACGATGACTACCAAAATGGCCTCGCCGTAGCGGTGGACAGCAAGGGCGGAATAGCCACGCTGTTTACGGGCGGCGGCGTCGTGGATTTTGGCGATGGCCCGCTCGTCCCGAACTATGGCGCCATCTACATCGGCAAGCTGGACAGCGCCGGAAGCGGCCAGCAGAGCCGCTTCTACGAAGCAACCACCTACGTGCTGCCCGCCGCCGACGTCGCCGTAGACGCTGCCGACAACATCATTGTTGCCGCGAGCAACAACGAGAACATGAACGGCGTGCCGCCCTCGCATACCAGCGAGCTCGATGCGGTGGTGATGAAGTTCGACTCCGGCCTCACCGAAAAGTGGACGAAGATGTTCGGAGGGGCCACCAAAGAGCCGGTTCGTCAATTCAGCAAGGCCATCGCGGTCGACTGCGCTGGCGACATCCTCGTCACTGGCGGTTTTTTTGGCGAGATGATCTTCGGCGACGACACGCACCAAGCGTTGGGTAGCGGCGGCCCCGACATATTCTTGGCGAAGCTCAGCGGACAAGACGGTAAACCAATTTGGTCGCATGCTTTCGGCGACGCTGGCGAGCACTACGGTGACAGCGTCAGCAGCGATAACCTAGGCAACATCGTCTTGGGCGGCTTCACCCGAGAGAACGACGATTCGCAGGGCTTCGGCTTTGGGGGCATGGTCTTTCCCAAGCTGGGACCGCTGGGCCCGAACGACTACAAGCCGGACGTCTTCGTCGCTGTTTTCGACCCCAGCGGCCAACACATTTGGAGCAACCGCTACTACGACCCGTTCATTCAAGAGGGCCGCGTGGTCGTCACACCATCGGGCAGTGTGCTCATCGGCGGACGCCATTTCCAGACTTTGATTTTCGACAAGACGCCGGGGGGCACGTTGATGCCCGGCAATCGAACGGACTTCTTCGCGGTGCGGCTGATGCCGTAGCATGGCCGGACGGCATCATGGACCAAGCGCCAGTCCAAGCAGGCCAGGTATTGGCTGGTAAGTACCGCATCGACAAAATGCTCGGCGCGGGCGGCATGGGCGTGGTGGTTGCCGCCACGCACCTCGACTTGGGTGAGCCAGTGGCCATCAAGTTCTTGCTGGAGCGAGCGCTCGACAGCGAGCTCCGCGTGGCGCGTTTTCTGCGCGAAGCCAAAGCCGCCGCCAAGATCCGTTCCGAGCATGCTGTGCGCGTCTACGACGTCGGCCAGCTCGACTCCGGCGCTCCCTACATGGTGATGGAGCATCTAGAGGGGGACGACCTCGCGAGCCACATCAACCTCCATGGTGCACTGTCGCTCCCCCACGCCACCGAGCTGGTTCTGCAAGCCTGTGAGGCGCTGGCAACCGCGCACGCCATCGGCATCGTGCATCGCGACATCAAACCGTCCAATCTGTTCTTGGCCAAGCGCCAGGACGATTCGGTCACCGTGAAGGTCATCGACTTCGGCATCTCCAAGATGGCCCTCGACGACGACGATGACAGCTCCGGCCACGCCGACATGACCCATTCGAATGCCATGATCGGCTCGCCCCGCTATATGGCCCCAGAACAGATGCGCTCGGCCAAGCACGTCGACATGCGCGCGGACATCTGGTCACTCGGAGCAACGCTCTACATGATGCTGACGGCCGAGCCGCCTTTCAGCGGCAACACCATCATGGCCATTTGCGAGAGCATCGTGGTCGGCTACGGCGGTCTGGGCGGCATCGTGGACGCGCCCTCCGAGCTGGACACGGTCATTCAGCGCTGCTTGCAGCGCGACTCTGACAAGCGTTTCGCCAACGTAGCCGAGCTGGCCGCCGCGCTGGCCCCATTTGCCCCTACCCGAGCATTGCATCTGGTGGAGCGGATCGTTGGCACACTCGAGGCTGCTGACGTCATCGCATCCAATTCGGTGCCTCTACCCAGATTGCTCGGTGAGGCGACCAAGCCTCTCGGCAGTGTCCCGCCACCCCAGGGCCATTCGCTGCGAAGAAGAGCCGACAAGCCCACCGCTGGCTCGGAGGACACCGAGCTAGCCCCAGACGACGAGCCAGCATCGGCTTCGGTGGGCTCTGCGGAGGAGCGAAACGAGGCGGCCGCTGGCCAGACTCAAGAAGCGTGGACTGAGACGCGACGGGCCCCAACCCAATCCAGAAGGGTGATGTGGGTCGGCGCTGTCGCTGCCGCTGTCGCTTTGGTGTTGGGCGGCTGGTTGTTGATGCCCAACAGCAACCAGGCCGGGCCAGCCACCAAGTCGAGTGCAGCTACGAGTCGAACGGGCACGGACGCTGCAGCCCGCCCGCGCACCTCAGAGCGCGCGACGCCAACCGCCACCGCAGTAGCCTCGACGACCGTCACCACCTCGACGCTCGCCCCGGCGCCGCCGGCGCCGGTTGTCACCTCCAAGCCCCCAGCCAGCGCCACGGGTGCAGCGCGGCCCCAAGTCTCGGCTCAGCCGCCCTCCCCGAGTCAATCTCCCCACACCGCCAGCAAGCCCAAAGACTTGTGGGCTGATCCCTACTGAGCGGTTGCAATCCGCTGCCCTGCGCCGCATCGTGATCGCGATGTGGCTCAACACGCTACGCGCCTCGGCTCTAGTTGTCGCACTCACCCTGCTAGCAACCAGCGCCCGTAGCCAGCCGCCTGACAATCCACGGGCAGCTGCCATCATTCTGTTCGATGAGGCGCGCCAACTGATGCAGCGCGGTGACTATGCCGCTGCCTGCCCCAAGCTCGCCGAGGCTCAACGGGTGGGTCCTGGCATTGGCATCCTCTACAACTTGTCGAACTGCTACGAGAAGATCGGCAAGACAGCATCGGCTTGGGCTGGGTTCCGCAAGGTTGCCGCCCAGGCCAAGAGCGCCGGGCAACTAGAGCGAGAACAAGACGCTCGCAACCGGCTCGAGACGCTGAAACCGAAGCTCAGCCGAGTCGTGGTCGTTGTCAGTCACCCTGACGAGGGCCTCGTCGTACGCCGTGATGGTGAGCCCATGTTGGCCGCGCAGTGGGGCAGCGAGATCCCCGTCGATCCAGGGCCGATCCGCATCGAAGCGTCCGCGCCGGGCAAGAAGAAGTGGCGCAAGCTGTTGAACGTCGAAGGACCCGGCGCTGTGCGTGTGGAGATCCCCCGCCTCGAGGAGGACGAAACCAAGCCAGCAAGCAAGTCTCCGGCTGACGACGACCCCGCCGACGGCGCCCCCGCCGACGGCGACAGGGGCAACGTCAACAGCTGGCAGTTTCCTCTGGGAATCGCGACCTTGGCCACCGGAGTCGCGGCTGTCGGCGTCGCCGCTGGTTTGGGTTTCGCCGCCAAGAGCAAGGCAGACGACGCGGACTGCGACGAAGCCAACACCTGCAGCGACTCTGGGCTAGCGGATCGACAGGACGCTGTCGGCCTCGGCAACATCGCCACCGGGGTGATGATCGCTGGCGGGGTATTGGCTGGTGCCGGACTGACGATATGGCTCACCGCACCCTCTACAGCAACCGACGACGACCCCACACCGAGCCCCGCTGTGGCCATCCGCGTCGGCGCCACGACGCTGAGCGTGTCAGCCCGTTTCTGACGACACGAGCTAGCTAGTTCTCGGCCCAAAAGGGCGCCCTGCGGGGTGAAGGCGCGCGCGTCCTGCGCTAGCGCCGACTACAGGCCCTTTGTGCCATTGACTAGTCAGCCGAATCGGGCTTGTTGGGTTTGCTCAAGGCAGCGATGCGTTCTGCTGCTGCTTGGCGCACGGGCTCGACGTCTTGTTGTTCCGAAAGACGACTGAGCAACGACGACATTTCGAGGCGACCCACCGCAGCCACCCGGACCTCCACCGCCTCGTCGAACTGGGCTCGATTCGCGAGCAGCTTCTGGTCACGCACCCGCTTGACCGCTGCCAGTCTCACACGCCATTCATCATCGTTGCGCGCACGATTGATCAGGACCGCTTGTTTGCGCACTCGACCGAGCGCCGCGCGGCGCACTTGCCAAGCTTTGTCGAACTCGGCACGATTTCGCAGGGTCCGTTGATCACGCAGCTTGCGAACCGCAGCTTCGCGCACTTGCCATGCCCCATCCTCTTGTGCAAACCAAGCCAGCGCCTCGCGATCACGCAAACGGCGAACCGCATCGCGACGAACACGCCAGGCGGGATCCTGCTCGGCTGCAAGAACGAGCAGCTCTGGGTCCTCGATGCGCCTGAGCGCGTCTGCCCGCACCCGCGCCGACGGGTCCTCGGCGGCAATGGCAGCGACCACCTTGCGGTTGTCGAGCTTGGCCACCGCCGCAGCGCGCACGTCGGCATGCTCTGCCTCGCGGGCAACCCGAGCGAGCAGGCGTTGGCTGCGCAGGCGACCGAGCGCTTTGAGCCGCACCGATGAGGCGGCGTCCTCCTTGGCAATTTGGGCCAGCATCACGCCGTCGCGCAATTTCTCGATGGCCAGCTCGCGGCTGTCCGGCGCCCACGCATGGCAGGCCACTTCGGCGAGCAGCGTTTGGTCTTCGAGCTTATTTATCGCTTTGCTGCGCAGCTCTGCCTCCCCCTGACCGCACGCCATGTCGGTCAACGCCCGCTGATCGGTCGTCTTGTCCACGCCCAAACGCTGCACTGCCGCGCTGTCGTCACGACGTAGCACGTCGGAAAGAACACGCTGATCGGTGATGCGCTTGAGCGCCACGCGGCAGACCAAGGGGTCAACGCCCGCGCGGGCTACTTTGGCGAGCAACGCTTGATCGCTGAGCTTCTTTACAGCGGTTTTGGCCACGACCGCGTCAGGCGCCTCGCACGCAACCTGGGCCAATAGCGTCTGGTCCTTGATTTTGCTGGCGGCGAGCTGAGCCACAGGGCGCAAGCTCGCTTGCTGAGCGACATTTGCCAATTGTGCGGGCTCGCTGAGCTTCTTCAGCGCTGCCTTGGCCACGTCGGCATCCGAGCTGCTCGTAGCAACCTGAACCAGCGAAGCGGTCCCTTCGAGTTGCCTGACTGCCCGCAAGCGCGCAGCGTGCTGCGGATCAGACAAGGCGCGCTTGACCAACGCGTCAACGCCATCGCCGCTGTTTTCGGGTGGAACCATCGCTGGCCCGCTAGGCTAGATGAGCGCGCGTGATTCCGCTACGGCTGGCCTCATCGTCGGGCTTCGCGGCCATCAGCGGCCCCCTCGCGTCAACCCGGCTCCTCGCTGGAGTCAGCATCGCCGGAGTCGTTGCGGCGGAACTTGCCGAAGTCGGCCTTGCGCTTTTCCATGAAGGCGTTGCGGCCCTCGACCGACTCTTCGGTGCCGTAGAACAAGCTGAGCCCGCCGACGCCGAGGTTGGTTATCCCTGCCGTGCCATCAGTCTCTGCGTGGAAGGCGTACTTGAGCATCTTGAGCGCGGTGGGGCTCTTGGTCAGCAGCTCCTGGCACCATTTGTCCACCTCGGCGTCGAGCTGGTCAGCGGGCACGACAGCATTGACGAGCCCCATTTCGAGGGCTTGCTGGGCAGTGTATTTCCGGCACAAGAACCAGATTTCCTTAGCGCGCTTCATTCCAACCGAGCGAGCCAGGTCAGCCGTGCCGAAGCCCGGATCGAAGCTGCCCACCTTGGGCCCAGCCTGCCCAAGCTTGGCCGTATCGGCCGCGATTGACAGGTCGCAAACCACTTGAAAGACGTGGCCGCCACCGATGGCAAACCCGTTCACACGTGCGATCACGGGCTTGGGAATGGTCCGGATCAGTGTGGTGACGGTTTGCCACGCGACCTCGAGCGGCAGTGCTGCGATGGTGCCCTGATACCCCCCTTCATCGCGAATGCTCTGATCGCCGCCGGTGCAAAAAGCCTTCTCCCCCGCACCGGTGAAGACCACAACGCCGACGGTGTTATCCACCCAGGCATCGGTGAGCGCCTGGCCAATCTCCAGAAGCGTCACCGGCGTGCAAGCGTTGTATTTCTCTGGTCGGTTGATGGTGATGCGCGCAACACCATCCTTTTTTTCGTACAGGATCTCTTTGAAGGTCATGTCCCCGCTCCTCATTTGGGAGTTTGGGAGACCCTAACAAAGAGCGCACAACGGCCAAAGAGCGCTACTTCTTTGGACGCAAGTGGGTGATCTCTTTGAAGCGCTTGGGGAAGTCGAAACTCTTGAACGACGGATTGATGTAGGTGACGCCGCCCAGCCTCAGCTTGGCCGTGTGACAACGCTTGCAAGTGGACTTTCCTGCGGTCTTCATGCCCGTTCTCTTCGCCGTTGGAGACCGCTTGGCACCGCCCTCCTTGGTGATGCGCTTCATGACCTTCTTGGACCAGTACTTCCCGCCGGCACCGTGGCAGTTCTCGCACTGCACGCCATCTTCCACTTTGAATTTCTTGCCGAACACGTTCTTGTTGCCCGCGTCATCCCACAAGGTGGTGTGGCATACGGTGCATTCTTTCGCGCTCTGGGGATCACCCGCGATCCCCATCTTCTTGGCAATCGCGCGGGCCTTGTCCGTCCCAAGTGTCCGATATGCTTGAGCGTGCTTCGTCTTCTTCCATTGCGCGTACTGGCCGCCGACCTCGGGCTTTTCGTGACAGTACTTGCAAGTCTTCGCGCCCTTTACTTGGTTGCCCGCCGACGCTGGTGCCGCCGCAGCACAGAGCACTGCCCACGACATCACAACCAGAAACAACTTCCACTTCATCCCGCCTCCAGGTCCATTCAGGACTCAAGCAAGCTCACCTGCCCCATTGCCGCGCCGACGAGGCTGACGGCCTCAAAACTGCTTCGAGCCTAGCGCAATCAGTCCGAACCCCCAATTCCGAGATTCCTGGAGCACATTTTGGGCGAACATCAGAGCTGGCTCGGGTTTTGCAAAAACCTCCGGGCCGCGTGCACAAGCAGCCGAGTTGAGCCATGATGACAATTCTCGTGAGTCGAGTCGTAGAGCATCCTTACTGGAGTCGGTTGCGGCAGCTGTTCAGTCCGCTCAGCCCATTGCCGGCACTGCACGAGGCCGCCGCTAGCGATGCGAGCCCGGCGCAAGACGGCCTGTCACGGTGGCTGATCCGTTTGCGCTGGCTAGCTGTGGCCATCGTGGCGGCGGTGTTGCTCGTTGCGGGTCCGCTGCTAGGCAGGCTCCCAGCCGGCACCGAGCCCTGGCTGTTCAGCATCACCGGCGCACTGTTGCTCTACAACACTTGCTTGGCCGCCCTCGGGTCACGTCGCGCTGGGCTGGCGGGCGAGATGCTGTCGCAAATCGTCGTGGATTGCAGCGCCTTGGCAGGGCTCATTCACTTCAGCGGCGGAGCCGAGAATCCCTTCTTGTGGCTCTTGGTGTTGCACGTCGTAAACGCTGGTGTCGCGCTCCGCGGCAAGGCCGCTTCTGTCGTAGCTCTGATGGCGGCAGCTCTGGCCGCCGCGGTCGTGCTGGGCGAGGCCCTCGGTTTGATCGCCCATCACTCGCTTTGGGTGGCCCTCGGCATGACCACCACCGAGATATCAGCGCAATGGTCGATGGCCGTGCTCGGCGCCTTGGCAATCACACTGGCAACTTGTTCGGTCTTCGCCCAGACACTGGCGGCACGGCTGAGGCAAAACGAGGAGCAATTGCGACAAGCTGTCGATCAGCTGGTCGTCGAGCAGACCGAGCTGGCCGCGACCCGCAACCTGGTTGAAGACGAGCGGAGCCGGCTGAAAGCAGTGATCGACTGTATGGGCGATGCGGTATTGTTCTCCGACTTGGAAGGGGGGGTGTTGTTGCGCAATCCTCGTGCCGAGCAGCTCTGGGCTAGCGTGGACGAGAGCATTGCCAATTGCCATGCCGGCGCGGTGCGGTGGCGCACCCTCCATTCCCAAGGCGAAGGCAGCGGTCCCATCGAGCACCCCGCTTTCGAGCGCAACGGCCGCTCCTATGAAGCAACCTTCGCGCCCGTCAACGAGGCTGACGGCAAGCCCATCGGCTTGGTGATGATCGCTCGTGATGTCACCGAGCGTATCGCGGTCAAACGCGGGCTCATGCAAGAAGACCGCATGAGCAACGTGGGCAAGCTCGCCGCCGTCGTTGCCCACGAGGTCAACAATCCGATCGGCGTCATCGCGCTGTACGCGCAACACGCGCTAGCCAAGCTCGAGCCAACAGACGCCTTGTACACCCACCTGGAAGTCGTCCTGCGCAACGCCCGCGCCTGCAAGCGAATCGTCGGCGATCTGCTCACCTTGGCGCATCCGCGCGAGCCCGAGCTCAGCCGCCTCGACCTCAAGGAGCTCGTCAACGACGTGGCAGGCTCGGTGCGCCCACTAGCAGGTCGCAAGAACATCGAGGTACTGGTAGAGCACGGCGAAGAGACAGGACCAATGTGGGTACGGGCCGACTCACATCAGCTCCGCCAAGCGGTCCTCAACTTAGCCATCAACGGCATCGAGGCCAGTCCTTCGGGCCGAAGTCTGGCGCTCGGGGCAAGCCCCAGCAACGGCTACGACATCCCGACATGCAGCATCCACGTGCACAACTTCGGCCCAGCGATTCCCGAGCAGGACATCGATCAGCTGTTCCAGCCGTTTTTCACCACCAAACCGTCGGGCACGGGGCTCGGACTCTCGGTTGCTCGCGACATCACCGTGGCGCACGGAGGACGCATCGATGTCAACAGTGACCCGGACGATGGAACAGCGTTTCACATCCTGTTGCCCGTGGGCGATGATGACCTCGCCGGCCCCTTGAGGTTGGAGGACTCGTCGTGAGCGTTCCCAGTGTTCTAGTCGTCGATGACCAAGCCGATATGGCCAACGGCATCGCCATGCTCGTCGGAGAGCTGCCCGCCGAAGTGCGCACGGCCAACAACGTAGATCAAGCCCTAGAGCTGCTCGAAGAGCATCACTTCGATCTCGCCATCAGTGACATTCGCATGCCCGGCCGCGGCGGCATGGATTTGCTGGCCATGATCATGCAGCGCTGGTCACACACCCGCGTGATCATGATCACCGCCTTCGGCAGCATCGACTCTGCCGTCGAGGCCATGCGGCGCGGCGCCTGGGACTACGTCACCAAGCCCTTCGACAATGAGCAATTCGTCGACGTGGTGCGCTACGCGTTGGGCAAAGCGGAATCAGAGACCGGCTCCGAACGAGACAACCCTGTCTTCGAGGGAATTGTCAGCAAAGATCCCACGATGTCGGCGCAGTTCGACGTCATGAGCAAGGTCGCTCCTTCGGACGTTTCGGTGTTGGTCTGCGGCGAGCACGGCACAGGAAAGGAGCTGGTCGCCCGAGCCATCCATCGACTCAGCGGCCGGACTGGGCCTTTCGTGGCTTTCGCCGCCGGCGCCCTACCCGACACCCTCGCCGAAGCGGAGCTGTTCGGTTGCAAGAAGGGCGCGTTCACTGGCGCCACGACCGACCGAAAGGGCTACTTCGTCACGGCCTCTGAGGGCACGCTTTTCATCGATGAGGTCGCCACCATGTCACCCGCGCTTCAGGTCAAGCTCCTGCGCGCACTGCAAGAACGTGAGGTCATCCCTGTGGGCTCGACCGAGGCGGTGCCCACCCGCGCACGCATCGTCGCCGCCACAAATGTCGACCTGCTGGCCATGGGACGTGATGGCAGCTTCCGCAACGATCTCTACTACCGGCTCAGCGCCGTGCGTGTCACCTTGCCTCCACTTCGCGATCGGGCGGGCGACATACCGCTGCTAGCAGAGCACCTCCTGCGACAACGCTGCTTGGCCCACGGGGTGGCGACCAAGCGCTTGTCGCCCAGGGCGATTCGGGCCCTACAAATGCGGGACTGGCCTGGCAATGTGCGCGAGCTGCAGAACCTCATCGATCGGCTCGTGCTGCTGGCTCCGGACGAAGTCATCGAGCCTGACGCGGTGTTGTTCGATCAAGATCCGGACGAGATGGCTGCCAGCAGCAACGACGAAAGCTACGAGGACGCCAAGAGACGGGTGCTCGAACAGTTCCAGCGTCAGTTCATCGATCGGCTGATGGCCGAAACGGACGGCAACATCGCCGAGGCTTCCAGAAAAGCGGGGATCACCCGGGCCTCGCTCTACCGCATGATGAAGCGACTAGACCCCGGCAAGGGCTGAGCACAATCGGCCCCCTTGGTCGGACTAGTCGAATGTAGGCAGGTGTATACCTAGCGCGACAAGCACGTATCGTCGGCGATACGAAAAGCAGTCGTGCACCGACGCCCGAGACAGGCGCGTGGCACAAAGGCCCCTGTGACGCAGGCGAAGAGCGGTTCTCACGACGCTGGCACACGCCTTGCTCTGCGGCGCTGTACGGAGGACCGTGGACGTGCGTTCAACGCTCATCACCATCTCAATACTCGTCTTGTTGCCCGCCTTGGCATGGGCTCAGCCCGCCGAGCCGCCCAAACAACCCGAACCACCGCAACCGACCGCCTCAGCGACCGCTACCAGCGCGCCAACGGCAAACGCGTCGGCAGAGCCAGGAGCGGCACCAAGTGCCGAGCCGAGCGCTGCAGCCAGTGCCCAGCCGTCCGCTGACCCTGCCGCTGAGCCGTCGTCGCAGCCCGCCGGCACAGCGTCCGCAGGCACAGCGTCCGCGGCGCCAGCGGCTTCCGGTAGCGCGGCTGCTGATGCGCCCCCCGACGGCGGGGCAGCCGAAGACGGTGTCGATCCGGCGGCCAAGAGGCTGTTCATCTCGAAGTGCGGCTACTGTCACAAAATCGGCGAAGGCGACCGCATGGGCCCGGATCTGAAGGGCGTGCACGAGCGCCGCGACGCCGACTGGCTCAAGCGGATGATCCAGACGCCCACCGCCATGCTCGCTTCCGATCCGGAGGCGCGCAAGCTGCTGGCCGACTTCAAGAACACCAAGATGCCCGATCTGGGCCTCAACGACGCCCAGGTTCAGTCCCTCATCGACGTCATCACGGCTTGCTCGGCCGTCAAGTGCGACTTGGCTGGCAAGCTCAAACCCGTCAACCTGGCAACCGCAGACGACATCGCACTTGGGCGTGGCCTGTTCATGGGCAGCGTTGCTCAGGAGAACGGCGGGCCGGCATGCATTTCCTGCCACACCATGCAGGGCGCTGGCGGCCTAACCGGGGGCGGCACCTTGTCCAAGGATCTCACGAACGCTTTTGCTCGTCTCGGCGACTCGGACCTCGACCTCGCCCTGCGCAGCCCCGGCTTCGCCCTCATGAACAAGGTGTTTGGCGACAGGCCACTGACCGCCGAGGAGGTCTTTGCGCTGCGCGCCGCCATGAACGCTGCCAACCAAGGCAAGCTGGCCAAGCAGCACGCCACCCAACCCATCAGCGTCATCCTCATCGCGCTGGTGCTCGCTGCACTGGTGCTCATCCTGCTCAACGCAGCCTGGTCGAAACGCCAGCGAGGGATCCGCTCGGTCCTCGTCGCTCGGAAGGAGCCGCAATCGTGAAGTGGATCAAGGATCTGTTCAGTCCCAAAACGCGCGCTTGGGAAGAGTTCTATCGAAACCGCTGGCAGCACGACAAGCGCGTGCGCTCGACCCATGGGGTCAACTGCACCGGTGGCTGTTCTTGGAGCATCTTCGTCAAGGACGGGATCGTCACTTGGGAGATGCAGCAGCTCGACTATCCCATCATCGACAAGAACATCCCGCCCTATGAGCCGCGAGGCTGTCAGCGCGGCATCTCCTTCTCCTGGTATCTGTACAGCCCGATTCGGGTCAAGTACCCCTACGTCCGCGGCGCGCTGCTCGACATCTGGCGCAAAGTGCGCAAGCAGCACGACGATCCAGTCGACGCATGGGCTGCCATCCAAGCCGATCCCAAGCTGCGCAGCCGCTACCAGCGCGCTCGCGGCAAAGGTGGGTTCCGGCGCGTCGAGATGGACGAGGCGCTGGAGATCTGCGCCGCATCGAACGTCCACACCGCCAAGAAATGGGGCCCCGACCGCGTGGTCGGCTTCTCGCCCATTCCCGCGATGAGCCAGCTCAGCTACGCCGCCGGCGCGCGCATGCTGCAGCTGTTTGGCGGCATGTGCTTGTCGTTCTACGACTGGTATTGCGACCTACCGCCCGCTTCGCCCGAGATCTGGGGCGAGCAGACCGACGTGGCCGAGTCAGCCGATTGGTACAACTCCAAGATGATCGCGGTCATGGGGTCCAACCTCAACATGACCCGCACGCCGGACTGCCACTACATCGCCGAGTCCCGTCACAACGGCACCAAGCTGGTGGTCTTCACACCCGACTTTGCCCAGGTCAGCAAGTACGCCGACCAGTGGGTGGCCATCAACCAGGGCCAAGACGGCGCCTTCTGGATGAGCGTAGTGCACGTCATCCTCAAGGAGTTCTACGCCGACAAGACCACGCCAGGCTTCGAGGCCTACGTCAAGAAGTTCACCGACGCGCCCATGCTGGTCGAGCTCATCGAGCAAGACGACCACTACCGGCCCGGGCGACTGCTGCGCGCTGGCGCCATGAAACGCTACAGCGAAGAGCAGCACGGGGACTGGAAGTTCTTGATGCTCGACAACAAGAGCGGCGAGCCGCGCATGCCGGGCGGCGCCATGGGACAGCGCTGGGGCGACGCCGCGGGCCAGTGGAATCTCAAGCACGAAGATCCCACCACAGGCGAGGCCATCGATCCGGTCCTCACGCTGTTGGGCCGCGAGGACGACCGGCCGCTGGTCAGTTTCGAAGAGTTCGACGCCGATGAGGAGTACACGCTCAGCAAGCGCGGCGTGCCCGCCATCAAGCTGAAGAAGGCCGACGGCAGCGAGGTGCTCGTCACGACTGCCTTCGATCTGATGATGGGCCGCTACGGCGTCGGCCGCGGGCTCGAGGGTGACTACCCCAAGAACTACGACGACGACTCCTGCTCCTATACGCCCGCGTGGCAAGAGCGCTGGAGCGGCATCGCCCGCAAGACCGCCGTGAGCTTCGCGCGCGAATGGGCAGCCACGGCCGACAAGACGGGCGGCAAGTGCAGCATCATCATCGGTGCTGGGATCAACCACTGGTACCACAACAACTTGATGTACCGCTCGGGCATCGTCGCGCTGATGCTGACTGGTTGTGTCGGCAAGAACGGCGGCGGGCTCAACCACTACGTCGGCCAAGAGAAACTGGCCCCAGCGGCGCCCTGGTCGGCGATCGCTTTTGCCAAAGACTGGCACGGTCCGCCACGACTGCAGAACGCTCCTTCTTGGCACTATATGCACAGCTGCCAGTGGCGCTACGAGGCGGAGTTCACCGAGTACCACTCGGTGCCCCGCGAGGCCTCACTAGCCCAAGGCCACACCGCTGACATGCAGGTCCGCGCCGTGCGCGCCGGCTGGCTACCGTTCTACCCGCAGTTCAACGAGAGCAGCATCGAGGTCGTGCGCGAGGCGCGTGAAGCCGGCGCCGACAGCGACCAAGAGATCATCGATCACGTCATCGGGCGACTCAAGAGCAGGGACCTCAAGTTCGCCGTAGAAGACATCGATGCGCCGGAAAACTGGCCCCGCACTTGGTACATCTGGCGCGGCAATGCGCTGATGTCGAGCGCCAAAGGCCACGAGTACTTCTTGCGCCATTACTTGGGCACCCACGACAACGCCATTGCCGAGGAGCGCGCCGAAGGGCTGGTCAAGAACGTCGCGTATCGAGAGGCACCGGTCGGCAAGTTCGATCTCATCGTCGATCTGAACTTCCGCATGGACACCTCGGCCCTCTACTCCGACGCCGTGCTGCCCGCGGCCACTTGGTACGAGAAGGCCGATCTGAACAGCACCGACATGCACTCCTTCATTCACCCCTTGTCCGAGGCGGTCAAGCCTGCTTGGGAGAGCAAATCGGACTGGGATCTGTTCAAGGCAGTAGCCGAAAAGACCGGCGAGATGGCGGGCCGCCACTTCCCCGACGTGGTCGAGGACATGGTGCTGTCGGCCTTGGCGCACGACAGCCCGGCAGAGATTGCCCAGGTCGACGTCGCCGACTGGATGGAGGGCGAGTGCGAAGCCATCCCCGGCAAGACCATGCCGAACATGAAGATCGTGAGGCGCAACTATGCCGAGCTCGGCGATCGCTACAAGGCGCTGGGAGAAGGCGCCCGCAAGCTAGGTGCCCACGGTGTCAAATACGACGCCAGCGACTTGTACGACGAGCTCGTCGAGCACTCCCCCACCCACCAGGTCGGCGGCAAGACGCTGCCCTCACTGCGCGAAGCAGAAGAGGGCGCCAACATCATCCTGCACCTAGCGCCCGAGACCAACGGCGAGGCCGCCTACCGAGGCTACGAATACCTCGAAGAACGAACCGGCATGCCGCTGTGCGACAAGCTCGCCAAGGGCCAGCGCAGCAGCCGGGTCAGCTATAAGGATCTGCAGTCGCAGCCGCGCCGCTTGCTCAACAGCCCGGTGTGGTCGGGCCTGGTCACCGACGACCGCGCCTACTCATCGTTCGTCACCCAGGTCGAGCATCTGGTGCCCTGGCGCACCCTGACCGGACGGCAGCACTTCTACCTCGATCACTGGGGCTACCTCGACTTCGGCGAGCACCTGCCCACCTACAAGCCCGTACCCCTGCCGGCAGAATATGGCGACCTGCGGGTG